>JAJZOJ010000016.1 GCA_021829015.1 Microcaldota archaeon | reverse complement strand
GATAATGGGCAATGCCGCCGGGATAATGCCAAAACAGGGATATCTCAAGTTCCTAAGGGAACTCTGCGACAGGTATGACATACTGCTCATATTCGACGAGGTTAAGACAGGCTTCAGAGTATCGAGCGGCGGCGCGCAGAAGCTCTACGGGGTGAAGCCCCACATAGCGACTTTCGCGAAGTCGATGAGCAACGGCTATCCGATATCCGCGATAACAGGACAAGAAGAGATAATGAAGCTGTTCGGCCCCGGCAAAGGCCATGTCAGGCAGGGCGGCACCTATGCGAGCAATCCGGTATCACTCACTGCCGCAAAGGCGACCCTGGACATATTGAAGAACAAGGCGGTCTACTCCAAAATGAACAGGTACGGCACCAAGCTGATGCGCGGCGTGAAGAAGATTCTCGATGACAACGACGTCAATGCAGTGGTACAGGGCCATCCGTCGATGTTCCAGTTCGTCTGCACGAACAGAAGCAGCATATACAACTACAGGGAGCTGCACAACCAGTATGGGGCAGACCTGTACTCCAAGATACAGTACTGGATGCTCATGAAGGGGGTAATGATCGACGAGGACGTGCAGGAGTGCTGGTATACCTGCCTGTCCCACAAGCAGCAGGGGGACCTGAAGGAAACCCTTGACGCCTTCGAGTTCGCCGTGAAAAGGGCGAAGAGCTCGAGGTTCAAAGCGAAGAGGTTCAAGCTTGAGAATGGGCCTTCAGGAAAGAACTTCTGAGATAGTCATGTTCCTGAGCTTCAGCTTCCTGAAGAACAATTCCGAGTTTATGCAGGGATCGTCCAGCGGCTTCACCCCGATGGAATCTATCTCCTTATTCACGATCATCTGCGCTATTATCGACGGCGGAACCCCAGTATCCCATGACCCCGCAGGAATGTTGTGCCTCTTTTCGGTCTTTGACTTGCAGAGCATTACGACCTTGCGGCGCTTCCCCTTCCGCTTTCCGGTAATCTCAACCCTGAGGAACTCGACATCGTTTATCTTCACCTCATTCCCGGGTATGAACCTGTTGAGCATCCTCACCGTGACGTCTATCGGCCTCACGCGCTCGCCATGGAACAGCTTGACCGGGCTCCCATCCATCAACCCGGAGTTTATCAGGAACCTTACCTGGCTCACGAACCCGCTGTCGAATCCGCCGCGGAAGCTGCATTCCTTTATCCCTTTGCTCCTGAACCTTCCGGGCAGCGTAGCCAGCTCGGAGTGCAGCGTGTAGAAGCATTCCACTTTGCCTACCGGCTGCGGGAATGGTATCGCGGTAGAGCCGCTGAACGGCTCCACGAACTTTATCTTGCCGTTAGACAGTACTGCGGGTTTCTTCGAGAACTCGTCGCGAACCGTATACATCGAATACGGAACTACGAACGGCATGTGGTAATCGGTGTAGTCCTTGTCCGCGAACTGTATGTGCACGGAATCTATCCTCTCGAAGTCCCTTGCGCCATGTGCGGCCATCACGTTCGTTATTCCGGGTGTTGAGCCGCACCCGAGAAGCGCGAGGACCTTTTTCTTCCTGAACCTGCTGTCGAGCTTCAGCTGCTTCAAGGTAGTGTGGTAAAGCCCACCCAAGTCTAAGTAGCTGACCGAGTTCCTTAGGCAGTGCTCCATGACCTCCAGGTTCGAATAGTAGTTCGTAGCATTGACCAGAACGTCCGCCCCGTCTAGCACCCTGTCCATCGAGTCCCTGTCGGCGGAGTCGGCAAATGCGAGCTTTATCCTCTTGCTGTTCAGGGTTGGGAGGAGCGCCTTCGCCTTTTTTGCGGCCGCTCTGCCCGCAATGGTTATCTCGCCGTTGAATGTCTTTGACAAATCGGTCGATATCACCCTTCCCATCTGGCCGTAGCCTCCGAGAACAACTATCTTCGCCATTTGATTACCTAGGAATTGGATAGATGCCAAGGCTTAAAGCGGTTGCCATGCGCTGCGGTGACGCGCCCATTATGCAGGAATCATATTATGTTGATGGCGAACCATCGTATCATGCCCTTGAGCTTTATCCTCCATGATGATGTGTTCTTCTTTATGTCGTTTATCATCGTCTTGTAGAGTATCTTCTCCTGCGGGTCCAGCTTGCCCTCCTTCACCACTACCTGCTTCTTGCCGTCTATGGTAGAGGTTTCCGTTTTGGTTATGACGTCCTTCTTCACCATAGAGTACCACTCGTCAAGGGAGCTGCCGCTGTAGTCCTTGTCCTTCAGTATTGACATGACGTCCTTCATCGAATATTCCCTGCTCATGTTGTGCTCGAACTCGTGGAGAAGCGGGAGCATCGCAGCCTTGTCCGCAATGCGCTCTATATCTGCAGGGGAGTAACCCATCGTAGCCCTTGACAATCTACCGTAGTTCAGGTTGCTTACCGGCTTGTTCCTCGTGTAGTACCTGAACAGCTCCTTCCTCGTCTTGTAGTCCGGGGGCTTCAGGTATACGCTGTCCCCGAACCTTCCGCTCCTCTTCAATGCAGGATCTATGTCCCACGGGTTGTTAGTTGCGCCTATAACGAATATTCCCTCTGGGTTGCTCTCGACGCCGCTCATCTCCACGAGGAACTGGTTCACCGCAAGCCTCAATGCCGAGCTGTTGCCCCCGCCGGGCTCGTCGCCGCCCCTCTTGACCCCAAGTGCGTCAAGTTCGTCGAAGAATATTATGCACGGGGTGTTCTTCCTCGCCTGCTCGAATATCGCATGGAGGTTTTTCTCCGTGTTCCCGGTGTACATGTCCACTATCTGGTTCACTCTCGCGATTATGACGTTCGCACCAGCCTCGCCGGCCACGGCCCTGACTATGTGGGTCTTTCCTGTTCCTGGAGGCCCGTACAGCAGCAGGCCAAGCCCCAGCTTCTTGCCATACTTCTTGAAGAGGTCGGGCTTCCTTATAGCAAGGACCACGTTATCTGTAAGGTACTTCTTGACCTTGTCCAGACCTATGACGTCCCCGAAGGTTATGTCGGACTTGAAGAAGCTAACCTTCTTTATCTGCCCCTCCTCCACTATGTCCTTCTGGTCCTCCTTCGCGACCTGCAGCTGCTGGGATCCTGATGGGACTCCGGAGTCGACATGTATGAGCGAGTCTATGTGTTCCAGCCTGTTCTTAGCCTCGGCGTAATCGGGATTGTTCGAGAGTGACTTCTCGTACCAGTACCTTGCACCGACGAGATCGTTGCTGTTCTCCGCGATGTCGCCTATGAGCAGCGGGGCGTCAGCGCTCTTGGGCTGCAGGGTGAGCACCATCTCCAGGTCGCGCTTTGCACCGTCAAGGTCATTGGATACCCTCTTGGTGAGCGCCCGGTTGAAGAAGGCATCGGCATACCTGCTGTCGATTTTTATCGCCTCGCCATACTCGGCTATCGCCTCGTCGAACTTGCTCTCCTCGAACAGCGCATTGCCCTTTTTCCAGTGCTCCTTCGCGGCAATGTCGACTACATGCTCTGCGGAATCGTTCCCCTGCTTGCCCCCGTTTTCATCTTGACCGGCCATCCCAAATCATGAGTAGGTTTTGTAAGGATACACTATGGCGCTATATATTTATAAAGATTCATTTGCTGCAGTAGCCACCTTGTCGAGGAGGAGGTTGAGGGATTTGTCGACGGCGGCTATGCGCGGGTTTTCCCTCTTCACATTCAGGAATTCGACATCGTGCAGCTTCCCGGATATCTTTGATATATCCCTGTTCAGCGCGGAAAGCGATGGGGACTTGACCTTGTACCTGCCGTTCAGCTGCCTTACGACGAGCTCGTTGTCCGAATAGAAAGTAATGGAGAGCTGCCCCAATTCGTACATTGACTCACACCATTTCAGCGCAAGAAGTATCCCCTTGTACTCCGCGAAATTGTTGGTGGCCCTTCCGTTGTACTCCGAGTGGCTGTGGATCATCCTGTCGTTTTCATATGCCATAAACCCGGATGCGCTCGGCCCCGGATTCCCCCTTGCCGCCCCATCGGTGTAAATGGTTATGCGCCGCATCGGATTAGCTTGGTACCGCACAGCTCAAATATTTATAGGTTGAGAGACAATCGTCTCTGTGGGCAAAATGCATGCATATGACTTGGATGGTGGGACCAGGCTAGTGAAGGCGGCGAGGAACAGCATAGAGCTCTTCATATCCAACCCGCACTTCCAGAAGGATGTTGTCAAGAGGAGCGTAGAGGACCTTGACAAGAGGCACGGGGTATTCGTAACGCTGCTGCACTACCCTACTAGAGAGCTGCGCGGATGCATAGGATTCCCAAGGCCTGTCGGCGCAATAGGGGAGCTCGTGGTAGACGCCGCGGTTGCCGCTGCATTCGAGGATTCGCGGTTCGTATCGGTTTCCAGGCATGAGCTTGAGGACCTAATAGTCGAGGTAGCAATCCTCTCCGACATGACAAAGGTGGGCGGAGGGGAGAGCAAAAGGCTGAGCGAGATAAAAGTAGGCAGGGACGGGCTGATGATAGAATACGGACTGCGCATGGGGCTTCTTCTTCCGTCAGTTGCCGTCGAGAACGTCTGGAACAAGAAGAGGTTCATGGAGGAGGCGTGCGAGAAGGCGGAGCTTCCGCGCAACTACTGGATGCAGCCTAACGTGAAGCTCTACAGGTTCGAATCGCAGATATTCGTCGAGGAAACCCCGAATGGCAAAGTCGTTGAGGCAAAATACGGCGAAATGGATGGGGAACGGATGGATAAGCCAAAGGCAAGGAAGCGCAGGGCGAAGGCTCCGAGGAGGCGCAGATAATCAGCATATTATATTTAATCCTACAAAGGTTTAAGCGGGGCTCGTAGCTTAGCATGGTTGGAGCACTCGACTGATAATCGAGAGGTCCTGAGTTCAAATCTCAGCGGGCCCATTATTTGTTTTCTTCCGCGCACGTGCGCTATTAATAAGCATGCGGCCCAATTGTCTGATTACCGGTCGATTGCATGGATGCGGCAACCATAGGCATAACGTTCGGCTTTGCCTCCATGCTGCTTTTTGGAATAGCCAACTTCGTTGCAGGCATCTATGCCAAGAGATACGACCCCATAATGGTGCTGTCGTGGTACTTCTCATCGAGCAGCGTAATACTCCTCGTTGTAGCACTCGCATTCTTCAGGATCCCGCATGTCTCTCCAGGCGGGGTTGTCGAGCTCATAGGGGCGGCAATAGCTAGCGCCGCGGGAATATTCTTCTTTTATAGGGGGCTAGGTTCAGGGAACATATCGGTAGTCGTTCCGGTAGCCTCGGCATATACCGTACCCGCGGTGATAATATCAGTGATCGTGCTTGGCGAAACGCTGGGCGCTATGCAGATTGCGGGGATATGCGCGGCGATACTGGGCACAATACTCATAGGGATAAAATTCGGCAGCATCCATAAGTCCAGTGGGCCGCTTTCCGCAGGTATAGGGTCCGCGGTGCTGACTCTATTCATATGGGGGGCATTCTATCCGCTTATAGGGTTCCTTTCCGAGAGCATGGGATGGATATGGCCGGTCCTGGTGTCTTCCGTAGGCACAGCCGCGATATTCGTAGCATATGGGTTGGCGACCAGGAGGGACATGAGGCTGCCCCGCAGGGGCTCCATTGGTATATTCGCCTACGCGTGGACGGCCACGACCGCATTTGCGCTCTACAGCATTGGCGCAGGGACAGGCAACATAGCGCTCGTAGCTGCGATAGCTGCGGCTGCGCCGTTGATCACCGTAGTGCTCGCCATGCTGCTGCTCAAGGAGAGGATGGAGCCCATACAGGTTGCAGGGCTGGCTCTGATAATCATAGGGCTGGTTGCGATATCCGCGTTCAGTGGCCTGTAATTATCTTCTTCGCCGCGGCGTAGTAGATCTTGGAATCGTCCGACATCCTTTGATAGCTGTCAAGTACGGAATTTATGGATTCGCTGCTTACCCCGCTCCTCTTTGCGAGTCCCTGCATGTTCTCCACCATTTTGGATATGGTAGGGGTCTTAAGCGCCTGGCCGTTAAGGCCTCCGTTCCTGAGCATGTCATACATAGCACGCGGTATGGCGTCGGTTATTGGCGGCGCCTCGGCGAAGAGCCTCATAGCATTTGCTATGTCCAGGCTGACTTCGGTCTGCTTGGCCATCAGCTCAAGGGACTCGGCGAATAACGGGAATATTGAGTAGAATATCATGTTGTGCACGCCCTTCGCCATGTGGCCGGCCCCGCTCCCCCCGAGGTACTCGTAGGAGCTGGCTGATGTTATGGCCTTGAAGACCGGCCTGGCCGCCTCGAAGGCTTTTTTGTCGCCGCCCACCATGAGCGCGACATACCTGCCGATATCATCAGGGCCCCCCGCTACGCCAACGTCAAGATACGAGACGCCAATCATGCCCAGGATTTTATAGTTGTCGATTGAATTGGCGTACTTTGAATTTGAGCCGTCCACGATTATATCGCCCTTTTTTACATGGTCTGAGAGCCTCATCACCATTTCCCTTGTGGGGTTATCAGGAGACACCATCAGCCATATTATCGGGTTTTTGCTATTCGAATGCACATGAGACACGAGGCCCTTGAGGTCCTCCGCCACGTGGACGTCCTCGACATCCCTGAAGAATTTCGTCCTTTCAGGGGTCCTGTTGAATACCGCGATCGGGAAGCCGTTCCTTCGTAACGTCTCCGCTATGTTGGTTCCCATGTCCCCAAGGCCTATTATCCCTATTGTGTCCTTTTTCTCCTTGGTGCCGCTCATCTATATCACTTGATACAAAACCGCAAATGTAACTTTATAATAGGTTTCTTTCAAATATATAAAATCTACCGTCCGGTTTTGAAATAGACGATACCATGGGGTGCAGATTAGGGGTAGTTGGGCTTGGCCATTGGTTCGCATGGCTAAAGGCAGGAGTGAATTCCGGCGAGGGATTGGACCTTAGGAAGGCGGTAGGCACCAGGCCCTTCGCGGACAAGGCTGAGCTTCTCACGAGTTTCGGCATAGACAGCTCATCGTACTACATATCCGATGCGTCTGGAAGCATTCCTGAGGATTTCTTCAAGGACATAGACATGGTGCACATATCCGATCCGAACAGGTTCCACATGCTGCAGGCGATGGAATCACTGAGGCACGGCAAAAAGGTGATAGTGGAGAAGACCCTTGCGACCGACGAGGGGCAGTTCAGGAGCATAGTTAACCACATAAGGGACAACGGCCTGGAGGGCAGCGTCTACCTGCACCTGCATTACATACACAAGCAGCCCTCAATCCAGCTTGCCTCTGAGCTACAGGGGATCGTAGCACGCGAGGGGAAAATACGCTCAATAAGCGCGGCGTTCTTCGAGGAGACAAGCGAGGAGGACATGAGAAGGACCTGGCTGCTTGACATGGCCAACGGGGGCATATTCATGGACTGGGTGCACCCATACGAGGTCATATACTATTCAACAAGGTGCAGGTTCGGGGCGCTTTCTAGCGTCAGGAACCTTGTGGTAAACGAAAGTTACAGTAAGGAATTCCCGACAGGAGTCGAATCCAGGGTCAGACTTTCCGGGGAGAACTTCGCGGATGGGGCCGCAGCTACTATAAGGGTCGCAAAGGGAGTCCCGGCAGGCAAGGCTGCCAGGTCGATAAGGATACTCTTCGAATCCGGGAAGGTCCTAGACATGGAGTTCCCAGGCCATGACAAGGAGTTTAGTTCGCCCGAAAGGGGATCGCTGAGGTTTGCGGACACTGCCGTCGGACAGCAGATGGACCAACTCACGGGAAGCAACACATCGGAGCTTTTCGTGGGCGATGTGATAGGTCTGTGCAGGGATGGCAGCCACAGCGGCCTTAAGATAGGCGACATAGAGGAAATATTCAGGCCGCAATGGGAATACCAGAGGATCTACAAGAGCATAGGCATTGAATCAGGAAACGAGGAGGTAGGTAGGTTCATCTCCGATGGCATCTCCAACTCCCCACATGTGTAATTAAAAATGCATCTATGCAAATATGAGGAGGTGACCAGCCTTGTCCGGCAGAGCGGGCATCAAGCACGCGGTTGAGCCGCTGATAGTGGTGTGTGCCATATTGGCATACCTGATAGCGATCTCCTACGATTCCGTAGCTGCAGAATATCCGTTCGTGCCTGCGCTTGCCATGCAGATCGCCATAGGCATCGCGATTGTGTACGCGCTCGCAGGAATCATAATCGCCTTCGGAGGGCTGACCAGCAGGAACGGGGAGGCACACGAGACCGCGCAGATACTTAGGCTAGTCGCATACCCGGTATTGGCCTTGGTGCTTCTCCACACCATGAAGGTGTCGATCGCAAGCCTTCTCATCGGTGCAGGATTCCTTGGCATAGTCGTAGGCCTGGCTACGCAGAGCACCCTGGGGAACGTATTCGCGGGGCTGTCGATGCTCTACTCTAGGCCGTTCAAGGCAGGAGATAAGATAACGTTCATGCCATTGTATTACTCGATACAGGCGCCGACATACATGCATGAGCCCATGTTCTCCGAGATAACTGGAACCGTGAAGAGCATAGGGGTTATATACACGCGGCTCATGAAGGATGACCACATACTGATGTACATACCGAACTCGGCAATGAGCCAAGGGCTTCTGCAGAACCACAGCAGGATAAGCGAGCGGTCGATACGCATAAGGCTTGACGTACCAAGGGAAACGGACATCGGCAGGTTCAGGGAGGCGCTGCATACAAGGCTGTCTGAAAGCAGCCATAGAAGGTACATGGATAAACTCATGGACCTTACCACGAAAATATCCCTAATAAGCAGCGAACAGAGCATGGGGATAATAATAAATGCCAGGGTCAAGGTGCTTGACTACGACGAGGTCAGCCAATGGCTTTCTGAGAACGCAATCAAGGCGCTGCTCGACATAAGGCACCGTGAGAAATAAAACAAAGGGAAATAAGAAATAAAATAAAGGAAAAGAGGATTGCATACCCCATTAGCCCTTGTATACGATGGCCAGTATGCTTCCGATAAGTGCAAGAATAAAGCCTAGTACGTATCCGCCAAGATCCAGCAGGCTAACAAGTGCAAATACAAGTGCAATGGCGCCGAAAAGCTTGACATTCTTTGTGTTCTTCGAGGCGCTTATGTATGCCATGATCCCGGACAGTATCACAACTATGCCGGCTATTATGCCAACCAGCCCATCGATGCCAAGTACTCCAGAGGTCGAGGAGGCCAGCTGGGCGCCGGTGACGCTTTTCCCGTTCACAATGAAATTGCTAGTCGAATGACTGACCACATTGCCGGCAAACTGGCCCACTAATGCTGTGAGCGCGCCGCCTCCTATCATAAACAATCCTCCTAGTATCAACAAGACCAATGATGCTGTTGGTTTGTTTCCCATAAACCCACTGATTTATATCATGTAAGCATAGTATTTTATATATATGCTTTAACCAGGCCGACGGCAAAGCATGTCACAGCCCAATTATCTCAGGGTTTATCCCATGCCTCCTGAACATTGCTTCAAATGGCTTGCTTGACGCCCACTGCTGCAGAATCTCGTTGTCCCTCTCCTTTGCAGAAAGGAAGACGACCCTGCGCAGTCCCAGTTTGTCTATCGCAAGAAGTGAAGGCGGCAGTACCTCGTCAATCGTGTTTGCCTGCACGAAGTAGGTTCCGTTCACCTCAAGACCGTTCCTTGCGGACAGCTCGGCATATCTGCCGGAAAATGCGGTCCCTATCGCAAGCACGTGCTCGCCGGCAGGCTTAGGGACATTTAGCTTGCCAAGGTCCACGAGCTCGCATCCGTATTTCATTCCAGGGTGCGATGCGGCCAAAGAGGCAAGGCATGCCCTCTGCACCTCGGTGTTTGCGGCCTCTATCTCCGATGCGCTTCCGTATGCCCTTCCGGAAAGCGGAGCTATGACCGTATCATATATCCCTGGGCTTGATTCCGTCCCATCTAGCGGCTTTCCGCTGCCCAACTCAGCGCATGCGGCGAGGGCGACCCTCATTGCACCGCAATCCGTATGGGTATAGCATTCTATCTCTGTTGGCGAGGCGGATTCTATTGTGCCAAGCGCCCCTGCGACGCATCCACCCGCATTGCGTACCACCATTGCAGCGTCGTCCCCGGAGGCATCGGCAAGCCTATCTAGGAACAGGTTAAGCCGGCGGTCCATGCAGCCTATAAGCATGCGGGGCATCTAATCTATCCTTTCAACCTTAGCCCCAAGGTCAATCCTCTTGCTCCTAGTGGCATGCCAGAATCTCTCTATGACACTTGTATCGTCGCTGCCGTTCTTGTATAGCACGACATTGTTTATTCCAAGGTACCTTACTGCTATCTTTGGGTCGACGGACATCCTGTGTATGTTTCCGGGAACCAGCGTTATTATGTACGTCCGCTCGGGGCTTAACCCTATCGAATTGACGAGGTCCTCAGACCTGCTGAAGAACGGTGCGGTCAGCAGCAGGGTCTTTGGCCCCTCTACTTTGCCCACGGTCTCTGAAATGGAGCAGGATATCTTCTTCAGCCCCTCTTTCTTCCACCCCGCAGCTATGCATATCTGTATCCCCATTGCTATTCCCGGCAGCTTCTTCTCGTCTTCCGGGCGCCTTATATAGTGCATGAACGGCTTAACAAGAGAGTTGTATGTTGTGCCATCTACGCTTTTCCTGTCTTTCACCCCTGAATGGACAATGGCCATTGCACCGCAGTCGGTGTGCTGGTTGATCCTAAGGGTCTCTATTCCATACTTTCTTAGCAGGTCCGGCATGCTGGCCTTCAGGTTTCCCCCTACGAAACCGCCCGCGGTCTTTATCTTCAGGCCCAGCCTCTCGTGATGCCTGCTTCTTGGATCCATGCAATGGACCTCTGCAACTTTTTCCATCATTTTATTACCCTAAATAAACAGCAATTGGATCTCTTGTGGCCAGAAGAATTGGAATATATCATGCGCGGCATGCAGCCATGGCCATTGCCGCAGATGCATCGCTGAACGGCTCCGCATCATAGCCATCCCTTGATAGGTTTGCTGCGAACTGCCCGGCGTTCGGGCCATAAGTCAATACCTTGCTGGAACGCGATGCCTCTATGTATTCTACGCTCTGCGAGAAGTCCGCATGGTCGCTAAGGGCGAACTGCGCATCGGTATCGAACCTGAATATCTTGGCGAATCCCGTTGCAACCGCAGTATATACCCTCTTGTTGTGAGCCGCCTGCAGGCCGGCCTTGAAGGATGCCAGGCCCCTTGAGTCCGTTATTCCAACGAAGTTGTCGCGTATGAGTGATCCATAGCTTTCATCTGAATCGTATGCGGACGAATAGTCCAGCCGTACCCCGTTGGCCTGGTATACCATTGAGACCCTGCTTATCTTCCTGCTGACCAGCGGCTTTATCCCAACCTCGTTGAGTATCGCTATGAGCTCCTGCGCCTTGCCCATCGCGTAGGCGCTGAATATGACTATCCCCTTCCTTATCTTGCCGATGGTCCAATCCTGGAGGGCGGATTCGACCTCCTCCTTGTCATCGAAGCGCAGCAGCGAATCCGCATATGTAGAGTCCATTATCAGCACGTCCGAATCTACGGCCTCTATCCGCCTTGCCGTCCTTGATTTTGAGGTCTGAAAATCCCCAGTGTATGTTATGCGGGCCCCTGCCTTCTCGCAGTCTACTGACAACTGCCTTGAGCCGAGCATGTGGCCGGCCTCGAGCAGGCGCATGTTCTCCGCGCAGGAGGCCCTGTTGCGCACTGACAGGCCGTATGCGCTCTCTATGAGCTCCATGGTCTGTTGGCTGGCAAGTATCCCTTTGGAGGATCTTGCCGCCCCAAGGTGATCTGTATGCGCATGTGAAATGAAATCGATGTCGGACTCGCGTTCCCTCCTGTCAAGGGATATCCTAACATTGTTGGATTCTATCATCAGGTCGCCGTCTTTTGATGTATTCCAATAAAGCATTACTCATATTTATATGTTTTTGCGGCGCTAAACTAGTATGGACACCGAGGATCTCATAATAGTAGGCGGCGGGCCGGCAGGGTACACCGCGGCAATATACACCGCAAGGGAGGATTTCAAACCTTTGATGATAGACGGCTCGCAGTACGGCGGGCAGCTGCTCCTTACCACACTTGTCGACAACTACCCTGGTTTCCCCGAGGGGATACAGGGGCCAGACCTCATGATGCTGTTCAGGAAGCAGGCTGAGAGGTTCGGGACCAGATTCATCGACGAGGACGTCACGGACGTTGATTTAGCGAAGAGGCCATTCACCATAAAGACGGGGAGCAAGGAATACAGCGCAAAATGCGTGATACTCGCTCCAGGAGCCTCATCGAAGTGGTTGGGGCTTGAATCGGAGAAGAGATTCATGGGCAAGGGGGTAAGCAGCTGCGCGACATGCGATGCCGCGTTCTTCAAGGGCAAGAGCGTCATAGTCGTAGGAGGGGGCGACACCGCAATGGAGGATTCCATCTTCCTCACTAGGTTCGCCAGCAGCGTTACGATAGTGCACAGGAAGGACCAGTTCAGGGCCAGCAAAATAATGCAGTCGAAGGCTACCTCGAACCCTAAGATCAAGACGATGATGAGCAGCGTCGTTGAGGAGATACTAGGGGACGAGAAGGTAACCGGGGTTAAGATAAAGAACCTGCTTACCAATGAGACATCGGAGCTCAGGATAGACGGGGTGTTCGTCGCGATAGGCCATTCCCCGAATACCGCATTCCTCAAGGGAAAGATAAGGCTTGACGAGCAGGGCTACATAGTCACCAAGGACGAGGTAAAGACGGACATAGAGGGCGTGTTCGTTGCAGGGGACGTTGCCGACAGGGTATACAGGCAGGCTGTCACTGCCGCAGGAAGCGGGACTAAGGCTGCGCTGCAGGCAAGGGAGTACCTGCAGCACCTAAGCGATTCTGCAGGGAAATGAACCAATATGCCGGCCGATTTTTGGCACATGGGCTGTCGAACAGAACACTTTTATATTAGGCAAGGCATATCCCTAGCAAGTGATCAAAATGGAAAAATGGCAGGGTTTGCAGAAGGTGCAAAAGCGCGAAGACTCGAACAATGATGAGAGCTTAGGCAGGTCAAGGAGGCTTATGAGGGTCCGCATGCCTGATGAGATGATAGATACCAAGTACGGAGTAGTGCAGAACTTTGTTTTAGAGAATGAGGGCAAGGGCAGGATGTCTGCCGATGGACTTTCAATAAACTACAGCATTGTCAACGGGTTCAGGGGTTCCGGGGCATGCAATACAATAGTCGTGGACAATTTCGTATCGTCCATCTCTATTAATGGGAGCTGCAAACAGGCAAGGGCAATTGCGGACGCCCTTTTGAACCTGTCGCAAAGGTTTGGCGATGCCCCAATAATAAGCAGGGACGAGTGGCTTAGGAAAGCCATAAGCGGCAGTGATTCAGACTGATTGCCCTCTTCGTATTGATTTGATGGACAGGGAGATAGGCTTCATCGGCCTTGGAAAGATGGGGAAGAACATAGTCCTTAACCTTCTCGGGAAGGATTACAGGGTAATCGCATGGAACAGGTCTCCAGGGCCGCTTGAAGAGGTAAAGGCCAAGGGGGCCATCGGTGTGCAATCCGTTGAGGAGATGGCTAAGGCCCTGGGAGGCAAGAGGAGGCTCATATGGGTGATGCTTCCGGCCGGGGATGTCACCAACGACATGATAGGTAAGCTGGCAGGGCTTCTGAATAAAGGGGACATAATAGTAGACGGTTCCAACTCCAATTTCAAGAACTCGATAAGGCTGCATGAAAACCTGAGCGGCAAGGGGATACTCCACTTGGATGCGGGATGCAGCGGAGGGCCATATGGCGCACTCCACGGGATGTGCATAATGGTAGGTGGGGACAGGGAGGCATTCGATTATGCCGAGGGGCTATTCAGGGACGCTAGCGTCGAGAACGGCTTCCTCTATACCGGGCCATCTGGATCAGGCCACTTCGTCAAGATGGTACACAATGCGATAGAATACGGGATGATGCAGTCCATCGCCGAGGGCATGGAGCTGGTAAGCGACATGGGGCCGTACAAGGACCTCGATACGGCAGCAATATGCGACTTGTGGAACAACGGCTCAGTGATAAAGAGCTACCTGGTGGAGCTTGCAGGAAGGGCGATAAGAAGCAACGACAGGAATCTTTCCCTCATTGCGCCATACGTGAATGACACAGGAGAGGGAAGATGGGCGATACAGACAGCCATAGAGTACAACATACCATTCACAGCCATAACCGAATCGCTGTATGAGAGGTTCAGGAGCAGGTCCGAGCAGCGCTTCGGCGTCAGGATGCTCGCGGCGCTAAGGCACGAGTTCGGGGGCCACGACGTAAAGAGGGAAGATGGTAAATGAACGCCAGGAGTAAGAAGGGGATCGCGGTATACGGCTCTACCGGATCGATAGGCACGCAGACGCTAGATGTCCTAAGGAGGCATGGGGGATACGAGATCGTGTCTCTTGTGTGCAATTCCAACGTAGGCCTTCTAATCGAGCAGGCGAAGGAATTCAGGCCCAAATATGCGGCGGTCGTGGACAAGTCCGTGTCCGAACTGCTGCGCCTAGGGCTTAGCGGCACCGGCATCAAGGCCCTTGCGGGGCAGGACGAGGCGATAGATTCATGCACCGGCGGCGACGTAGGGCTTGTGGTTAGCTCCACTGTGGGGATATCCGGACTGGTCCCGAACATAGAATTCATCAAGAAGGGCAAGGACGTGGCCCTTGCGAACAAGGAGACGCTGGTGACTGCCGGAAGCCTTGTGATGGGCATGAAGCACGTCATGGCCACAAGGATATACCCGATAGACAGCGAGCACAGCGCTATATGGCAGTGCATGCATGGGGAAAATTCTGATGAGATAGAGAAGCTAATAATCACCGCATCGGGAGGCCCTTTCAGGAATAGGGGGCGGAGCGAGCTGAAGAACGTAAGGAAGGAGGACGCCCTAAAGCACCCCACATGGACGATGGGCGGCCGCATCACGATAGATTCGTCCACCCTGATGAACAAGGGCTTCGAGATAATAGAGGCCAAATGGCTGTTCGGAATACCGATTGAAAGGATAGAGGTAGTTGTCCATCCGCAGAGCATAGTCCACTCACTGGTGCAGTTCAGGGACGGGAGCATGAAGGCCCAGCTTGGCCTTCCGGACATGAGGCTTCCGATAGAGCATGCCGTATACAGGACAAGGAATCCCAACCCATCGGACAAGAGGCTTGACCTTACTTCGCAAAGGTTCGAATTCTACAGGCCGGACGAGGAGACGTTTGGATGCCTGAAGCTTGCGCGCACGGCGGCAAAGATAGGCGGCACTATGCCTGCGGTTCTGAACGGCGCGGATGAGATGGCAGTGGATCTTTTCCTGAAAGGTAGGATAGGGTTCCTAGACATAGAGGAATCGGTAAGAAGCGCCATGCAGAAGCATTCCTCGATAGACAACCCATCGCTTGAGGACATACTAGATGCGGACAAGGAGGCCAGGAGGCACGTTGCGGATATGCACGGCCTCAGCGGATTAAGCAGGAAATAGAAAGTTGATGCAACTACGTTTACATTCCCCAGCGTTCTACCGGCCTTGCAATGTAAATGTCGCCGTTGAACCAGGGCATTATCCTCTCCACGCACCTGTTGCAGTTTTCGACCTTGTCGAACCCTGCGAACACCGTAGGCCCTTTGCCTGTCAATCCCCATTCAGCGGCATTTGCGGACATCTTGCTCATCAAGAGGAAAACGTCTCTGCACCTTGACGCGGCCAGGGGCGTGAAATCGTTGCTGATATGGCCTGTCCTTATTGACAGCTCGCTAGTGTGGCCGTTGCTCCCAAGCCCGTCCATGGAGTTCCTAAGAAGCTTAAGCTCGTCATACATCGTTATCTTTGTCTGCTTTCTGTAGGAGGCTGCAACGAATCTGTCGAACTCTTCGTACATCTCCCTTGTGTCAAGCCTCATGTGGGGCCTTGCTATTACGTAATACCTGTCCAGGCGCTCCTCAATAGGTGTGATTGCCTGCGTATTTGATACCTGGACGATTGCATGTCCCCCGTTCAGGAAGAACGGGACATCGCTGCCCACCCTCAATGCTATTGATTCCATCTCCTTCGCATCGAACCCCAGGCCGAATATCCTGTTGGCTATCCTCATAAACGCTGCGGCGTCGGAGCTGCCCCCGCCCATTCCGGATCCTATTGGAATCTCCTTCTGGAGCCTGATGACGCAGTTTATTTCCGGCCTGTCGCCATTTTCCGCCATGGCCCTCTCAAGCTCCCTTTTGGCCTTGAACAGTATGTTGCCCTCCCTATTGCATACTATGCTTCCCTCTATCCTGAAGTCCCCCCTATAGGATGGACGTACGCTGACCTCGTCAACAGGGGAGGAGACGGCAAGCATTATCGATTCTGTATTGTGAATCCCTGAGACAGGGTCCCTTTCCCCTACCCTCAATATCCTGTTTATCTTCGCAGGGGCCTTGGCGCTGTAGCTGCCATCGGTGTGCATGGTTATGCCTGCAAAGTTCCTGTCCGCCGCTATGCAGTTGCTGGCCATCTTATCAGCATATCCTTACCATTTCCAAATATATTAATCTAACCAAAAGCGGCAGGTATGCTGTGGCCTTTGGGTGCGATACGTCAAATGCCGCACCGTAAAGGGGTATTATTATACGTGTCGCAGCGTTAATCATAGCGTGTTTAGATGGATGGCAAAACAGCAATGGCGCATTATTCACATGCCGCAGCGGGAGCCACAGACGTGCCATATGGGAACGACTACACCATGGGCGGCGTAACCGCCCAGTACTACTGCCAAAGGACGACCAGGGTAAGCGGAATCTTCTGCGATACCGCATAACGACCGATGATTGCATGACAGAAACGATGATGCGAACCCCGCAAACGCACGTTAAAGAGGAAAGTGGCGGCGTAGCCAAGACCCTTAGGAGGGAGCTGCCCCTGTTCCTTACAGAGGACAAGGAGAAGATACAGCATGTCAGGGCCCTGTTCGAGCTGGGCCACAAGATGAATTTCGAGGTGCGCAAGGAGCGCATTATACCAAAGAGCGTATTCGACAAGATAGATGGCATATGCAACGAGGAGGAGATGGCCATAATGCGCAAGGTAAACGAGAGGCTGCTTGACAAGCACATAGTTGTCAACGTGGCCGATGCGCTTGACATGACCGTAAAGAACGCGGTCCTTGAGCGCCCGGACCTGAGGAACGGCATAGCGATAATAAACGATTTCACATATACCTTTTCGGAGTTCGACAGCTTCGGCGGGACCGCAAGGGACATAAAGAAGGCGCTGAAGAGGGTGCTGGCAAGGATAAACGACGGCACAAGTACGCAGCACACCATAGGCTCGATAATGACCCCATACCTTCCGATACCTTTCGAGGGCAGCAAGCTCGATTACGGCACATGGGGCAGGCCAGCGCTCATAGACGAGAACATAGGGCGGCATGAACTGGACCTTACCGCTTCGCTCGTGAAAGTGGACTCCATAAGGAGGTTCACGGTCCCGGACAAGCCCCACAGCGGGTTCTGGCACAAGGACGTCACCGATGAGGTCCAGAAGGTAGTTGCCGAATCAGGCCTGAACGACGGTTACGCGCTGGTAACGACGCTCCACACCACCATAGGCATGATAAAGATGGATCCCGCAAAGATGAAGTCGCTGCATAGGGACCTGTTAGAGGTGGCCCCAGAGGACCCCACTCAATACTACCACAACAGGCTCAGCTCAAAGGGCGTACTTGAGCTTCGCAAGGACGGCAAGCCCCTTGGGGACCTCAACGGGCAGAGCCACGTCATGGCCTCGCTCATAGGGTTCTACACCCTTGTGCAGTTCAAGGGCGGAAAGCTGCAGCTTGACGGCAATGACAGGATACTGCACATAGACTGCGATACCCTGCCGCCAAGGGAAAGGGGGGCGGCTGTCTCTATAATAGGGACCAAGGAGCTGGAGCCTAGCGAGGGCCAGGTAAACTAATTCATGGTGCAGCACTGCGACCACATACAAAAGCCGCTATAATGCAATACGGTGACAATCCTGGAGAAATCAAAAACCGCTGCTGTAATAGTAGGCGCGGGATCAAGCGTAAGAATGGGAAAAAACAAGATATTCATGGATTTGCTGAGAAGGCCTACGCTTGCTTGGACCGTTGAGGCGTTTGAGCAGTTCGACGCCGTAGGCAGAATCGTTCTAGTATTGCATGAGAGTGACATAAAACAAGGCGAAGAGCTCATGAGGAAAGATGGCTGGAAGAAGGTAATCAGGATATGCCAGGGCGGACCAAGAAGGCAGGACTCTGTCAAGAACGGACTGGGCTGCCTCATTGAAAGCTGCGACACAGTCATAATACATGACGCCGCCAGGCCGTGCATAACCCATGACATACTGGAAAGAGGACTGATCGCAGTGAGGGAAACGGGCGCAACAGTAGCAGCGATAAAAGTGAACGACACTATAAAAAGAACGCGAATCGATGGCAGCATCGAGGTAGTGAAGGAAACTGTGCAGAGGGACAACCTTAGGATCATACAAACGCCCCAGGTGTTTGATTACGCTCTGCTAGCAAAAGCGCATGAGAGGACAAACTATGACGTTAACGATGACGCGGCAATGGTTGAGAACATAGGAGGGTGCGTTACGGTATATGAGGGCGCCAGGTACAACATCAAGCTTACAACCATCGAGGACGTCGAGGAGGCGGAGAGGTTCATAGCATCAAAGGCAGGATATTGCTGGAGGCCCAACCCATAAAGCCGAGGTTGAACATCCCAAGGACATATGCCCCATATACTCAGAATATTTATCCGTTTCCAATAGCATCCATTTCCTGTATTTTGCACATACCGCAAAATGGCACCATATTTCGTACACTTTGTGCGATGCACGAGAAATCGGCATGGTTAATTTACGTAGAGAAAGTGTTCATTCCTAACTGCACGGCGCATCACAAACGCAACCAGCGGGAGATTCAAGCATTAAATTTGAAATCGTAATCCCCAATCTGGCTCTTGTTATCTTTACCTACTAGACAGAATAACATACCTACTGTTTTACATTTACTATCAGATTTTAATTTATCGCAATCATTGACATTTATTCGGATCTAATTTTGTTGTTTGGATAAAATCCTTAAATATCTCCTTTACAGTAAAGGCACAATTCACATGTATAACTAATTCAATTTACGAGAACTTTTCAAATAAATAATCAACGTATTGCTCAAAGCCTTTCTTAGTCCAATATCCTAAGTTGATATTGCTCTGAATATTAGTTCTGGATTCCTCACTAACTCCTTCTAATTTTTTATTTATGTCTGCTGCTTTGATGTCAGCATAAAGATAAGCGGATACATCAAGTGCTGTTCCGTAAGTGGCCCAGAATTTACCAGAATTGAAATGTGCATCAGTTTCCCTAACATAAGCCTCTGAAAGAATACTTGGACTTTTTGTTATGTCGTATATGATTTCTGCTGTTTTCTTTGCATTTCTACCGTTATTGAAAAATGTATAAGCTTTATAGAGATAAAGAAATCTCTGTATTGTTTTCATCTTCTCTCCAAGTTCAAACCTTTGCTTAATGAATTTGAAGTCACCTTCACTAACATCGCTGAACATTCCTGTATTCCTCTCCAATTGTTTTAGCATGTTTAACGATCCCATTTCTCCGAGTGCCTCAACACTGGCAGTATTAACAGGACTTGAACTTATTGTGAGAACTTTAGGTATCCGTGTCTTTTCTCCTTCTGTTCTTAAAAATTGTCCTTGGTGTCCAAGTAAACCCTCCTCTCCAACAGCTCTGGCAGCGTTGAAAATATCTGGAACTGCCGAGTATCTCATATCCTCCTTAATTTTTATAAATTTAGGCGTGTATAGATTCCAGTAGACCAAGTTTGCTGAACTATATGAAGTATTATTTCTGTCATCAGAAAACTTTACAGTACTCTCAACATCAAGTGCTGTTCCGTAAGTGGC
>JAJZOJ010000001.1 GCA_021829015.1 Microcaldota archaeon | reverse complement strand
GGCAAAGCGGTGAAGAACCTGTATAAAAGGAATAGGACGGGTATGAATGTAAGGAGGGCGATTATGGCAATGGTCCATGCCTTCTTCCATTTGTACTTGGAGGCGCCAGCTATCGTTATCATACCTATCTCGGAGCCGCCTATCAGCCCGATAGCGGCTGCAGGTATTGCAAGATTATAGAGCAGCAGCAGATCACCAACTGAATCGATATAGAATGGACTCTGCGGGGATCGCACCCGCGACCTTCCGCTTGCAAAGCGGACGCTCTACTACTGAGCCAAGAGCCCATAGGATAATGTTTTGAGTATATGATTATTAACGCTTGCGCAGGCCTGAAGCACATGGATTTATAAAATGTCCCATACAAGGATTTATATGGCCGTTGATGTCAGCAGGACGATAAGCGACAGCATAATGGCTCCTTTCAGGGACATGCAGCTGCTACTGGTGCTTGTCCTTTGGGGCATAGTGGTATTCGCCATAGGCTACCTCTCGATCCCATTGATATTTAATACGCTATACTCGGCCGCATATTCATCCCCGGCAGCGATAATAGGCCACGTATTTAACCTGTTGTCCATAGTGGCAGTCCTGATGGTTGCAAGCATAGTCATAGGGGTATTCTTCATCAACATTGTACTTGCGAAAGCGTTCTATGGCAGGAGATACGGCCTTGAAAAGGCCGCAAGGTTCGCGGTCAGCAGGTATCTCTCAGTATTCGGGACCGAGATACTACTGTTTGTACTGTTCCTGGTAGTGCCTGCACTGGTTATAGGCGTCGCGATCATCGCGAGCGCCGCCCTCGGAGTCCTTCTTATGTTCCTTTACATCATATTTGCCATTTACGCAGCGGTGAAGCTTTCGGTATCGGTACCGGCGGCTCTAATAGGGAAGAAGAACCCGGTTGAGGCCATAAAGTACAGCTGGAATATCACCGCAAGGCAGTGGTGGACCCTCTTCGCAACCTTCCTGATAATATCCATAATAGTCGTGATAATCACATACATAGTAAGCCTGCCTTCGTCTATGATACTAAGGCACGGGATAACAAGGCAGATCAGCAACTATACCTCATCAACTGCGGTCGCAGGGAATGGCGGCGCATTGCTAGGCAGCGTATTCTCGACACTGAAAAGCAACGTGCATAGCCCGTCATATGCTATAGCGGATCTGATAACGCAGGTTGTAGGGATCATAATAGAGTCATGGCTTATGATATCCACGATACTCATATATAGACAGCTTGCACCCAAGGCCAAGAATCCGAAGTAATCTGGGCCTCTTTACCTTCTGCGTGAATTGCGCCTATGTGACCCTCCCTTTGGCCTGGAGCTCTTCTGTTTCCCCCTTGGCCTGGAGGCCTTCTTCCTGGAGATCTTTGGGGCGGCGCGGCGTGGCCTCTGGGCCCTCCTCCCCGCATTCTGGATTAGGGTGCGCCTTATGCGGGCCTTCTCGGCTGACATGCCCTCTATTATCTCCAGGTCCTTTCCCGAGTTCCGGTTCAGGTTGAGCTGCTCAAGCATGTTGTCCAGGGCATTGTCGCTCACTATCTCCGATTCCTTCGAGGTGTTCAGCAAGGCGGCGTTCTCTATCTCCCCCTTCTTCAGCACCTCGTTTATCGCGTTGAGCTCGCGCAGGCGCTCTATCTCGCTGGCATATCTACCGCCTTTCCTGAACTTCTTCGCCAACCAATATCACCTTAGCTTAAATCTCCAAAAGTCAGGTTATTAACCCTTGCGCTTGGACCTTTGCGGCAGGGCGGGCATCGCCTGGGAGGAGTGGTCCGGCTTCCTCAACAACATGAGGCCTGGCCGGCGCATCAGGGACTCCTGGGCCCTCTCGTGTGCCCTCAGCTGCCTGGCTAGGCCCTCGAAGCCGCTCTTTCTGGCAAGCCAGGATGGCCAGTGCCCATAGCCGTCGCGGTCGACCCTGGCGCCGATGGCCACGAGCGCCTCTACCGCCTCCGCATCGTTCCTCTGCGCCGCTATGTGTATTGCGCACTGCTTGTATTTGTTGCGCATGTTAGGGTCCGCGCCCTCGGCGCCCAGGATGCGCAATGCCTCCGGGTTCTTCCTTATGATCGCTATCTGGAGAAGGGTGTATCCCTCGCTATCCGTGGAGTTGACAAGCTGCTGCTTCCTCTCCCCTGCATCGGAGAGTATCTCCTTGAGGCGCGCCACATTGCCGTTAATGACGCACTGTACTAGCTCCTCGCCCTCGTATATTCCGCGTACAATCCCACCCGTTTATTGTATGGCATTTAAGGATTAAATAATTTCGCCATCGCGATTCCCGGGATGCCAATGTCTTTTCAGTTAAGCGGGGCGGCGGAATCTATTTATACCTTTATAATCAGAAGTATACCCGGTGCTAATGTGGCAGCTTGAGCTCTTATAGGCTCCTGTATTAGAAAGTTGTTCTGGAATCTTCCTCGGAAGTTCCTTAGCTTGATGAAAATACGTACACCAGAGCCTTTGCTCTCTGCCGTTCGTGATATCGTGCATTTGCGCGATTGATTTTAGGAGAAGAAGCTTGCATAATCATAAACCATCTAGGGGATGGCTTGGCTATAGCAGCGATGAAGGCCGTGGCAAGCTGCGATAAGCCCAGGGTAGCCGCACGTCAGGCATTGAACCTGGGATTGCCTCAATTGTGCAGAAATGCATGCATACGCGGGGAACTGAAATGACTTAGTACCCGCAGGAAAAGAAAGAAAATTCGATACGGCGAGTAACACGAGTGAAAGCCGAGGAGGGCGAACTGAATCCCGCCTTGCAAAAGGCGCGGAGATGTGGTGCGGGAGGACTCCAAAACGCGAGCCGAGGGTTCTGGAAAGAACCGCCATAGAGAGTGACAGCCTCGTAGGTTAAGCGTAATGGAAATTACCGC
The DNA here is from genome assembly GCA_021829015.1 of Microcaldota archaeon. The sequence goes on along the minus strand of JAJZOJ010000001.1, from coordinate 1,330 downwards.
GGAAGAGTAGTTCTGTTTGAGTATGCAGAATGAATACGGGTGCATTAAAACCCAACCCTAAACATTGGCTATAGACCGATAGCGTACAAGTAGCGTGAGCGAAAGCTGAAAAGAACCCACACGCGTGGGATTGAAAAGATCTGAAACTAGATGGTGAAACGAAGGTAAGGCATGGAAGTTATGATTACGGGCGAAGCTGAAGGCCGAAAGGCCCATGCGAGCCCGGGGGAACAGTGTCTTATCATTCTTCTTGAAGCAAGAACCAGGGAGTGTACATGAGTGGCGAGCCGAAAGGCGAAGCGAAAGCGAGTGCCCGCAACATGTGAGGGGCAGGGTATGAAAATGCCTTAGTCACCTGTGTACGACCCGAAGCCGTTGTGAACTACGCGCGACCAAGGCGAAGCTAGGCTAATGCCTGGTGGAGGCCTGCAACCTGTCATGGCATGTCCTGTTGGGTGAGTTGCGGGTAGCGGCGATATACCACTCGAACACGGCAATAGCGGGTCCCCTCTGAAGTATCTTTAGGATAGCTCCGGGCGAGTTTGCACATGAGGTAGAGCTACCGACTGATTGGCGCGGGGTCGAGAGGCCCTACCAATCTATCAAACTCCGAATGCATGTGCTGCGTAGACCCCGGGAGTCGACGAGTTTGGGTAAGCCAGACCCGTGAGACTGCAAAGATAGTGACTGAGGTTAAGGTCCCCAAATCCTGATTAAGTGTCTTAAAAGTAGGGCACCCCATAGACAGCCGGGAGGTAGGCTCAGAAGCAGCCATCCTTTAAAAAACGCGTTATAGCGTACCGGTTGAGGAGTATCTTACTGAAGATATACGGGGCTAAATCAGGTACCGAGACCCCAGAGATTGAATAAATCTGGTAAGAGGGCGTACGGCATGGCAAGAAGTGCGTTGGAAATGACGCATGGACCGTGCCGCAGGGAAAATCCTGGTATTAGTAACAGCATATATGGGCGAGAATCCCATACACCGAAAGCACAAGGTTTTCTTCGCAACGCTCGTCAGCGGAGAGTTAGCCGGTCCTAAGCTGAATGCCAATCACAATTCAGCAAAAGGGAAGCATGTTAATATCCATGCGCCCGCGATGTAGGCGTGGCAACACAAGGTAGATTTCTGACGCTTGGGGATAGGTCCGAAAGAACGTGCAAAGGGCTGCAGAGTCTCGTTATGAGGAGAAGCAGCTAAATGAACTTGGACTGAATTCCTGAGCCCGTGAAAAGGGAATCTGCAACGATCATCGCGGTCCGTACCTAGAACCAGTACAGGTGCTGCTGGCTGAAGAGGCCAAGGTGTGACGGAGTAACCCGTGTTAGG
>JAJZOJ010000019.1 GCA_021829015.1 Microcaldota archaeon | reverse complement strand
ATCGATTCCATAGGGTCGCTCATGAGCACCTCAGGCGGAGGCTCAGGCGGCCTTGACATGAAGGCCCTCTTCGCTATCTCGTTGCTCATTATGTGCTGGAGCTTCAACAGGGTCATCTATACCAATTCTCGTAAAGCATTTTTAGCTCTGGCGGTCGAAATTCGTAGCCATCTCCTCGTAGCTCATGGGCAGCGAGAAGTTGAAGTTGAACAGCGTATACATCTCTCGCCCCGACACCCTAGCAAGGTCTACGTCCATCGAGCTAAGCGCGACCTGGAGGCCGCTTATCTGGTGTGAGAGCTGGTCGAGCGCCGCCTTCTCGCTCACGCCTATAGCGGTGGTCTCGACATACATGACAGTCGCTATCGGCTTCTCCCCCTGGGAGATCCGGTCTATCTTGCGCTGTATCACGTTTATAACGCGCTGTATGTTGGTTATGGTAACGTCGTTGTTGGACGACTGCGCCTGCAGCGCCCTTCCCATCTGGAATTCCTGGTAGCCGCGTCTGCCCTCGAGCTCGTCGCGCACCTTCTGGACGTCAAGCCCTGCTGACAGCACATGGTACTTGAACGGGAACCCTATGTTCTCTACGGCGCGCTCCCATTTCTCCGGGGCGGTTATCATCTTGAGGTCCTCGTCCTCGTTCTCGCCCTCGAGCTTGAAGACGTACCCGAAGAGGTTAGCGGAGATGTAGCCGGTGGCATAGAACAGCCCGTTCACGTTCTTGACTATCGCGTCCTGCTCCTTTATTATCTTGTAGCCCTGCGCGGGCTGGAATGTTATCCCAAGAGTCTTGCACACCAGGGACACCAGTATGAAGTCGGCGAAGTTCAGGACCACGACAAGTACCGCTCCGAACACCACGATAATCGCGGCAAGCAGCACAAGCGGGCCGTGGCCTATGTACGGGGACATTGAGAGCATTATGAGCATCACCACGAGGGTGAATGCGAGATACATCACCGCTTCTTCGTCCATTATCACACCCGCGCAACGCGCCTGTTTATCTCCTCCTCGGCAGTAGAGAACGGTATCAGGTACTCCGGCTCGACGTACTTCAGTATTTCGCTCCCTGTGACTATGCTGGGCGGCACCCCCATTGATGATGCGATGCCGTTCATGAGCTCCCTGGCCCTTACCTGGACGTTTGTTATCGCCTCATACTCCTTGTAGCCGAATGCAGATATCGCAGCGAAAGTGCCTAGCTCATATGAGGGGGATGAGGCTATGTTGTTCAGCATCTTCTTCCACATCGAGAGCTTGCCCCTGACGTGCTCCATCTCCCTCTCGGCCGCGCCCTTCTCCTTTAGCGTGGCCTCCTCGTTCTCTATGGATGTTATGGTATCCTTGAGGCGCAGTATGTAGGCGTCCTTGTTCATCAGGTACAGTTCCGAGGTGAACCTCACCGGGTCCCTGCTTATCCCTATTAGTTTGCTGAGCTGCATCGAGAACCTTAGCTTCTCCTCGTCGCTCATCTCGCTTGCCGAGACGTAAAGCGGAATGTTTATGTATGCGGTAGCTACGAAGTAGTTGTCGATCTTCCTGATTATGCATTCCCCTCCGGATGCCAGCCAGTACGGGGTCTGGTCGTTTATCACCACGTTCCTCCTGCGCTGCCTAACGAACGGCAGCAGCAGGTACGTATAGTACCTTGAGGCGAATGCCATGACGTCGAATATAACCGCGAGTGCCAGGAAGATGAATTTTGGTATTATCAGGAATACGTTGTACGGAAGCACGACCGCTACCGCAAGCATCGCAAGCGACAGGGCCATGAACCCTATGAACACTAGCACCTTCTGGTTCATCGGGCTTAATATCGATGGCAAGGTTTATAGACATGCACTGATTCCCTGGCGCTTGGGCCTCACACGAGCCTCCTAAGCTTGCTGACCCTTGCCGGCGCCCTGCCTATGAACCCGGATATCTCCATTATCGCGGCGTAGGTCATCGCGGATATCAGCCCAGGGTAGAAGAATATCAGGAGCCAGAACCCGTTCAGCGAGGACTTTACGTTCTCGAGCTGCAGCACCAACGGGCTGTTCTGCGAAATGACGCTGTGGCTGGTGTATGTAAGGCTGGAGAGCTGGAGCGTCGCCTGTCCCATGTCCCTCTGCACTGTTGGCGCGGTGAAGTAGTACGCCACGGCGAAGAGAGAGGGCATTATCAGGTAGAACCCGAATGCCAGGGCTATCATTAGGCCCCCTAGGGCCCTTGTCGGGAATAGCGACCTCAGCAGCACGCCTGGCACCAGGAAAGCTGGTATTGCTGCTATGGAGAAGAACTCCAGCAGGTAGTATTCAGCATACAGGGCCAGTATACCGTCAATAAGGAATCCTGATATCGCCTTGGCAGGATCCAGGAAGAATATCGTAACCGGTATGGTGTATATGTTCACGAACAGCTGCGGGGCGAATTCCAGGAAGTTGAATGCCGACCTTGCAAGCGCGGAGAAGTCCCCGCCTATCTGCACAGATATCGAGGGGCTTGTTATGAAAGACATCGACAGGTAGACGTTGTATATTACGGTGTAGGCCTGCTCCCCAGTGCTTATGGTGTTGCGCATCAGGTTGAATGCCGTTGCATAGGGGTTTATCGCGCCGACGAATATCCCGGGAAGGGCGCCGAACACCACTGCGCAGAGGTATATGAATGCCCCGACTATTACCGCCGATGCGATAGCCTCGTAGAACTCCCCTATCGCGAAGTTCCTTATCCTGCTGCTGTTCAGGGCGACGCCGGACATGAATATTATTGCTGCGACCAGGAACGCTATCAGGACAACTGCGTATGCCAGTGGCAGCTCCTTCGCCCACTGGGCGTATATCTGCTGGTTTATCGGGCAGTACCATGGCTCGCTGGAGCTTAGGACAGTCGAGAGCTTACCTGGGATAAGGCCGCACTGCGATGCCGCATGCGGCACAAGCGCGAGCGCTATGAACGCGAAGAACACAACCGATGCAGCCCTTATCGCATTCATCCAACCACTATATTATCGAAGTGAATAGGTGCTCTATGCTTATCCTCTCCCCAAGTGCCTTGGAGAAGTCGGATATGAACACGTTAACCAGCACCACGTTCATCACAGGTATAATCGTTAGGCCTGCAATCGTATATATTATGTACGAAAAGAATCCCCCTACAGCTGCGCCTACCGAGGTGAACATCGGCCCGGAGGATATCTGCCCTATGAGCTGCACGGCCCCGAGAAGCACGTTGGGCAAAGCGCACGAAAGCGACTGCAGGCAGGTGACGTTTATCGCGGTGTCTATGTATCCGTAGGTTATCGATACGAGCAGCGGGTATATTATCCCGAGCCCTATGCCAAGGGCTATCATCGCCCCGCCGAAGGTCCTGGCGAAGCCGAAGGTCCTGGCTATAAGCCCAAGTGAGACGAACAGGCTGAGGAAGAACACCGAGGCCGAAAGCACTATCAGCTGCAATTGATTGAATATCAGCGTAAGCAGGTAGGTCTCGTATGTGTAGTCCATCAGCTTGTCCATGTTGGACGGGAACAGCGGAGGCACCTCGAAATTTAGGCTTATCCCTGTGTCTATGTACACCGGGTCTATCTTCACCTTCTCCGTCATTCCGGAAACCGTGGATGTTATGTAAGTCGCGTAGAAGGTGTATCTCGCGAGCGCGAAGGTCGCGTTGTTGAACTGGCTTACGTCGCATGATGCTAGGGCATACAGGTCTGCTGCGCCGGTGCACTTTGACGGGACGATGTTTATGCTTGAGTACATGGCCTGCGGGCTCAGGAAGAATATGTATGATATCGAGCCGAAGGCTATGAGGAGAAGCATGGATAGCAGCGCCTCGTATATCTGGAACCTCGACCAGGCCATGGCGGCCTCGCTGCCTATTACGCTTGCAAGCGCGTATATGAATGCCGCGACCAGCACCACCGTAAGCACCGCAGCGGCGGCTATCGGTATCCAGCTTACCGGGCTCAGGGCCGGGATGAGGCCTAGCAGAACCAATGGAACCAATGGCAGCATAATCATATCACCTTGCCAAGTACGCCCTTGGACGACAGGCTGGGCGCGCCCAGCACATCTCCGACGAGATCGGCTATCTCGAATGATATCAGGAATGAAAGTATTATAGACATGGACACCACTAGCATCGGCTCTATCACTCCGAGGATGAATGCGTTAACTACCCCGTATATCCCACCGGAGACAAGGTACGATGCGGCGGAGACTAAGAACGAGTCAACGGCAACAAGTGACTGCAGTGCTCCGCTGCTCCCGGCTGCCTTTCCGAGGAAGTTCTGTATCGAGGCGAAGCTGAAATAGCCGGTGAACTGTAATGCAGGAGTATAGCTTGCGACCATCACGTGCAACAGGAGGGGAAACACTATGTAGTAGCCCACGAATATCCCAAGGAAGGCACCTCCTGCCGCCCTGGTCCATGGGAGGGAGCGCAGCAGTATCCCAGCATAGAGGAAGAGGGGGAACAGGCCGTATATCAGGCCCAGCAGGCCCATGGTCGAGAGTATTAATCCCATCAGCACATAAGCTGCATTTACCAGCAGGTCGAACATGTTGTTTATCAGGGCCAATCCCTGCAACGGGGAGAAGCTCAGCCCAAATCCCTGCGGGGCTATCACTACCTTTAGGGACGATATCAGCGTCACCGCGAATTTCTCCATGCTGATTATCAGTATCGGCACGATGAGGTTGACCGACTGGCTCCCCAGGTACACGCAGTCGCTGACGTACAGGCCCCTGCCGAATCCGCTGCCTGCGGCCGCAAATGAGTTTGACGCCCCTACGCTGGCGCTTGCTATGTAGAAGCCGCCTATGAATATTATGACCACTGCGGCAGTGATCAGTATCTCCACGAACTCCGACTTGATTACCTCCCTCAGGAAGCTGAGTTTGAACACGTAGCTTATCATGTAGAGTATCGCCGCTGCAAGTATCACCGTGAGCATTATCACTATCGAGAACCCGAGGACCGCCTGCTGGCCGGCCGCATGCCCGGAGAGTATCGTCGACTGGGGTATTAGCCCGCCGTAGCCATTATAGCCGTTGCACAGCCCTTGCACGAACCCGGTTCCAGTGGATGCGCTCTGCGATGCTGGCGCGATTACGCATAGTGCCATGGCCGCAAGCGCGAATACGAGAACTGACGACATAATGGTTCTTTTGCTCATTTCCTCACACCAGCTTGCCCAGCCTGGCCAGGCTTGTGTCGCCCCCGAATAGTGGGGATAGTCCGGTTATGGCGGTTATGCTCAGCGCCAGGTTGACCAATGGTATGAAGAACGACGTTAGCCCCATGGGCCCGAAGGCGTCCAGGATGCCGTAGAATGTTGAGAGTGCATTGGCTGGCTTGCAGTAGTTGAGGAGAGGGAACGTCGGTGATGAGCTTCCGAGGGCGAACATGTCGAAGAGGTACTTTATGCTCGAGAATACGCTGGCGAAAGGTATGAGCAGGTTCACTATGTCGGACCCCTCGGCCGTTATCAAGCTTGTTGGATACCCGCCGGTGTTGGGCCAGCAGTCGTTGGCGAATGCAACCGCCTTGAGATTTGGCTCAACGAAGAAGTTGGTAACGTAGTTGCCGGTCGACACGCCGACTTTCGGCCATGTCCCATGGGGCGTCGCAGGGATAGAGGTTATCGCATTGAACCCGTAGGTGGTATTCAGCCCGTTTGGGTTGCCTGTTCCTGTACCTACGCTTACCCCGTTGGCCAGGGCCAGGTACTCGAATGCGAAGACCGTCGGGAATACCAGAAGGCCGACTATGACAACAGCTATCAGGAGGCCGCCCAATCTCCTGGTGAACAGGGTGCTCCTCAGCACGAATCCCCCGAATAGCAGCCATGGCCATATGTACATGAATATGGAGAGCAGGAGTATCTGGGCTATGAACGCCTCCGTTGACCATGTGAGGAGATTGTTGATTGTGCTGAGGCCCCCGATGATGAGGCTGTAGCCCTTGTATGGGACGAAGGATGCGCTGACATTCAGCAGCGGCTGCACCACGGAGCTCGGCGTAATGCACGGGGGCGTGCATATCTCGATTGATGGCGTGAGTTCTGAGAGGAAGCCAAGGAATGCGCCTATTGTGAATGAGTAGTTCAAGTTCGCGGCAGTCTGGTTGGTCAGGTTCGCTATTATGACCCCCGTAGCAGCTATCGGATAGTCCAGCCGCTGCGTTATCGAGGGGTTGCCATTGGGCTTGACTAGCGAGCACAGGCCCACATACTTTGTGGTGGTGCTTGCCGGCCCGGAGAGCAGGGAATTCGACTTGCCAAGGACGTCAAGCTGGGAGGTAGACATTATGTTGTTGCAGAGCTGGCTTATCGCCGAGGGCTTCATGAGCGAGGTCGCGCCAAGCGACGAATAGAATACCGTGGATAGCGTGTACAGGGACCCGATTATTATCCCGACCATTATCACGGTGCCTATGAACTGGTAGAACTCCCCCAATGCCGACTGCTTGACCGCGCTGTTGTTGAGCAGCACCCCGAGGTAGTACCATACCACCACTACCATTGCATCGAGCATCATAGCGACGAATACCAGAGGCATCAGCTGTGCGTTGGCGTTAGAGAAGGTAGAGGCCTGCAGCAGGAATTTGGCAGGGTACATCATCATCCCCAGAACGATCCTCCACCCTCGAGGCCGCGGTTCAGCGCCTTGGCAAGGCTTGCGGCGAACCCTATGGTCACGGCAAGGTCTATGACTATCATGACTATCGACTCGAAGAGGAACCTGGCTAGCTCATTCACTATGAACTGGGCCTGGGACACCACCTGCCACGGCAATATTATACCGGTTGAGGAGAATGAGCCCAGGAGCAGCGGAGCAAGGGACTTTATTCCGCTAAGTATGGGGCCGGAATATGCGGTGGAGGGGACTGATGTGAAGTATGTGTTAAGCGGAATGTTCGGCACCACGTAGGTGCTCTGCACGTACTGGTATGACGGGTTCGCAGATGAGAATATCCATGCGATGGCCCACCCGTTCATCGACAGCATCAATGGGTATATTATGTATGCGGCTATCGCTATCGCAAGCACGGAGTTTGCCGCGAACCTTAGGTTGTTCCCAAGGAATGAGAGGGACCTCATTGCTATCGCCACCGGCAGCACTACGGTGAATGCGGTGTACTGCAACAGGGGCAGCAGCAGGAACTGCAGGAACAGCATGCCGACAGCTACGGTCATCATCGGTACTATTATCTCTATGTAGAATCCGCTAAGCGCATTGAAGAGCAGGCTCAGCTGCACAAGCCCGGCAAAGGAGAGCTTTATAAGGTTGCCTAGGACCGCCTCCCCGCCGAGTATGTCCCTCATTATCGCGAATGCCCCGGTGAACTTCGTATTGAAGAGGTCGCCTATGTTCCCAAGCACCTGGCCCTCTATCGCATATGACACCGAGGTAGAGTATGCATTGGTGAGGAGGTTAAGGCCGGTGTTAACGCTAAGGTTGCCGACGTAGTATTCGGAATACTGGAACGGGTCCATGGATGTGTGCGTCAGGCCCTTGCTCATAGAAGATGAGAGAGAGCAGGCTGTTGTGGCTGTGCCGACCAGCACTACGATTATCACAGCGCTGAGAAGCGCCTGCGTCAGCTCCGACCTCGCGGCTCCGCGTATGCGCTCGCGCATGTTCGCGGACAGCAGCGTGCTCAGGGAGAAGGCGACCCCGGAGAGGAGCATGGCTATCAGTATTATTACCAGGTTTATCCCTACCCAGCTCGTTGCCCCGTATAGAATGCACGTGTTTGCCATCTTTCCACTACTAAGTCAGTGAGAACCTCCTGTGCGGTTTCAGGTAGCTGCTTACGCTGCCTCCCAGAAGCCCTGCTATCCCCTCGGTTATCGCAAATCCTATCACTATGTCTATTATGAACAGCAGAGACTGGACCAGAAGCATCAGCATGTTGTCCGTTATGAAGTTGAGCATCGGGAATACCCCGTTTACGAAGGCTCCGCCTAGGCCTATCCAGAATCCCGAGCCTGCCTCAGCTATAACCGATGTGGACAGGGATGCGGATGGACCAAAGGCGAATGCCACCGGAGCGGTGCCGAAAACCAGCCCGGGGGCTACGTCAGCCGCGCCCTTGATGAATGAGACAAGGCCCTCGTAAAGCGTGCAGAGTATGTGCTCCGAGAACGGGCATGAAGGCTGCCCGACCGTCGATGTTATGCTGTACATGTAATTTGTTATTGGGAGGTTGAACCCCACGAGGAGCGCAGGGTAGACCAGAGCGAGGCCGATGCCGAAGGCTATCAGCGAGCTGCCCACCTTCCTGACAAGGGGCACAGACCTGAGTATCACGCCTGCAGGTATGAACATCCCGAGGCCAGCAGACACTATAATGGTGAACAGGTCATACTGCATCTGGAAGGCTAGGACCAGGGGATCGACCAGCCTTATCGCATCCGCAAGAAGGCCGCTCGTGGTGCTTGAGAACGTGGTGACGAGCAGATTTGCGGATGACCCGAAGTTGGCGCTCGCCACGACAAATCCAGGTACTATGGGGACTGGGAACCATGTGTCTAGCTGAAGGCTCGTTATAAGGTCGAGCCCCTGGGCGATCCCTAGAACCCCGGCCCATGTCGCATAGGAATTCTGGAGCTGCGGGTATAGGTAGGAGTTGTACGCCACGTTGTACAGGTTCCCGAGGTTCCCGGAGAGCGCCGCGCTGGTGTTCCCTGCCGTCGGGGTGCTGCCCGCAAGCGCCACGGCGACATCGCCGCCTATGACCAGCGATGAGAATACTATCATCACTATTATTGCGCTCTTTACTGTCTCCCACATCTCCGCCCTCCAGAAGCCCTTCAGCCTGTCGAATGAGAGGACCTCTCCGAGAAGATAGATGATGCCGACGAAGAAAAGGGAGATGACGACGCCCAATGCGCTGAGGGTCGCTGCGCTTCCTATGCATGCGCCTATGGTTGTAGATGTCCTGCTTACCACGCACTGAACCGTTGAAACGCTCGGTGCGGAGGCGGCAGGTGAAAGGCATGCAAGCATGCCAACGGCAACCAGTAATGCCAGCGCAAATCCCGATATTAGGCGCATAGGTTAAGCTTCAAATGCAAGTTATTAATACTAATACGCGGCGGTGCGTTCTCGCACCGCCCTGGGCATCACTTCAGCAGCTTGAACCTGCTTATGTAGAGCTCGCCCTGGAAGAGCATCAGGAAAGGAAGTATGAACAGCGAGCTGAATATCAGCATTACGTATCTTGAGTATACGGTTCCCGCTATCGCTATGAAGGCTGCATCGAAAACAGTAAGCAGCACTATCGCAATTGCCGCCCATGCTAGGAAGTACTCAGGCTTCTTCCAGAAAAACTTCCAGCCCGCGCGTATGGAGCGCGTGAAGTTGGCCTCGTCTATCACAACCGACGATGGCGCATAGAACATGATTGGGGTAATTACGAGCGCAGCTAGCGCGGTTGCAAGCCCTGAGTAGCCGCTGCCGAATGTAAGGACATTGACTAGCACCAGCACTACAGTTGTGACGAGCAGCAGGGCGAAGACCCTTCCGGTGTATTTCTCTATGCCCCTTATGACCTCGGCCCTTATCTTCGTCTGGGTCCTGCTGTGCTTGACGACTATGTTTATCGCCACGGTTGCGAAGCTCAGGAAGAGCAGGGAGAAAAGCGCCGCTACGATTATCACCGCTGCGCTGAATGGGTTGAGGTTCAGGTATATGCTTGCCGTCCTAAGGAACACGCCGCCCATGTCATTGTACGTAGGGAATGAGGCGAAAAGCGGTATTATGAATGCCAGGATGAAGGATATCGACGAAAGCAGTATCAAATATATGTTGGCGAAGTAGGTCTTTATCGTATGGTCTAGAACGTTCCACATGCAGGCACTCCTATTTTAAGGAATATGGGGAAGAAAGGAATAAAAAGAGGATGCAAAAATGTGCATGGCCGAAAGGCCATGCCACGCATCATTATATGCCCGTATTTATATCAGGCCGCCGCCATTTCCGCCGGCAACTACCCCGCTTCCGCAAATCTGGCCTCCTGTTACCGCGGCATTCGCGTTCGTACCAACTATTAGGTTTAGGATGAATGGGGCAGCGACTGCTATTGCGACACCTATTATCCCGCCTATTATCATGGCCATTCCATAGCCCATGAATCCTCCCTTGGCGCTTGCGGGCATTAGGTTAGCGCCTGCGTATATCGCGCCTCCGAGTATCATCAGGGTAAGGCCTAGTATGAATATCACGTCCTTTACCGTATTGAACACCTCACAGAGGGTGCCGGATATCGTTGTCGATGCCGACGTGGTCGTCTGCGAGAATGCCAATCCAGCAAAGCCCAGCAACGACAGGACCACGAGAAACAGCGAGGCATACCTTGCCACGCTTATCTCCCTAGCAAGAACCTTATATAGGAAATTTCCCATTGTATCACACACATGTGTATTAACCATATATTGAAATAGATAGGTTTAAATAACCATGCATCACTGGTAGTTCTCCACCAGAGTTAGCGGCCCGGTGTACGATGTATTGGACATGTGCACCCTTATCTGGAAGTATATCTGCGACTGCGCAGGGAAGTTGAACGGAAGGAGCGGCTCGGTCGATACAACGCTTGCGCCGGGCGTAAGCGCATATATACTTGTTATCGTTTCCGGGCAGCCCGAGTCTATGAACGTGGCATTCACGTAGAAGTCCGATGAGTTGAATACGTGCCTGAATGGCACCACCACGGACCTGCTCGGCACATTGCAGTCCACCCCGTTCTTCATTGAAGGGCCGGAATAGTTCATGATCATGTTAAGGTTGTCGATGGTTATGTCAGTAGGCTTAGGTATGGTTGTCGTGGTGGATATGGTTGAGGTCGTGGTGCTTCTGCTGCTCGTTGTTGTCGTGTTGGACGGGCTGAATGGAGGTATGGTCGTCCTGAGCGTTGTCTGGACATGCCCATGCCCTATTCCGCTAAGCACGCCGCTGGCGGCTATCCCGTACCCGACCGATGCGAGTATTACAAGTATGAGTGCTATCGGCAGCGCCTTCCTGAGAATCTCCTTCTTCTCGCGTATCTGGTATTTGGTGACCTTCTCGTTGTGCTCGTCAAGGAAGAAGTCAGCGTCGAACCTCTTGCCCTGCATGACCAGGCTGGTCCAGTACTTGTCGTCGGGCCACATGTCATGGTACGGCACCTCGGACATGTCGAACCATTTCGCCTCCCCGTCCACGTTGGACTTCAGGGAGCCGGTGAAAAGCCTTGTAGAGAAGACGTGTATCTTATAGGTGTACTCGTTGCTGTTGTTCAGGAACAGCCTTATTGTCCCGTGGAATGTGACCTTGGTTGGCAGTATGCCGGTCTGCTGGTATATGCTGCGCATCGCGGCCTTTGCTGGACTCTCCCCGCTGTTTATCATGCCCTGCGGCGCGCTCCACCTGCCCATGTAAGGCTCCTTGTCGGACTTGAGGAGCAGTATTCCGCCAGCCTTCACTGCGTGGCATAGGGCTATCTCCTTGATTTCACTGGCCATTTTATCACAAATCCGTTATCAATCTTTCTGATTTTCTTAATATATAAACGTTGGGCTGTGCCGGCGCGATACAATTGGAATATATTCCTTTCCAGCAAAGTAATTATGGTTTCTATGAAGGTATTGCTACTTGACGTGGACAGTATAAGCTACGAGCTAGTGGAGCCAGAGGCGAGCGTCTACGAGGACTCGGATGAGAGGAGCTTCTCCGCAAAGGATGCACTTGTGATGATGCTCAGCGTCGAGAAGGGGGACAACAGCGGCACGGCAGACGCGGCGCTTGCCGATGCGTTCAAGGCTATGGGGAACCTTGGCAGGAAGAGATTGGTGATATACCCCTTCGCGCACCTCAGCAGCAACCTCGAGGAGCCAAGGGCGGCGATGAGTATAATCAATCACATGAGGGAATCTGCATCATCGGAAAACCGCATCGAGGTTACGAGCGCCCCCTTCGGCTGGAACAAGAAATGGTCGATAGGGATGAAGGGCCATCCGCTCGCGGAGCAGGGCAAGAGCTACGGCGCAGATTCGAAGGCCGCGCAGTACAGGAAGTCCAAGCCCGTCAGCATAAACACAGCGATAGTCGCGAAGAGCATATTCTCTGGGTTGCCGGAAACAGACCACAGGACGATAGGGGAGCGATTGGACCTATTCAGCTTCCAGGAGGTATCGCCAGGCATGGTATACTGGCACAGGAACGGCCTCGTCATATTCAGGCAGGTAATGGAGTTCATCAGGGATATTGAGGGCAGGTACGGATACGAGGAGATCAGCACCCCAACGCTTGCGAACGTCGCATTGTGGCACGTCAGCGGCCACATAGACCATTACAAAAAGGAGATGTTCATGTTCTCCTCGGAGAACGAGAATCTCGGAATGAAGCCTATGAACTGCCCCTCTAGCATACTTATATACAAGTCGAGGAAATGGAGCTACAGGGAGCTGCCCTTCAGGACCGCGATATTCGACAGGCTGTACAGGAACGAGATAAGCGGGGCATTGACAGGCCTCTTCAGGGTGCGCGAGTTGACCCAGGACGACGGGCACATATTCCTTAGGGATGACCAGGTGAAGGAGGAGATGGCCTCCCTGCTAAAGATGGTCAAGGAGGTGTACGACACCTTTGGGATGAAGTTCACGGCGAAGCTCTCCACCATGCCAGATGACCACATGGGCGATGAGGCGCTGTGGGACAAGGCGGTCGGCGCGCTCAGGAGCGGCCTTGAGTCCAACGGGATGAAGTACGAGATAAAGGAGAAGGACGGGGCCTTCTACGGGCCGAAGATAGACTTTGACGTCATAGACTCGATGGGAAGGCAGTGGCAGTGCGCAACCATACAGCTGGACTACCAACTGCCAATACGTTTCGGACTTGAGTACACCGGAGACGACGGGAAGAGCCATTCGCCTGTCATAATACACAGGGCGGTTCTTGGGAGCCTTGAGAGGTTCATAGGCGTGCTCATAGAGCACTACCAGGGCAAGTTCCCCGCATGGCTGGCACCAACACAGGCGCGTGTGATATCGATATCTGAACCTGTCAACGAATATGCCGCGAAGATCCTCGAGAAGCTCAGGGCCGCAGGAATAAGGGCGGAGGGCGACCTGTCAGACAAAACGCTTGAATACAAGATACGCGACGCGCAGGTGCAGAAGGTGCCCTATATGATAATAATAGGCAAGAAGGAGCAGGAAGGCAATGCGATAACTGTAAGGCGCAGGGACAGCAGGCAGCAGGAGTACGGCGTGAACCCTGATTCTTTCATAGAAAGGCTCTCCAAAGGGATAAGGGGAAGGAGCCTTCAGGGATGATACCTTGTATGTATTGGGGGTTTGGGACGGGCATGATTCCGGGGCCGCGCTTGTCGAGGGCAGCAATGTGGTCTATGCCGCGAATGAGGAGAGGTTCACGAAGAGGAAGCTCGAGGTGAGGTTCCCCTACCATTCGATAACCGCTGCGCTGGCTTACGCTGGGATAAAGCCAAAGGACGTGAACCACATCGCATTCACCACTACGGAATTCACCAAGACGCTCGAGCGCATATTCCCCTCGATGAAGGAGAATTACTACATGTTCAGGAGGAGAAAGATGCTCAGGCCGCGGATGGAGAATGCGAGGCACAACCTCAAGTACCGCATGACCACGATAGGGGTGCTTCCGCTGTGCAACCGCATCAGCTCCGGCATAATCAAAAGGAGCCTGGACTCGATGGGGTTCGGCAACTACAAGCTCCATGTGGTCGACCACCACACCGCGCATGCCTCGACCGCGGCGTTCACGTCAAGGTTCAATAGCCAGCTTGTAGTGACGCTCGACGGCCTTGGCGACGGGCTTTCCGGGTCGGTGAGCACACTCAGGAAGGGGAAGCTGGAGAGGCACATAGCCATACCCGCAAAGGACTCCATAGGGGTATTCTTCGAGCAGGTGACGAACATAGTCGGCATGAGGGAGCTGGAGGACGAGGGCAAGGTTATGGCGATGGCCGACTACTCCTACCCGTTCGACAGTGAGGAGAACAGGTTCAAGGATTTCATAAGCGTATCTGGCACAAGGATAAGGTGCAAGTACAGCCCGGTGAGGCAGTTCGGGATGCTTCAGCGCATCGCATGGCAGATGCCGAGGGAGCAGTTCGCATACATGGCCCAGCAGCTCGTCGAGAATGCGCTGCTCAAGTTCGTGAGCAACTCCATAGACAGGTATGACTTGGGCGACGTCGCATTCTCAGGCGGCACATTCGCCAACATAAAGGCGAACATGATGCTCAGGAAGCTGGAGAACCTTAAGCACTGGTACGTCTTCCCGCACATGGGCGACGGGGGGATGGCCCTTGGCGCGGCAATGTACGCCAACTACCTTGAGACCGGGATCCATTCATACCCAAACTTCAACCCGTACCTAGGGAACGAGTATTCAACTGAGCATACGGAGGAAAGGGTAAAGGCGGACAGGGCATTGAAGTACGAGATAGAGGAGCCGAAGGAGCATGCAGCGCATGCGGCGGAGCTGCTGTCGAAAGGCAACTATATCATGTGGTTCCAGGGCCGCATGGAATACGGGCCCAGGGCACTCGGGGACAGGAGCATACTTGCACCCAGCGACTCCGACGAGGTCAAGGAGAGGCTGAACATATACGTCAAGAAGAGGGAATGGTTCCAGCCATTCGCCCCATCGATTCTGGAGAGCGAGGCGGAGCGCATGCTGGAATACGACGGCAAGGGAGCAGACAAGTTCATGACATCGGCATTCATGATAAGGAAGGAGCTCAGGGACCGCGAGAGATCGGTCATGCATGTAGACGGATCGGCGAGGGCCCACATGGTAGGCAGCGAGAACCCGAGGTACATGGATCTGCTGGAGAACGTGAGGAAGAATACGGGCTACGGCATAGTGCTCAACACCAGCTTCAACATACACGGGATGCCGATAGTCATGACGCCGGAGGATGCGCTGCACACGATGAAGGCGACCAAGACGAAATACATGTTCATAAACGGGATATTCGTCACTAACAGGAGTGGTGCATGATGCTGCAGCAGGGACTGCTGGAATACACCTTCACGATTGGGATAATCCTGTCGCTTGCGATGCTCATCATAGGGGCATTCAGTGACAGGAGGCAGATATACCACACGCTGAAAAGCCACGGGCTAGACAAAAGGTTCGCAATCGCGGCCATTGGCGTGGTAATCGTATTCCTGTTCGTTGAGCTCTACTTCGTGAAGCCTACGCAGCTCCTATTCTTCGACGACGCGATATACCAGGGGATGGCCCTAGATATGATACACATGGGCCAGGCCTGGATGTGCAACTACGGCACGCCGTTGACATGCTTCCAGGGGCAGGTATACCACGAGCCGATAGGGTTGTCCTTCAATATAGCCGTTGCCTTCCTGATCTTCGGCGTTAGCAGGGCCTCGGCATACGGGACGGAGGCCTTCCTTGGCGCGCTCTCAGTCCTGATGTGCATCCTGGCTGCGCTGCTGCTTTTCAAGGACAGGAAGGCGGCGCTCTTTTCAGGTCTCATCCTAGCGCTGACGCCTGTAGTGCTTGTATGGGCAAGGCCCACCAACTCCGACATGGCGACTTTGGCATACTCGATGGTCACGGTATTTTTCTTCCTTGCATTCATAAGGAGGAAGAGCCTCTGGAGCCTCTCCAATATGCTGTTCTCCCTGTCGCTCCTCCTCTACATGAAGGTGGACGAGGTGCTCTTCATACCGATATTGGTTGCGATGTATCTTCTGTTGGATTCAAGCGGCGTCATCGGCTCTGCGAAGGAGGCGCTCTCCTCAATAAAGAAGAATATATGGAACACAAAGCTGCTGGTCATAGTGCTGCTGTTCGTGCTTGCGGTTGTTCCATCCGTTCTCTACTCCTACAACGAATCCCTCACCGGTAACTACGGTTACCAGGGAACGACAATACAGAACACATGCATCAAGGGGATGCCAGGCATGCAGGTCAACAGCTCGATAGACATGCAGAACTTCAGGGCTAACGTCTGCGCCAACCTGGGCTTCTGGCTGAACGCATACACCTCAGACTACGTGATGCAGCCGATACTCTTCACGCTTCTCGCGGTACTCGGGGCGTTCATGCTCGTCGGGAACGGCAGGTGGAAAACCGCCGCGGCAATAGGCATATGGTTCGGCGCATTCTTCTTCCTTTACACCGCCTTCTATGCAGGTTCCGTGATATACGGCGTTGACTGGAGGTTCATGCTGAGCCTCGTTGCGCAGGCGGCGCTGCTCGGCGGATTCGCAGTGTCGGAGCTTGTTTGCCTTGCGGAAACCGCGGCAGGCAGAATAAAGCGCCACAAGAACAAGATTGCAGCGGCTGCGGCCGCAGTTGCAGTCGTTGTTCTGTTCGTTCCCCTTTACATGATGATGCCGCTGATAGCGGTGAAGCCCTCGTCGATACAGCAGGCAGGCGACGCAAGGTTCTACGAGAATTTCGTATACAACAATTCGCAACTCATACCATCCAGCTGCATCGTATACACCTACGATCCTACGCTGTTCAACATAAACAACAAGACCGCCACGCAGATGGACAACCTATACAACTCAACGCAGGCGTCGCAGTACATAGGCGAAGGGAGATGCTTAGTATTCGATTACGGCTACTGGTGCCACACGCCGAACAACGAATGCGTCTACGCCAACCAGAGCTACCAGCTCATCCCGATAAAGACGGCTGCGTACAACAGGACAGGATCCCTATACGGATTCTATTACCTGAGGCAGAAATGATAGGCATTGCGTTTCAGCTATCTGCCGTTCTTTGAGGGCTTGCGGCGCTTGGGAACTTCTTCCTTAGGGCCTGCCTAAGATGGCCCAGCGCCTCCTTGTCTGTTATGGGTCCGTCGGTCTGGCGCGGAAGCAGGGCATTGATCCTTACCCTATCAACATTTGCATCGCCGCCGGGCTTCCTGCTCCTGAGAAGTTCCTTGCCCTTTAGGTAAACGGCGCCTGGGCGGCTCTTCATGTCCTTGTCATTTTCTTCCCCTCCGGGAGAAACTATGACACCTGCGGAATTCTTCATCCTAAGTATTTCTGTGGGCTTAAGCGATATTATGAATCCTGTAGGGGCGTCCTTCCCAAGCATCCTCGCGCTTTCCTCCTTGGTAAACTCCACGATGTATGATTTCGAGTTCTTCCTCTTTACCGTCGAGCCTGTATGGTCCCTGTACATATTATTACCTGATTAATTTACTGCGAAATGTATTTAAGCGATCTCTGCAACGTCAGAGATTTCTCATTATCGTCCTGAGTATTATGGAGCCGTCGGAGAAGCTCCTCAGCTTCCCTTCCCCGTAGGCCCTGAGCTTCTCGTAGCTCGGGACCTCCAGCACCTTCATGCGCATCTTCCGCGCCTTTATGCTTATCTCCGTCTCTATGCCGAATCCCTTCTCCTTCAGGCCCATCCTTTTCGAGACCCCCCTGGCGAAGCTCCTGTAGCCGTAGCACATGTCTGTATAATTGGAGCCGTATATCAGGTTGACGAGCGCGACGAAAGCCTTGTTCCCCAGCCTCCTGTGCAGGGACATGTCGTCGGAGCCCCCGCCGGTCAGGAACCTAGATCCCATGCAGACATCATATCCAGCCTCTATTCCTGCAATCAGGAGGCGCAGCTCGTTGGGCCTGTTCGAGAGATCCGCATCCATAGATATCGTTATGGCACCCCTTGCTGCGGCCATCCCTTTTATGAGCGCGGAGCCCTTTCCCCTGCTGTCGTATATCACCCTTGCGCCGTGCCTCCTTGCCAGCTCGACGGTATTGTCCATTGAATGGCCGTCGACAATTATGACCTCGTAGCGGTACTGCCGCATGACCTCCCTTATGCCCTTCATCAGCGCATTCATGTTGCGCCCCTCGTTCAGGGTCGGTATTATTATGCTAACATAGGGCCTTGCCAACAGCTTCACCGCTCTACCCGCGCTGCGCCATTCTCCTGCGCCGGTTTACGAATACCGATGCGACTATTAGGGCCAATACTGCGGCTATCACTAGCCCTATCGCAATTAGCAGGATGTTGCTGCTCCCTTGCGATGCTGCGGCGCCGCTTGAGCCGTACGATATCGCGGTTATCGCAAGGGTAGAGTAGTGCACGCCCTTGCTGGCGTATGATACTGCCACTGCAACCGGGAACTCCGCATTGGAGTATTTAGGTGACGAGAATGTGAATGAGGTATTTGATACCGAATACTGGTTGACCGTCACGCTCCTCGTGCCGTTGGGGAAGCTGAAAGACGGAGGCGCGAATATCGATATGTTCGCGAGTATAGGGTAATCGGCTATGTTGGACATGTTGACATCGAGTATGCCATCGTGCGCTGAGAGGCCGGTTATCCCGATGAGGCTCTGCGCATTGGTCTCGATGTTGACTATGCACGGGAACAGCGTCGTGAATGTGGAGCTGCCCTGAGAGTACCTAGCAACGAACCTCTCCGCATAGCTCCCGGGCATCGTGAAGTTGGACAGGTAGATCTTTTCGGAATACCTGCCGCCTGGGGCGACCAACGGTATCAGCAACGTTGCGTTGCTGGTGGATGCCCCTTCTATTATCGGCTCTATGAGGAGGTTTGTCGCGGTCCCATTGCCGGAGTTGGCGAGGTTGAATATTATGTAGTTGTTAGTCTGGTTCACGACATTAGAGTAGCACGAGCCGGTCAGTGTCACCGTGGACGCTCCCGCAAGAAATGCCATCATGGACATGGCAACCATCGCATAGAGAAGCGCTTTCATTTCATTCACTATTACAGGAATATGCTCATTATGTTCCCGGTGAGCGTCTGGTACGCCTCGCATGAGGTCCACTGCTTGGGCTCCCTGCCCTCCTGCAGGTCGGCCCTTATTGACTGGGCGGCCTTGTTGTTCCACAATGCCATAAGATCATAGGAGACCTCGCGGATGTTCCCAACCTTCCTGTCCCACATTATCGATGGGTATACGTTGCCGTAGCTGTCCATGAACAGCGATGCCTCCAGGCTCCTGCTCTTCATCGGCGCAGTTCCGGTCTTGGCGTATTCCACAAGCTTCCTCGTGAAGGCGGTCTCTATCATAGGTATCACGCCAAGCTCGAACTCCCTGCCTTTTAGTATGGACTCAAGCTCGCCCACAACCTCGGGGTTGTTTACCCTTATGTCGTCGTTGCTATTCCCATAGTAGTTGGATGATACCTGCGCGAGGTTTATGTGGAAGTCGTTGTAGCGTATGTCAGGTATCTCCTTTCTGACTTCCTCGAAGGTCTTAGCGAATTCGCCCTTGTTGAACTTGCTGAGGGTGTATCCGAACACGAAGAAGAGGTTGTCATACTCCATGCTCATCGACTTGAGCATCTTGAACATCGATATCGCCCTGTCGTAATTTCCTGGTATGCCGCGTATGCTGTCGTGCAGCTCCCTGTGCCCGTCAAGGCTCACGGTAATCGCCACCCTTGGTATGCCGAGCGCAAGTATCTCCCTTAGCTTCCTCTCTACCATCTCCTGGTTGCACAGCGAATTGGTGGGCATCGTGAGTATGTACAGGCTCTTCGAATTCTCCTTGAATGCCCTTGCCACCTCGACTATGTCGCTCCTCAGGAATGGCTCTCCGCCGGTCAGCTCTATCCACTTGAAGTAGCCGTTCTTCCTTGCGAACTCCTGTATCTCGCTGAGCTCCAGCTCCCCCTTGGGCTTCAGCTGCCATATGTTGCAGGTCGCGCAGCGGCTCTGGCACCTGTAGGTTATGCAGAAATTGAGCTTGTACGGCCTGTCCAGTAGCACGAAGTTGCTCTTTACCGCCGTGGCGGCCAGACCCATTAGCTTACCTGTGGTCAATCGTAGCACCTTTTGACATTATGGATTTCTTTATATTTAAACATAACGCCATGCGACGAATACGCTCGGCAGCTTTATAATCAGTTTGGGTGAATACTAACCATGGACAGCAATTCCGAAATAATGGCTTATATTAAGGAACGGGCGGGTTCGGTAGACAGGGACATCAACAGCTACCTTACCGATAAGACGTCGGTCAGGAACCTGGAATACATCCTGGGGAGGAGCGGCTACAAGTACGATTCGTCTGCTCTTGAGAAATCTATCGTGGAGCCCGCCAAGTACATCCTAGGGCTTGGGGGCAAGAGGTGGAGGCCTGTCCTGATGCTCGCGGTGATAGACGCCCTTGGGAGGGATTCATCGAACTTCACGGAGTTCTCGATAATACCGGAGATAATACACAACGCCACGCTCATACACGATGATCTTGAGGACAACTCCGAGATGAGGAGGGGATCGCCAGCGGTCCACGTCAAGTACGGGACGGACATCGCGATCAACCTCGGGGATTTCATGTTCTACTTCCCAGTAGTTGCTATGATGGACAGCCAGAAGCTCACCAAGGAGACCAAGGCGCGGCTCATTGACGTGTATGAAAGGGAGATGCTCCGCGTCACGCTTGGCCAGGCTACTGACATAGCGTGGCACAAGTCGCTTGTTGACCCGCTCAAGGTTACCGAGAGCGAATACATGCAGATGGCATATTCGAAAACCGGGGTGCTGGCGAACATGTCCGCAAAGCTCGGGGGCATACTCGGGGGCGCAGACGATGACACCGTCAACAAGCTTGGCGCCTTCGGTGCATCGATAGGGGTCGCATTCCAGCTGCAGGACGACCTGCTTAACATAACGGACAGCGGCGTTGCCACAAGCAAGGGAGGGAGCGGCGAGGACATAACCGAGGGGAAGATAACCCTCATGGTGGTCCATACGCTAGCCAACGCCAACGAGAATGACAAAATGAGGCTTACCGGCATACTGAAGATGCACACGACTGATAGGAAGCTCATAGACGAGGCGATATCGATAATATTCAAGTACAAGTCTGAGGAATACGTCAAGGACTCCAATCT
>JAJZOJ010000023.1 GCA_021829015.1 Microcaldota archaeon | reverse complement strand
CCAAGGGGTGCTCAAAAACGCGACAATAGCATCCCCTGATTTCATAACCTCCAACTCGAGGCGGATACTTGACGGCCTTGGGCTGGGGCACTCCATGATATCCAAGGAATTCGACAGCAGCGCAGAGACTATAATACTCGTTGACGTCAACAATCTCGGGGACTGCGGCGCTTTCGGTGGCGTCATAGGCGAATCGAAGGCAAGGCTTCTTGTCATAGACCACCATTATAGTCAGGAGATCAGCCGCGGAAACGCATGCGTATTCAACGACGAGTCCTACAACTCCGCATCAAGCATAGTCTATGAGGTGATGAAACGGCTTGGAGCAAGGATCGACCCGCGCACAGCAAGGCTCATCGCCATGGGCATAATATCTGATTCAGCGGAGCTAAGGAACTCCTTTCCAGATACGTTCGTGCAGCTTGGGGAGCTGATGCGCATCGGTGGTACAGACTACCCGTCACTTGCAAGGGAGCTACAGCACATGGCTCCGATCGATGACCGGAAGCGGTTTATCGGCGACCTTTTCAACTCGAGGATAATGGAGGAGAACGGGATGGTTGTGCTGTGCGGCAGTGCGGGAATGCACGCCAACAAGATCGCCGACGATGCGATAAGGATAGGCGCCGACGCCGCGCTGTTCTACACCGAGCACAACGGGGAGCTCTCATTCTCCGCGAGGCTAAGGCCGCCGCTTGACAGGGAAAAAGGGATAAATCTCGGTGCAATCATGAAGGGGCTGGCGGAAACCATAGCAGGACATGGCGGAGGGCACCCATGCGCAGCCGGGGCATACGGCCCGGGGGTGGGCGGAAAGGAGAGGTTTATTGAGGCTTTCATGAGAAAGCTACATGGTGGCAAGGAATGAGGATAGCCATAGTCTCTGACATGCATCTGGGGTATGAACGCTTCCGCGAGGATGCATATGTACAGGCCGCCGCCGCCCTGGACAAGGCAAGCGGGATGGCCGACGCGGTAATAATGCCAGGAGACATATTCGACAAGAGGAATCCCAAGTCTGACGTCATGGCAGAGGCCGTCAACATATTCAGGGAGCTTTCGAGAAGGAAATGGGGCGCGAAGGTCTCGGAATTCATCGCGAGGAACGGCAGATGCCATACCGATGTGCCTATAGTAGGTATATCTGGCACGCACGAGCGCACCGCCATGGGAAAGGAAAACCCGCTCAACCTGCTAGGCCTGGCAGGGCTCATAGTCGACACGAGCGAGGCGACTACGGTCCTGGAGAAGGACGGGGAGAAAGTTGCGGTATATGGCCTAGGGGGAGTTTCGGAGGAAAGGCTGCGCGATACCCTAAAAGAGATAAATCCCCGCCCAATAAACGGGATGTTCAACATATTCATGTTCCACCAGTCGACATACGAACTGCTTCCGTTCAGCAGCGACTTCATACGCAACGAGGAGCTTCCGGAAGGGTTCGACCTGTATGTCGACGGGCACATACACAAGATGGTAGAGATGGACGTGCACGGGAAGGAGTTGCTGATACCTGGGAGCACCGTCCTGACTCAGCTGAAGGACGGCGAGCAGGGAAAGAAAGGCTTCATACTATACGATACCAATTCAAGGACCCACGAGTTCGTCGGGATAGAATCCAGGAGGTTCGAGTGCCTGCAGCTGGAATTCGATGGCGCCAAGCCCAGGGAATTAGAGGAGAGGTGCATAGCCGCGCTCGAGCCGGTGCTCAAGGGCCCGGACATGCCGATAATACGCCTCAAGCTCAGCGGAACGATAGACAGCGGCTTCAGCACAGCCGACATGCCTATACATTCCATACTCCTCAGGTATTCCGGGAAGGCGATAATGGATTTTGACACATCCAAGTTATCCAGCCCAGGCAGGGAGGCCCAGATAGAGGACCTACGCAACAGCAGGATAGGGAACATGTCGATAAAGGAGCTAGGGCTGCAGCTGCTGGGCTCAAAGCTGAAATCCGGCGGCAAGGATGCGGAGATGGATTATCCCGCGCTTTTTAGCGCCCTCGGCGCAGACCAGAAGAAGGAGAAGTCCATAAAGGATGCCATGGCATTGCTTGATGCCGCGGCAGGATGAGCCTACTTGCTCGCGCTCTTCTGCTTTTCCTTGTCCGATATGCCAAGGACCTTGCCGACCATAGCCTTGTCGCTAGGGTCGACTTTCTCGTCAAGGAACTCAAGGTGCTTTATGTTGCACCTCCTCTCCCTGTTCCTTACTGACGTTATGACGTTGACGAATCCGTTTCCGAGGACCTTTGTCACGACCGCCCTGCTTCCCGCGTCCCTTCCGTATTTCTTTACGGCTACCCTTCCTGGCTCAAGTAACATACATCTCACCTTTTGTTCCATCCTTTTTGATCGAAAGCATTGATATGACCGCAACTGCGTCCCTTATCCCTATGCGCCCCGTGTTTATCGATATGTCGAATTGGGAATGGTCAAGCACGTCTATGCCGTATACGTCCTTGAATAGCCTTATGGACTCGCTATCCTTCTTGGATATGCGCTCCATGGCGTCCTCGTCCCCTGAACCGCTCCTTGCCGCATACCTCTTCGCGCGCGCCGCGGCATCAGCATCGAGCCACACAGATATCTTGGGTCCCTTGACAACCCATGGGCCAAGCCAGGTGCTTATGACGCAATCCCCCTTGTCGGCAAGGGCCGTTATCTCCGTATCGAAATCCTTTGCATACCTGCTGTCTGCGGTCTGCACGAGCTCCAGGGAACCATTTGTGCCGCGCCCGAGATCCTCCTCGAGCCTTTTGTACGTGCCTGTGGACTGCTTGGTTATGTGGGCTATTCCAAGGCCCTTGGATAGCTCCTCCCCTATAGTGGTCTTGCCGCTGCAGCTCAAGCCGCTTATGCATATGCGCAGCATGGACACACTAATGGGCCACGAGCTGAAGGACGAAGGCCCTCTGCCTTATGCCTATGTCGTCAAGCTTCATCTCACCCTGCTCCACCCTGCTGCCAAGCTTTATCACGTTGGCCGCGCAGTTGGCGCAGAGAACGCCTCCGAACTTCCTGCTGTTTGTGCGCCTGCTCTTACCCCCGTTTACGCTTATGCCGTTCAGCTCTGAAGCGCATATGGCGCAGTGCGGCATGGCTCCCTTTCTCCTTTCATAGTGTATAACGTGGCGCCCCTTGGGCGTCACTCTGTCGAGCTTCCTGAAACTTCTCGACCTATGCATTGGTTTTGGCATCCTATCACTCGACTTTCAGCTTAATTGTAAAGCTAAGATATTCTGTTTCAAAAGGTTATTGATTATTTGCCTGCGCCGCCTCCTTTGCGGCCTTCTCGCGTTTCCCCGCCCTCCTGTCATATATCATCACTATGGCGGCAGCCACCAGGCCGAGCGCGAAGACTATTATGAAGAAAAGCTCCTT
Organism: Microcaldota archaeon; assembly: GCA_021829015.1. Next base: position 17,684 of record JAJZOJ010000023.1, on the reverse strand, counting down.
GGAACTGTTCACCACGTTGTTCTGCACTATGAGCGGTATTCGGGGTATCAGCAGGTAATATACGACTATAAGCAGCGGGAATACGATAAGCATCGGCTTCATGCTGTTCTTCATCTGCTCCCCTATGAGCGGCATCATCTCCTTCTGCTTCGCGGCCAGCTCCTCCTGGCCCGCCTTGGCCTTGAGCAAGGCATTCATCTCCTTCTGGAGCTCCGATACCCTCGCCTGTATCTCCCTCATACGCCTTGGGTTGGAGAGCTTCCTCTGTATGAATATCGAGCCTACGGTGTACGCCACCGCAAGGACCGCAATGATTATTTCGATGTTAAGGGGCAGTACAGGTATAAATCCCATTCTCATTCACCGAACACGCTTACGAGGTGCGACTTCATCTCGTTTATGCTGTCCTCTAGTTTGCCCTGCATGTTGAGCACCACGTATATAGGTATGCCAAGGCATGTGGCGCATGTGGACAGCACGGAAACGTTTATGAGGCGCTGCATGTCTACGAGCTCCAGCCTCTCATCCTCCCTCTTCCTGGTCCTGTCGTCCTCCCTCCTCTTGACTATGTCCGTAGTGAACGAGTCTATATACACGATCGCGGCAAGGTCCTTGAGGTTCTCGATATCCTTGAAGGTTACCCCGGGAACGTACCTTGAGTTGTGCTCGATGCTCGCGTGCGTGTCTATTATGATGTTGCCGTTCATCTTGCCTATGCGCTTCAGAGCCGCGAGCTTGAGCTCATGCAGCTTGTCGACGTCCATGAAGCGCAGGTAGTCTCTGTCCTTCGCATACCCTAGCCTCGCGGCCTCCTCGAGCATTAGCGTCCCCATCCCGACTTTCGTGTAGGACTTAGAGGAAATCCCCTCAAGTATGCTGGTCTTGCCAGCACCCGGGGAACCCGCGACCAAAACAACCTTCCTTGCCAAAATAATCAACAGCTTTATGGGCTATGGACCATCAGTCCATCTCCCCTCCCATGCCGCCCATTCCTGGCGGCCCGCCGGGGCCTCCGCCCCTGCCTGCCTTGCCCTTAGAGCTTATCATGTCGTCTATCCTCAGTATTATCTCCGCGGCCTCGGAGGCGCTGTCAACCGCCTGGCTCTTTATCCTGAGCGGCTCGAATACCCCCAACTCGCTCATGTCGCCTACGGAGTTCTTGAAGATGTCAACACCATAGACCTTGCCTTCCTTGGACTTGTGCTTGTTCCTGAGCTGCACCAGCGTGTCTATGGCGTCCATTCCCGCGCTCTCCGACAGCGTCTTTGGTATCGCCTCCAGGGCATCGGCGAACTTCTGTATCGCGAGCTGCTCCCTGCCACCTACGTCTCCGGAATAATCCCTCAATCCGTTGGCCAGGTCTATCTCGATGCTGCCGCCCCCTATGACATACTTGCCGTCCATGACCGCGCTGGATATCGCGCCTACCACGTCGGTTATCGACCTTTCGGCCTCGTCTACTATGTGCTCGGTCCCTCCCCTAACGAATATCGTGACGCTCTTAGGGTCCTTGCACTGCTCCACGAACACCATGTGCTCGCCCCCTATCTTCCTCTCCTCGACCAATCCGGCATTGCCTAGGTCCGATTCCCCGAGGTCCTCCAGGCTGGTGACTATCTTGGCCTGCGTGGCTCTCGAGAGCTTCTCAACATCGCTCTTCTTGACCCTCCTTACAGCGATTATACCTGCCTTTGCGAGGAAGTGCTGCGCCACGTCATCTATGCCCTTCTGGGTGAACACGACGTTCGCCCCGCTCTTTCCTATCTTCTCGACCATCTCCCTGAGGGTGCGCTCCTCCTGCTGCAGGAAAGCCTGCATCTGGTCCGGAGAGGTTATCTCTATCCGCGCGTCAGTTTCCGTCTTCTCTATCTCCAGCGCCACATCAAGCAGGGCTATCCTGGCATTCTTCACGGACTTCGGCATTCCCGGGTGGGCTATCTCCTTGTCGATCAGTACCCCGTTTATGAACTGCGTATCGGAGACGCTTCCGCCTGCCTTCTTCTCCACCTTTATGAAGTCGTGGTCTATCACCATCTTTCCGCTTGCGTCCTTCTCCATTACCTGTTTTACCGCCCTTATGACCATTTTCCCGAGGAGCGCCTTCGTGTCGTCATCCCCGACGTTCTTGGAGCCCATGGACACCATCGCTATCTTAAGCAGGGTGTCATCATCCTTCGGGTCCACCTCCTTTGCGTTGGCCTCAAGTATGCTGTTTGTCTTGTTGGCTGCCATCTTGTATCCGCGTATTATCGTTGTTGGGTGTATGCCCTGCTCGAGAAGGTCCCCTGCGCCCTTGAGCAGCTCCCCTGCGAGTATCACCACGCTGGTCGTGCCGTCGCCTACCTCCTTGTCCTGCGTCTTCGCTATGTTGACCATTATCTTGGCTACCGGGTGCTCGACGTTCATCTCCTCGAGTATAGTTGCCCCGTCGTTAGTTATGACCACATCCCCGAGGTCGCTGACCATCATCTTGTCCATGCCTTTCGGGCCCAGGGTCGTCTTGACCGCGCCTGCCACTGCTACCGCGACCGCAATGTTGGTCCTTTGCGCGTCCCTTCCGAGAAGCCTGTTCGCCCCCTCAGGTAGTAATAGTACCTGTTGTCCTCCTAGATTATTTTCTGCCATTTATATCACCTTGAATCTCAAACATGAACTTGAGCTGCGGACTAGCAAATGCTGCTGAAAATAACCAGCAATTAGATAGCCCTATGCGACTGCAGGTTACGAGCTTGCAATTACGATAGTATATCTCACGATTAAATATTTAAGATTTGTGCTGTCACTGCTCTCGTAATATACCCTCTGCTATGCGGTTGAACTCCTCCATTATGCCCTTGTCCTCAATCACCGGCACCTTTCCTGAATCGCTGTAGGAATCATATGCGGCGTTCTCGCTTATCGTTCCAATGACTCTGGACCCCAGGGCCTCCGCCGCTTCTGCCGTGCTTTCGCTCGCCTTGCCTCTGGACATGTTCTCGACAATTCCCATTACCGGTGCATTGAGCCTTTTTGCCATGATGCCCGACTTGATGGAATTTACCGCGGCTGTGCGCTGCGGCGTGGTGACTATTATGAATCCGTCGAGCTCCATGAGCTGCATTATGGTCAGAGGGCTGTCTGAGGTGCCTGGGGCAAGGTCTATTATAAGATAGTCTAACTCTCCCCAGTCTGTATTCTCAAGGAAGTCCCCGAGCATCTTGACTATCATCGGTCCCCTCCATATTATCGGCCTGCTGGAGTCATCCACGATCATGGCGGTCGACGCTATCCTTACTCCCTCCTTTACGAAAGGCTTGAGGGGGAAGCCGGAGGTGTCCATTTTTTCCCGTATGCCGAGGAACAGCGGCACATTCGGCGTGTCTATGTCCGCATCGAGTATGCCTACTTTCTTCCCCGACCTGGTTAATGCATATGCAAGGTTTATCGCCACGGTAGTCTTTCCTACCCCTCCCTTTGCGCTGTACACCCCTATCCTGTGCTTTATCTTGGAAAGCGAGGCCCGTATCCTCTCGCGCTGCCTTATAACATTGACAAATGAGGGGTGCATTTGCTGCCTGTCTGAATCTGCCATCAATACCTTTACGTCTTTAAACTATAAAAGCATCAGTGCGCAACCTAATATGATTAAATAACTTTGCACTCATAAAATAGATTTACACTAATATATCTATTTATAGGCGAGAAAATGAAGATAAGCGAGTTAAAGGTCGGCGCCAGCAACGTTACTGTGCAGGCAAAGGTAACACAGAAGGATTCACCAAGGGAGGTTGTGACGAAGTACGGAAAGAGGCTAAGTGTCGCAAACATAACCCTTCAGGACGATACAGGATCGATATCCATGTCGTTGTGGGGCAATGACATAAACACAGTTGACGTGGGCGACACCATAGAGGTCGCAAACGGGTATGTTAACGAATTCAGGGGCACGCCACAGCTTTCCTCGGGAAAATTCGGCAAGATAACCGTAGTGGAGAAGGGAAGCGGAGGATCGGCTGGAGGGGAAAGCGAATTCTCCGAGTCCGAGGAAAACTACGAGGAATCCGAGGACTGATTCCCGGCCGCAAGCCCATGACGGGCTGAATTGCTTACGTATGTATGTGCAGGGCGCAGAGCCTGCGCCTGGCACTACTTCTTCTTCCAGTACCTCATGGTATAGAACAGCAGCAGCATTCCAAGTATCACGCCGAACCACAGCGTGGCTATCCTTGCCATTATGGTCACGGCCGAGCTTATTGCAGGGCCTATGCCAAGCATGCTCCCGGAGAGCGCCACTATCGTCGCATCAGCGACCCCTATGCTGCCCGGGAGCGCTGAGGCCATCCCGAATATCTGCGAGGTCGAGAATATGAAAAATGACACAGCAGGGTTAGGCCTTATCCCGACCGCGAGAAAAGAGAAGTACAACCCGAGGGAATTGAGTATGTCTGCAGGTATCGTGAATGCGAGGGATCCGATGTATACGCTGAGCCTGTTTAGCCTGTTCTGCGAGACGTAGTACCTGTTGCCATGCTCCTCGAGCTTCCTGAGTATCCTGCCCTTATTCTTCCTCGACTTTATTGCATTGAACACCCACGGATTTATGACTATTATGAAAGGCACCAGCAGCACCGCGACGAAAAAGAGGACGTAGCCTACGTACCTGCCAATGTACAGCGCGGTGACCACGGCTATAAGCGCGAAGCCGAAGAAGTCGGTGAACAGGTCCATCGTCACTATCGGGACTATGCTCATGAACTTTATCCTCGTTACCTTCTTCATGGTATAAGCGGCGATTATGTGTCCGACCCTTCCAGGGGTCAATTCCATGCTGTATGAGGATAGGTATATAAGGAAGCTCTTGAACTGGTCGACCTTTATGCCTAGTATGCGCATGTAGTACGACCACTTGCCGTACCTTGCTACGTAGCCCGCAAACACGCACACGAAGGCCAGGGAGTAAAGCTCCATGTTGGCGTGCTCTATGATGCCGAGGACGCTGGAGAATCCCCCGAAAGCCGCAACCGCTATGAAGACGCCGAAACTCGCAAGGAGGCCCACAGCCACGAAAACGCGCAGCCTGTGTATCAGCCTTACGTATTCCTCCCTTCTGACCATGCTCTTCGGCATGGAGGGAACTATGCCATCCCTCTTTCTCTTTGCCACATTAGCGCCTTATCGTATCCAGGAATATGCCCTCGTATTGCTTGGCGATCCTGTCCCAGTTGAACCTATTCATCATGCGCCTCCTGCCTTTCCTTGCCATTTTGAGCGCACTCCCCCTGTTATCGAGCACATAGCTTATCTTCTTCACTATGCTATTAGAGCTTTTTGGCCTTGAGTATAGGCCGTCATCTCCCATTATCTCCGGTATCCCTCCAGTCCTCGAGGCTATCGATGGCAGCTCGCATGCCATCGCCTCTAGGAGCGCAAGCCCCGCAGGCTCGTAAAGGGAAGGGAGCACGAACATGCTGCTAGCATTGTAGTGCCTCATCACTCCAATATCGTCGAGACCGTATATGATCTTGAACCTGTCGCGCATGTCCAGTCCATAGGCATATTCCGTCAGCTGCCTCTTCAACGGACCACTGCCGATTATTAGGAGGTTCAGGTCCTCGCCCCTCCTGACAAGCTCCGACACCGCCTTGATGAGGTACACGTGGCCCTTCTGCGGGGCCAGCCTCCCGTTAGTCACTATAGTGGATCCTGACCTGAATCCAAGGCGCCTTTCCGTATGCTCTATCTCCTTGCCGGATTTGCGCATGAAGACGTTGCAATCTACCCCGTTGTACACAAGGTGCGTCCTGCTCCTGTCCGCTCTCGGCACGGTGCTCCTTATGGTGTATTCCGAAACCCCTGTAATGACATCGGCCGCATGCATCAGCTTCCTTCCCCACAGCCAGTCGTAGAACCTGCCCATGTCGTCAGTAAGCTGGTTTATGTTCTTTGGCTTGGCGTTGTGTATCGTAAGCGCCAGCTTGCGGTCCATCCTCTTCACGGTCCTAACGGTATCCTCAAAGAACTGGTATCTGTTGTTTATGTGGTAGATGTCGCAGTCGGCCTTCTTCAGCTCTTTTACAAGCCCGTCGAAAAACAGGAACGGCATCGGGAATATGGGTATGTGCTCGTGCAATGAACGCAGCCTTACGACGCGTATGCCCATCACTTCATCAACTGAGTAATGGTTGCTGCTCCTGTCCGCGGAGGTTATCACTGTTATGTTGTGCCTCTTCGCAAGCCTCCTGTATACCTCGAGGAGCACCTTTTCCGTGCCCCCCTTGTAAGGGTGGAAGAACGGGTTAAGCACGCAAATGTCCAACAACTACACCATTAAAAACTCAATCCCGTCACTACACAAGCTCTCATTTAAGTAATAAATATTTTTGTAGGGCTCCTGAAACCGTTTCATAGTTAAGTATATATACGGTTTCTCCTCTGTAATAGGGTATGCGGCAGAGAAAGAACATCATAGTGCTGCTATTGGACACCCTAAGGTCATCGGATCTTGGAGCCATGGCTACGCTGAGCGCCATCGCCAGAGGAGCGACCGACTACGAATGCGCGGTTTCTCCTGGCACGTGGACTGCTCCGGCTCACGCATCGATATTCACCGAAAGGAAGGTGTCTGAAATAAGGGAGGTGTCGCAGGATTTCCTGTCGAATGGCACATACAAGATAGATCCGTGGATGGTGAAGACCAAGTTTCTCCCAAGCAGCGCAAGCACTCTGGCATCGAAGATGTCAGGGCTGGGATACGGCACCGCGCTGCTTTCTAACAATCCTTTCCTTACGAGCTATACCAACCTTGCGTCTGGGTTCGACAGGATCTACGACCTGTGGATGAATTCAAACATAAAGTACGGCAGGTCGCTTGCATCCAAGTTCCGGTTCGTATCCGATAGGGGCGCCTCGGCGCGCGCCGCGGTGATAAACACGGGCTATGCGCTTACGAGAATGCTCCCAAGCAGGGAGATGGACTGGCTATACATGCGCCTCAGGCGCACCATGCGCGAGCATGCCGCCAAGATAGACGGGACGTACCGGCTGGATAGGGGCGTACGGGACACGAACAGGACCCTTTTCAGCATGCTTTCGCGCAACAGGAACTACAAGCCGCAGTTCATTTTCATAAACTGCATAGAGGCGCATGAGAATTACCCGGTCAGGAAGGAGGGCATAGTGCAGGACAAATGGCTCTACATGAGCGGCATAGAGGAGATGAGCGATTACAACATGAACGAGCTGCACAAGGCGTATCTCAGGAGGTTAAGGTACCTCGACAAGTCGGTAAGGGCAACGATATCCGGACTCAAGGAGAACGGCGTGCTGGACAACGCGACGCTAGTCATAACATCCGACCATGGCCAGGCGTTCGGGGAGCACAATCAGCTGTACCACTCCCTTGCCCCATATGAGCAGATATCCAGAGTCCCTCTCATAGCCGCAAACTACGACAACGGCAAAATGGTGCGCTTCAGGGACAGAGTGGACACTCCAGTGTCAGTATCGTCGCTCAACACCTCCCTGATGGACCTGGCAACTGGAAAGCACGAGATGCTCAACGGTAACCTGAGGCGCATGCGCTTCGTGATATGCGAGCATACCGGGATAAGCGAGGGATGGGACGAGAAGCTGCTCAGGATGCTTGCGCCGAGGTCGAAGAAGGCCAGGATGATACTCAATGCCAAAACAAGAAACAATGCGAGGGTAACTGCGGTGTACTACGGCAACCTGAAGCTAATGCACCGCTTCGGAGCAGGGAAGGACGAGCTTTATGACCTGTCAAGGGATCCCGAAGAATCAACGAACATAATAGACTCCAACAGGTCCGTAGCGCATGCGATGGCCGCCGCGGCGTGACCGAAGTCAGGATACCTGCGCCTCTATCGACTTTACGTACCCTTCCTTGCACACGCTTGCTGTGGAATTTATCGTGGCGTTGCTCATGCATATGTAAGCGGTGAATATGTTCGCGCCCCCTATGACGCCCTGTGCGACAGGCGTGTTCGGATTGCTCATGTTGGATATTATCTGCTGCCAATCGTATCCGCTGAGCAGCTGCGGGCTTATTACCGCCCCGCTCTGTATGCTCCTGTTTCCGAAGTCTATGAATGGTATCCCCGCCCCGTACCTGCTGTAGAGGTACCTCTGCATAGGCGTGAAGTCCGCAGCGGTGTTGTTCGCCCCCTGCCTGTTGAATATTTCCGTTGCCGAAAGGCCGATGATGCTGCTCCTGTAAGTATAGTTGTCAAACGAAAACGTCGCTGTGTTTGCGAAACTGTCGCTGGAGCTGGAGCGCATGTAAGAAAGGCTGGTGAAGTTCCCGAACCTCATGAGCGCGAGTATAAAGCTCCACCTTGTGACGGCGCAGAACGGGCAGAAGTCCCCTCCTAAGTATATCACCCCAGGCTTCCCTGACACTATCAAAGGAGAGTCGTTTATCTGCTTCGGAAGGTTGCTGTTCGGACCGGATGTGGCAACGATGCCAACCCCAACTTTAGATGCCGTTGAAACGTTGTCAGCGATTGCCTGCATCTCCGCCAATTGGGAACCGCTTACCTGCTTCCCGCACTCAGTGCATCCGCCGTAATTCAGCGAAAGGTATGCAGCAACCGCGATTACCATTATGGCCGCAACCGCGATGTAAACCATCTGCTCCTTCTTTAGACCTGCCATGTTAGTTTATACCTAAGGAAACTATATATATCCATGCCGGCGCGGCACGATTACCAGGCACATTTAAAGCCTTTCCACCAATAAAATAAAACCTGCAGACCACCCTAGTGCAGATTCTGCACCCGATAGATATAGGCATAGTGCAGGGCATAGCAGCGCTTCCCGGGTAAGCAGGTCCGGAATAACGACCAGCGCGATGCTCACGATGGGAATAGAGCCGGACGAGGCATTACGCCTCTCTTTCCTTACTCCTGATAGACTTCCTGATAAAGGTTGCAGGCAAGTCTAAGATGAAGTACATAACCGCAGCGCTTGGTATAATAGCTATGGCGAGCGGCCTCGTGTATATATTCCTGAAAATATGACGGGCAAAACGCATTATAATGTGACCGTACCAATCATAAGTGCGGGGTTGTAGCGTAATTTGGCAGCGCGGCAGGCTCCAGATGTTTAAATGTGATTTGAGCTTAATGCGATGATGAGGATCTGGAATGCAGAAAAACCATGAAGTAACCTGCAAATCCGAGTTCAAATCTCGGCAACCCCAAACCCTGTTGTATGGTGGGCAACCAAAAATTCTACATAGGCGGCAAGGCGCTCACAAACGACGGCGAAGGAAGAATACTGCTCCTTAGGAAGATGCCAAGCAAATCCGTCAGCAAGAGGCATCTTGGGATCTTCCTGTGGTAGAATCGGAAGCGGCGGCATAAAGCAGACCCTTTTGAGGTCGGCAAGGAGCTGCTGAGCCAGGCGATAACTGCCGGGAAGATAGCGTTTGCCGCAATCCCAGACTTCAGGACAAACGGCGCAAGGGGCGGACTGATGTCCCTGGTATACAAATGCAGCGTACGCCGCCGAATGCGAGGTTTATGTTGAACGGGAGCACGATAAATATGAATGGGGTAACGCCAAGGGCGCAAGTAAGCGCCTTGCATCCATGCTCCCCGTGGGATCCCAGAGGGAACTTGGGAACTGAGGGTTTCAATCTCCTCGCACTAGGCGCACTGCCAATTGATATAAAGTTTTCCAGACAACCATAGTGTATGGATGTCGCTGGCAGGATCGGTGCACTGATAGGCCAAAGGAAGGTCATGCGGCCTGACGTCTCAAGCTCATACTCAAGGGACGAATCCTACCTCCCTGGGGTAAGGCCGCTCGCAGTGGTCTTTCCGGCAAGCTCTAGGGATGTGTCTGCAGTGGCAAGGACATGCAACGCATCCAATACCGTAATAGTCCCTCGTGGAGGGGGCTCATCGCTCACCGGTGCGTCAATACCCGTGCGCAACTCCGTAGTGCTTGATATGTCGAGGATGGCACGGATACTTGAGACGCGCATAGGGGACGAGTACGTCGTAGTAGAGCCCGGCGTCACGATCGACAACCTGAACAGGCACCTGTCAGGATACGGATACTTCTACCCTCCCGACCCCGCGAGCTCCGCTTTCGCGACAGTCGGGGGAACGATATCCACCAATGCCGGCGGCCTCCGCGCGATAATGTATGGGAGTACCAAGGAATGGGTCCTCGGACTCGAGGTAGTGCTTGCTGACGGCAGGATAATACGCACCGGCGGCAGGACTACGAAACGGTCTATAGGCTACGACCTCACCGCAATAATGGTCGGCAGCGAGGGCACCTTGGGAATAATAACTAAGGCGGTGCTCAAGACATGGCCCAAGCCCGAGGCAACAGGGCGCGTCGTTTCTTATTACCCTACGATAAGCTCCGCCGCGGCGGCCATCGCCGCGATAAAACGCAAGGGTATAATACCGCTAAGCTCAGAATTCATGGATGCAACGTCATTGGGGCTTATGCACAAGTACATGGGGATGCGGTTCCCTACAGGGGCCAAGTACTCCGTATTAACGGATCTTGCAGGGGCCAGGGAATCGATGCCGCATTTGTTATCATCGGCAGGGAAGGCACTGCGCAGCTCCGGCGCGACATCCGTAACCGTATCAAGGTCTAAAACGGAAATGGAGAAGATGCTCAACGCACGCAAGCACCTGTTCGACGCTACGCTCAAGAGGGCAAGATCGGAGGGCAAGTCCGTGATAATAGCTGACATAGTCGTTCCCTCATCCGCATTGCCTGCCGCTTTGTACAGGATGGAAAAGGCACTTCACCGCAGCGGGATTGAGGCCGCCCTGTTCGGCCACATAGGGGACGGCAACGTGCATGCAAACATGATTGCCGATACGGAAACCGATAGGAAGATCCTTGACAGGCTCCAGGAGGAGTTTGGCCGCATAGCGATATCAAATATGGGGAGCATATCCGGTGAGCATGGGATAGGCCTTGCCAAGAAGCACCTCCTCATATCGGAGCTGAAAAGCAGGGATTCCGAACACTCGATAAGGATAATGCAGGGAATAAAGAAAGCATTCGATCCCAACGGGATAATGAACAGGGGGAAGATCTTCGATTGGCCTACGCGCCGGTGAACTGGTGCTTTCTAGGGTCTGTCTCAAGTATTATCTTCGTTACCGAGCTCCTGTTGAATCCTTTGAATCCCTGGTCCCTCTCAAGGTTCTCCATATGGCTTCCCAATGCACCTCCGGAGAGGAACCGGTCGTATTGCTCCTTGGTTATGTATCCTGATTCCAGGAGCACGTCCAGCCTTTTCCTGTCAACTTTCCACGTCTCCCCTTTAGTGAATGCCTGCTTCAGGAAGTCGAAATACGAGAACGGCGGCATTATTGGGACGCCCAGAGGCTCCAGGTCCTTTCCCAGCTTGTCGAAAACGAACCTCGCCTCGAGGTGGTGCATTCCTGCCTGCAGTATGCTTTCCCCATGAAGGCCGACCCACAACCCCACAGTCCCGAGCCTTTCCTCCTTCTCGGAGAACGGTATATGCGCGAAGTCTATAGTTGTTTCATCCTGGTTCAGGTCAACGTCAGTGAATACTACGATGTTGCATACCGGGTGCTCCAGTATCTGCGCGCCCCACCCTGCCTTCTCCCCCGCATAGTATTTTTCCCTGCACTCATAACCCATGGCCTCGAATATCTTTATCATCCTGTTGAAGCTCTCTCTCGAGGATCTGTAGGTGTGATGGTCGTGATTTCCCCACCCCAATCCTAGAGAATCCTGTCGCGCCTTCTGGATGCGCCCAGCGCTATTGCGGTTCTCCCAATATTCCCTCTCCGCCCTGAAAAACGCATCGGAAACCCTTCCGTTGCTAAGCCTGGACAGCATGTCCTTTATCAGATTCTCCGTGTAATCCATCCCCTCCCTGTCGGTATCGAAATCCCTTCTCCTGGAGCGGAATGACTCGAGCGCAGCGGCGTACTCCTTGCCATCATCAGATCCCTTCACGGTAAATCCATTATAGCCCCTCCTCTCTACGGCAGAGAGCACGGTATCGCCGTCGGAATTAATCGTTGCCTTCCTGAGCGGCGCCAAAGGGGGGCCATCTATCTTGAGATTCAGATTCAGCGCCTTGGACAGGTCGTCAATGCTCTCCGGCTTTATCGCGATTTCAGTGATATCACTATCCCCTATGAGTATCGGGAAAAGATACGAGTCTACATGCCTGAATACCGTTGCACCCTCGGGCCGGTCAACATCCGATATTTCGGACAACCCAAGTGCCTCAAGGCTTTTAGGGTCCGTATATGCAGGCAAAACGATGTGGTCTATCCAGTCTATGAACCTGGTGCTCGTAGAGCTGAGCATCCTGGAAGAAAGTTTCCTGGCGAACGCATTGCGCTTCAGGAACAATGACACATTTTCCTGTACGAGCCTGTCAAGATCGGGATGCAGCTCCCAATCGAATTCATCTCCCATAAAACCTATAATACTCCACAATGCAACTTAATATGTTTTGCCAACGTTGCAATGGGATAATTTATTATATTATATGCTATATAAATTTCTTTGAAGAAATTTTGAATTACCGATGGTAAAAATGGCAACGACCCACATACCAAGAGGAAACGGAAATGAGAATGCTGAAAGCACAACCATATCGAGGGAATCGATACTGCGCAGCGACAAAAATGTTCTAACGCTTAAGTCACTGCTCCCAAAAACGCACGACGAGCCCGTTATGCGTCATCTTGGAACCCTAATGGAAAAACTGAACAATAATGACATAAAAAAGGCATCTACTGCAATAATGGGCATAACGCTTAAGCTGCTGGGCAACAGCAAATACTCCGAAGACGCTTACGGGATCCCTAAGGAACTCATCAACAAGAAGCCACAGGCGGTAAGGCCAGAGATGAGCACGCTAATCAAGACCCTAGAGACTGCCAATGCGTTCGGGAATGGATCCAACGCGACCGAATTCCTTTCATGGATGGAAACGATAATGTCTCACATGGCATTGCACAAGCCAAATGAGCCCCTGACTAGGCTGGTAGTGGACAGGATAAATGATTTAACCAAGAGGTACATCGATGCAGGCAGGGAAGATGTCGCGGTAAAACTTGTGTCAGAGGTATTGCCGAACAATGCAAAGTTCCTAGAGAATCCGTCAAGCATGATCGATATAGTCGGGGTGTTCTCAAAAGACATTGGCAGCATGAAGCAGAACGGCATCGCCATGGGGCTAAGGACATAAAGCTAATATGTCCTCGTGCCGGAATTTCCCGACAGGATGCGTTCGAGCATGAAGATATTCCCTATGTAAGCCTCTTTCCCTCCTTTTTCTATGAAATCTACGCATGACTCCAGCTTTGGCCGCATTGTTCCCTCCTCAAATCTGCCTAGCATTTTCCTTAACGCAGATGCCTTGATGCTCTTTATAGGCCTGTTTTTGTCCGGGTAACTTTCATACACGTATTCCGCATTTGTCAGTATTACCATTCTATCAGCATTGAGTGAACTAGCAAGCAGTCCGGTGGTCCTGTCCTTGTCTATCACTGCACTTACCCCTGCGAGCTTTCCATTGCCCATTGCCACGGGTATACCTCCGCCCCCGCATGTTATTACGAGGGAATGCTTTGCCGCCTTGGCTATCACATCAGCCTCCAGCACCGCCCTCGGCTTTGGGGATGCGACCACCTTCCTGTACTTGCTGCCTAATTTTACGTAATCGAACCTACCAATCTTCAGCTCGTCTCGGAGCTCTGCAGAACTATACAGTCTCCCTATCTGCTTCGTGGGCTTTTTGAATGCCGGATCATTCCTTCCCACGAGTACGTGCGCCAGTAAAACCTCTACATTTCTGTCAATACCATGAGCATTCATCCTGTTCCGCAATGCCGTCGCTATTATTGAGCCTACCGTCGCCTGGGTCTCTGCCGTCAGGAGATGCATCGGCAGTTCCGGGACGTATTTCCTTGCATGCTCGTTCCTCTCAAGCTCCTCCCCAACCTGAGTGCCGTTGCCATGGGTTACGATTATCCTGTCATTGCCCTTTTTGCACAGCAGCGCTATGCTGTCCACTACCTTGTCTATGTTCCTCATCTCCTCTGACATCGCCTGCCCTCCCGACGGCCTCATGAGGGCATTGCCGCCTATACCTATGACAACGGTACCCATATGCACCATATGGAATGTGCAGAATAAATATAAAGGCAGTCAGCCATTCTGCTATGCGATGGCCCGTATAAAACTCATAATCTTCGATGTCGGCGGAGTAATAGACACGTTTGACGAGAGGAAATATGTGAAATACATCTCAAAGAAGCTGGGCCTGAATGCCAGCAGGTTCCAGGCATTCCTGCTGCCTATGCTAGACAGGCTGGAGGTGGGACGGATGACGCTGAAGGAGATGCTTCATAGGATGTCAAAAGAATTCAAGGTACCTGAAAGCTCCCTGGAATGGGACGCCGCATTCCCTGTGCTGAATTCCGTAAACAAGGATGTCGTTGCCCTAATGCGGCGCCTATCCTCAAGGTACACCATTGCAATACTCACCAACGTAAGCAGGAGCAGGCACCAGATGAAGATGCATGAATACCTCGGAAAGGTGAGGTGCAAGAGGATATTCGCCTCGTGCTACATTGGCATCGCAAAACCCGATCCAAGAATATACAGGCTGGTGCTAAAGCGCATGGGATTCAGTCCCAAAGAAGCGCTTTTCATAGACAACATGGAAAGGAATACTAATGGGGCGCGAGCCGTCGGCATCGATGCGATACGATTCGTCGGGTACAAAGCCCTCATGAGTCAGCTTTCCAAAAGGGGGATAAAGTGAACATAAGCGCCTCGATAGAAAAGGCGATTGCCGGAAGATGGATTGCAGGATATTACCCAAAGGACGCACTAGACCGGGCCGCATTCTTGAACTCGAAGAAAATAGGCGCCATTGTCAACTACCTGGGCGAGGAGGTAAGGGACAGGCGGAAGGTCGCCGAGGCGGTTGAAACATACCTACATATGATATCCGTGTTCAGGAAGCGGCGCATGAGGGCCGCGCTTTCGATAAAGCCTACCCAGATAGGCATGCGGATCAATCGAAGGCTGATGCGCTCCAACTACTCGAGGATCGTGAAGGAGGCCAAAAGAAGTGGCATATTCATATGGCTGGACATGGAGTCCTCAGATACCGTTGACGGCACCATAAGCCTGTACATGGATTGCATAAGGCAGGGAAATACGGGAATATGCATACAGGCATACCTAAGGCGCAGCATGGCAGATTCGATTGAGCTGGTGCGCCATGGAGCCACGATAAGGCTTGTGAAAGGCGCCTATTCGACAAGGCCGGAGCTGCGCTACAGCTCCCGCCACGGAACGGACATGAACTACATGCGGATAATGCGAATGCTATTCGAGAAATCCCGCCGTTTCATGATAGCGACGCATGATTCCAGGCTAATAAACGAGGCAATAAGGGAGAACAAACATGCAAGGAAGAAGGTTTCCTTTGCAATGCTCAACGGGATAAGGAATGCATATGCGATGCACCTAGCAAGGTCCGGCCTTGACATGAACCTGTACGTGCCATTCGGTGCTGATTGGGTCGGATACGGGATAAGGCGGCTAACCGAGCAGAGGCATCTGTCCCTAATAGTGAGATCGATGTTCGAAACGCAGTGATTAATTAACCATAGCAGGAAAATAATACTATAGCCCCGTCATCTAGTGGCCAAGGATAGCGGGCTTTGGACCCGTTTACATCGGTTCGAATCCGGTCGGGGCTAATTGGGACATAAATCATCTTTATGTAGCGGTGCACATGACTAGAAAGATCTATTGGGAGGATGCATACAAAAAGGAGCTCGATGCGAGTGTCGTTTCCGTAGAAGGCCAGACGATAACATTTGATGGGACCGTATTCTACCCTACCGGAGGTGGACAGCCGTGCGATCAAGGCTCCATAACCGTCAGTGGCGAGAAGTACCCCGTAATCGAAGCCAAAAAGGATAGGGACGATGTGGTGCATATCTCAGACAGGACGATTAATGCGCGCGTGGGCGACTCAGCCCACCTTGAGATAGACTGGCGGAGGCGGTATGCGCACATGCGCTACCATACTGCGCTGCATGTCCTTGATGGCATACTTGAAGCCACAGATGCGGGAAAGTCATTCAATGCATCTCCAGGTGCGATAACTGGCGGGCAGATATACACAGACAGGGCAAGGATAGACTTTGACCTCCAGGATTTCAGCAGGGGACGGGCGCAGCAGCTGGTCGAACTTGCACAGTCTTTTATAAATGAGGGCCACGAGGTCATTGCCAGGTTGCTTACGAAAGAGGAGGCGCTCTCCACGCCGAACCTTGCCCGGACCGAGCCCGGAAGGGAGCTGCTGAGGCGCCTCGAGGTAATAAGGGTCATCGAAATATCCGGCCTCGACATGCAGCTGGACGGAGGCACTCACGTATCAAATACGAAAGAAATAGGTAGAATCGCGTTATCCAACTTTGAAAGCAAGGGGGCGCGCAGGAAACGGATAGAGATAAAGCTTGAATGAAAGTCACATATCCTTCGTGTCGTTGTCCACGGTCTTGTGCTGGTACATGAACAAAGCCTCCTTTGCTGTCTTAAGCGAAAGGGTCGCGCACTTGAGCCTCGCGGGCCCAGGGTCTATTCCCAGCATCTCTATGACATTGCTGACGCCCATGCGCTCTACCTCCTCCACGCTTTTCCCCTTTATCATGTCCGTGAGCATGCTTGCGGAGGCCATGCTGATCGCGCATCCGGTCCCGTTGAACTTAACGTCGTTTACCCTATCCTCCGATACTGACATGTACATAGTTATCTCGTCCCCGCACGTCGGATTCTCCTCATGCAGCTTTACGCTCGGGTTGTCTATGGTGCCCTTGTTGTGAGGGTGCTCGTAATGGGATATTATCTCTTCGGCATACATGTCTATCGGCAAGTCATTCACCAATATTGAATACCTTCTTCACCTTTCCTATCGCCCCTACCGCAAAGTCTATTTCCTCTTTGGTATTGTAAAGGTAGAAACTCATCCTCGACAGCGCAGGCACCCCCAGCCGCTGCCTTACCAGGGGCATTGCACAGTGATGGCCTGCCCTTATCGCAATGCCTTCGCTGTCAAAGACCTGCGCAACATCGTGGGGATGCACCCCCTCTATGGAAAAAGATACCACTCCGCCGCGCTTCCCGGCATCCGAAGGGCCGTACATGGTTATTCCCCTGATCCCCTCCATTTCCTTCATCGCATGGAATGTTAGCTCCATCTCATGGCTCCTTATCTTAGCCATGCCTACCGAATCCAGGTAGTCTATCGCGGCCCCGAAACCTATGCCTCCCGCGATGTCCGATGTGCCTGCCTCGAATTTCCACGGCAGCTCATTCCATGTATATGAATCATACTCAACGCTCTTTATCATGTCCCCGCCGGAATTCAACGGTTCCATCGATTCAAGCAATTCCCGCTTGCCGTACAATGCCCCTATCCCCGTCGGTCCCAGCATCTTGTGCGCGGAGAACGCGAAGAAATCAGCATCAATGTCCCTTACATCAACCGGCATATGCGGGGTGGACTGCGCCCCATCGACAAGCACGATAGCCCCGACCTTGTGCGCCCTTTTGGATATCTCCTTTACATCGTTTATTGTCCCAAGCACGTTGGACTCATGGGATACCGCAACAAGCTTGGGATTATG
>JAJZOJ010000040.1 GCA_021829015.1 Microcaldota archaeon | reverse complement strand
TGCACATTGCCGTCGCTAATACTTCACAACTACATTTAAAAATTAGCCGCAGATTTTGCAAAGTGGGGTCAATTCAGACCAACAGCTAAAGCAATTGGCATATCTTGACCCCACACCCCTTTAGTTAAAAACCGTTATTGTGAGTTCCTAAAGAGCGAAATAATATAAATCCAAGCAAGTTGATTATGCCACAGGAAAACAAACCAAATGGAGGGGAGAAACCATATTCCATTTCATGGTTAGGATTTATCATGGGCTTTGGCATAGGTTTTATTTTATTTTCTATTATTGGATTTTTTAGATTGGGATTGTTTGAATTAATACCAGCACTATTATGGCTCTTTTACTTCTCACGGCTTCTGCATAAAGAGATGAAAGGCAAAGGCGACCCACTTACTATAGGTTTTTACATCGGATGTTTAGGCTTGATTATAGGGCTTATAGGGTATTTTGCTTGGAAACCTGGAGAAAGTGTGGCACGGAGCAAAGATGCCAAATAATAGCATACTATGCTAAACAGTACCATTTACTCTCGTTTAATATCGAAAAGGAAACGCCCTCGTCGTCGGTGGAACGCCCCCGTCAAGAGTTAATATTCTTGTCGTCTAATAGTCCTATAAATATCTCAGTAATTGAGACAATTTTATATAAAATTGTATCAGTTGTTGAACCAAAAGTCTAAATACTTTTCTGGTAGAAAAGTTATAATGGACGCAGAGCTAGTTAGAGACTACATAGCAAATTTTATTGCCAGGAGGGCACCAAAGCTGATCCAACGCGAAGTTCAATTGCGTACCGTGCGAGGAAAGGCCACAACTGTAATAGGTCCAAGGAGGGCCGGCAAAACCTCTCTCCTGTGGGAACGGATTGCAGAGCTTGACAGAGACGAGACCCTCTATCTCGACTTCGAGGACATAGCTCTGAAGGGACTCTCTGCCATAGAATGCCTTAAGGTCGTTACAGAGCTGTTCAGCGAGGTAAGCGGAAAACGCGTCAGGAACATATTTCTGGACGAGGTTCAGAACCTTGAGGATTGGCAAAGCTTCATAAGGACTCTGCTGGACAGAGGTTATAATGTATACGCTACAGGTTCCTCATCTCGCCTTCTATCAAAAGAACTTGCAACCCAGCTTAGAGGCCGAAGCAACACACATCTCCTACTCCCATTCTCGTTCTCCGAGGTTCTTACTGCAACTAATTCAATCCCTACTGACCTCAACTCTCTTACTGCGATCGGAAAGCTAAAGAATTCGCTTTCAAGGTACCTTGAGTACGGGGGTTATCCTGAAGTGGTTCTGGGCAGGGACGAAAGGGACAAGCTGCTAGGCGAGTACAAGGAGCTGATATTCCTCAAGGATTTCGTCGAGAGGCAGAATACGAAGAGCATCGAGGTTGCAAGATTCGTGTTCAACTTCGTGACTCAGTGCTTTGCAAGCGAGATCAGTGTTAGGAGGATAACAAATGAACTATCTTCGAGGAACATACCATTCGGACGAAACACCGTTTACGATTATACTGAAAAGCTCCAGGATACCATGATATTTTTCTTCCTTGAACGCTACTCGACAAAGGTCAGCATGCGGGCAGGATGGCCGAAGAAGGTATATCTCGCTGACAATGGGCTTTCATGGAGACTCCCATTAGACAAGGGCAGACTCATGGAAAATGCGGTCTTTCTTGAGCTCAAGAGAAGGCAGAGGCAATACCCAATAGACGAGCTTTACTATTACAGGGACGCCAATGGCAACGAGGTCGACTTTGTAGTGAAAAAAGGCCAGCAGCCATCAGAACTAATCCAAGTAACATACATATCAAGCGAAAGCGAGATGAGGAAAAGTGAAGTAGAGTCCTTATTAAATGCCAGTAAGAAATTGGGATGCAAGAAGCTCGCAATAATAACCTGGGATTATGAGAATACGAAGAGGTTCCATGACATGAATGTACACTTCATTCCACTATGGAAATGGCTACTTGGAAAAGAGCCAAACAAAGAGAAAGCGGCGCCTACATGAAAAATATCAACGGGATAAATATCAAGGATGTTCATTCTCTTGTAGACTCCAAAATCTTCCAGCGCGGCTCCGAATATTTTAATGATGGATGCGTACTCAATCCAACACGGGATGGAAACGAAATATGCGCAGAAGTAGAAGGCTCTTCCTCAAGCAACTACAAAACCTCTGTAGGAATGACCCTCTCAACGACCTAAAGGTCGTGGTATCATAGGCAGTTATGCCGCCAGTCTCGTCTGTCCTGAGATATCCTGCCTTCTTATATAATTCTGCAGCGTCTTTTCATCGCGTGGTCCAACACTTCCGTTGCTGTATCCTACACTCCAGAAGTGCCCTTTGAAGTATCGCAGTCTGTGCCTCGGAACCTCTTTAAACACCACGTAAGAGGAGTAACCTTTCAGCAATTGGACTGCATATGAAATTGATATAGTGTTTGGTATACTGACCTACAAGTGTACATGAGAATAGTCGTCTCCGAATGAGAGCGTGTTAACAGGAGTGGCCATATAACCTAAATTACTTAGCTCGAAATGATTAAAACCCTTGCAATTCTTGGTTCTGGGCCGCCTTGCGGCTATACGCCGGTGCCTATGCCTGCGAACATCTTCGATATGACGAACTGCACCACTATGAATATGATGATCCCTATGACTATGAATGCGGGCAGGAATTTGATGCCTTTGATGGCCGAACCGCTGGATATCGCCGACATTATAAGGCTGGCGAATCCGCATATCACAACTATCGCCGCTAGTGAGAAGCTGTGGTAGGTCTGCGGGGTTATCTTAGGCGGGCTCGGCTTAAGGAATGAGATGCCGGTGCTTGGCAGCCCTCCGGGGTTCTGCGCCAATATCCCCTTCCATACCGCATCCGTGACAACTATCATCTGCGCGGTAAGGCCGTACAGGACGGGCGCGGCTATGAGCCCTGCAAACGCGATGAATATGCTGTACATGAACAATTGCCCTGAGACCTCCTTCTGGGTCATCTGCTGGGACCTCATGTCCTTGGATATCTGCTCTATGAGGTCCGCCATAGCCCCCCCGTATCTCAATGATTCCAGTATCATTCGCACCGCGTGGCTCAGCTGGTATGACCTGAACTTGCTCGCGAGCTCCCTGAGCGCATCGTCGAAGTTCTCCCCTCCGAATATCTTCCTGTTCATCTCCTTTATGCTCTCGCTGAGGAAGGTGTACTCAGGCCTTGCTGCAAGAAGCAGCGCCCTGTCTAGCGCTATGCCGCTCCTGAGGTTGGCAGATGTTATCTGCAGGTAGTCGGGGAGCATCTCCTCCAGCTTCGTCTTCCTCCCGTCTATCTTGTACTCCAGTATCATGTAGAACACCACTACGACAAGAGCGCCGCTCAGCAGGCCCCCGAGCGCGTATATCAGGAAGCTGAAGCCCACGATGTAAAGCACGAACGTTACGATCAGGAAGGTGGCCAGCGAGGCCATTATTATCGTCTTGAGTATCTGCTCGACGCTGGACTTGACCCCTGCGAGGTCCAGCTCCCTTGAGAGCATGCGTACCACGTCCCTTGATACAAGCCTCTCGAATTTTATCCCGGCCATCAGATCACAACGAGAAGACCGGCCTAGATCCGGTGATCATCTCCATGAATACTATCTGCAGGAATATTATGCCTGCCAGCGCCGCCTCGAGCACCGTGATGTTGACAGTGAATATGGCTATGAACGTGGTGAGTATCGTCACTACCGCTATCCCCATGCTCGGCATTATTATGCCGAAAAGCATGTAGAACATCGCGATCGCGTTCAGCCTCTGCCCGTATCTCCTCAATTCTATTATGCGCTCCTGGGACAATTGGTCTATGACGCTCTGCAGCGCATTCACTACGTCTGCCCCTGCCCTTACGCTCACCGCTGCCTGGAGCATTATCCTCCTGAAGGAAACGCTCTTCGATTCCGATACCGTCTGGTCTATCGCGTCCTCGAGAGGAACTCCCAATTGCACCCTCTCGACTATCTTGGCGAACTCCCTGCTCGCCTCCCCGTATCCAGTGCTTATCGATGTTATCGCATTGAAAAGCGGCATTCCCGAACGCAGGGATATTATCATGTCCCTAGCTGCGAATAGGATGTCCCTCTCTATGCTCTTGGAATTGGACTTGCTCTTCTGCGTGGGGTAGTTGAGGAACATCTGGAATCCCATGTATCCTGCGGCAAAGCCCATCAGGCCGCCGAACAGCCCTGCCTTCACCATGGAAAGGCCGAGGAACTGGAGGAGTATCACCAGCGTTGCGCCGAGTATTACCCCCAGGGCTATTGATGCTATGAGCATGTTCCTTACGAACTCGTACATTGTCGCCTTTACGCCCTGCTCCTTCAGCGCGAACTCCAGGCCCTTCTTCTTGGCCCCTATTCCCTCAAGGTAGTTCTTGAAGCCCGTAGGCTTGCGCCCCTTCATAGCCGAGCCCTTGGGTGCCGCGGCTGGGCGTGATGCGGCAGGCTGGGGAGATGGGGGCGTAACCGTGGAAGCGGGGGACTGCGGCTGCTTCGGCGAAAGCGCGCCTGGCGCGGCCTTGGGCTTCTTCCCGAACATCATCCAGCACCTATAAGCTCTATAGCCTCTTTAAGGTATTTATCCCTGAGCTGCAGTATCGGAAGGGCTATCGCAGACTCCGTGCCGCCGGACTTTACGTACCTCTGCAGGCCAAGAAGCTCCTTCCTGACTATCCCTATGTGGTAGTCGTCAAAAACATGCTCGTTGAGCCCCTCTATTATCCTCTGCAGCTCGGTTATCTGGTCTGGTATGGACAGCTGCGGCAGTACCAAATCGCCCTTGGTCGTATTGGCCGTCGCGGCCGATTCGCTTGGCTCCCTCTTTGCGGTGCCCAGCCTCTCGGAGAATTCCCTTATCTCCTTCTCTGCCTGCTGATTCGCAGGCTCGGGCCCTTGAGGCGCCGGGGCTGCCGTTGGCTGCGGGTATGATTGTGGGGCGAACCATCCGGAGGATGAGGATGATGATTGCGAGACCTGGACCTGCTGCACCTGCCGAGCCGCATGGCTCTCCTGCCTGTGCTGCGCCTCCTCGGATTTCGCATGATGATGCGGCATGTGCATCGCATCCGACTCTGACTCTATCCTTATCGCGGATTCGAGCAGCTTGGAGAACACGGGCCGCTGCTGCTGGGCGGATTCCCCCTCATCCTCGAGCGAGGAGATGTCTATCTTCGTAAGCTCCGCTCTTGTCGATGCCTTCTCCAGCTCCTCAACGACCTTTATCAGTTCGGAGTATTGCAACATAACCACTATAATAGCCCCTTCGTATAGGGCACGTCGTCCTTCACGAGCTGCACGATCTTGTCCCTGTGCTTGTAATAGTTGGCGATTACCAGGCCGGCATCGTCTATGGAAAGCACGTTGTTCTTTATCATCCACTGCAGTATCATCGACCTTTCATTTATCTCTTCGGCTATCTCCTTCTTGTTGAATCCCCCGTAGAGGGTGATCGTGTCCTGCAGCCTGGTCATCTCGGCTATCTGGGCGAACCTGTCGTCCATGATGTTCCATTTGTACATGACGTTCACGTCCCCTGTCTCGAGGACCTCGCCCATCTCGAGCATTCTTCTTATGCCCCTGGACCTGTGCCTGAAGAGGACTATTATGCCCCCAAGGGCGTTCATGGATATCTTTGGTATGTTTATAGGGGGGTTAGTCATCCTGATTACCGTGTCCTGCGCATTGTCCGCGTGCACGGTCCCGTATACCGCGTGGCCTGTGTGTATAGCCTCGAAGAGCGTCTCCGCGTCCTTCTCGGTCCTTATCTCTCCTACAAGCATTATGTCGGGCCTCTGCCTGAGGGCGTTTATCATGAGGCGATACATCGTTATCTCTCCCTTGCCCTCCGGGTTGGGATCCCTGGAAACCATCGCGAGCCACTGCAGGAAGTTGGGAAGCTGAAGCTCCCTCGTCTCCTCTATGGATATTATGCGCCTGTTCGCAGGGAAGAATATGCTGCACGCATTTAGGAAGCTGGTCTTCCCGCTTGCGGTTCCCCCGGAGAACAGGAGGCTTATCTCGTTCTGTATGCAGAGCCAGACGAGCGATGCTATCTCAGCGGATAGGGATCCCGACTTCACAAGGGCAGGCATGGTCCACGGGTTCTTGGCGAACTTCCTTATCGTCATCGTGTTCCCGGTCTGCGATATCGGGTAGAGCGTTGCGTTTACTCTTGAGCCGTCAGGCAGTTCCGCATCCATGAGAGGGGCGAGGTTGTTTATCTCCCTGCCGACCCTTCGCCCTATCTGGGAGGCCTGGTCGTAGATCGAGTTGTCGTTGCTAGGCTTTATGTTGGTCTTGCACCATCCGAGCTTCCTGTGGAATACCCAGATGAAGTCCTTGGACCCGTTGACCGCTATTTCCTCGAGATTGTCGTCCGCTATCAGGACCTCGAGGTCTCCAAGGCCGAGCATCATGTTTATTATGTATGAGGTGAGGAGACGCTTCGTGTCCTCGTTGGTCCCTGGTATGTACTTGTCTATGAGTATGTTTCCCGCATCTACGTACTTGCTGTTCAATGAATTGAGGTACCTCTTGTCCTCTATCCTCGAGGGGTCTATCGGCACCATGGAGGTGAGCTCGCTCCTGAGCGACATTATGAGCAGCTTGGTCGCGTCCCCGATTCCGGGAAAGGATACGTTGTACAATGGGACGAACTCCGGGCCATCAACTATCTCTATCCTCACGGTAGTGCCGTGAGCGTCGAGCTCATATGCAGCTAGCTTCCTGTTCTCTATCTTGTCCCCATACATCCTATCTGCCGGATTGGCCCTCGGCCTTATTCTTCATATCCTCTGTGGTATCCTTTATAACTTTCTTTATCCTGCTGGTGCGCTCCTTGGTCTTCTTCGCGTCCTCGGATATGGACTCCACAGCCTTGGTCTTGGCCTCTATGGACATGTTCCTGTTGGAATCGACCGCGTTAAGCTGGTTCGTAAGCTTGATTATGTCGGTTTTCGTGGCTGTCACCTCCCTAGATATGTCGCTCATCTCCTTCTGCCACTTCCTTATGTCCTCCTCGAACTTCGAGGCATCGCCCAGGTTCTGCTTTATCGATTTGATCTCGTCCTCGACCCTCTTGGACTGCGCGTCCACGAGCTTGCTGTCGTTGGCTATCCCGGTCTTCAGCATCTCGTACTTGTCAACGAAGTCGTTCTTGAGCACGTCAAGGTCGTGCTTCGCCGACTCGAAATCCTTCCTGAAGCCCTCTATCTCCCTTGAAAGCCTCTTTGCGGAATGCACCTGGCCCCTCATCTCCTTCACGAGCTCGTTGAGCTGCCGCGAATTGGACTTGATGACCTGCTCTATGTTGTACCTTGAGCTGCCGAGCTGCTTCCTGAACTCCCTGACCTGCGTGTTTATGTCGGCCTCGAGGCTCTTGAAGAACTTTCCCTGGTTGCGCTCCATCTCGTTCAGGGCGTTCTGGGCATCGGATATGTTCTCCAGTATCTTGTTGAACCTGTTCAGCTTGTCGTTCAGGTCTATCTCCGTCTGCTTAGGGGAGAATGTCCCGAGCTTGGTGTATAGATTGTCGGCCTTCCTGCTTATCTCCTTGAAGTTCTCCTCGGCCTCGGACTTTATGTGGTCCATGCTCCTCCTTTTCCGCTCTATGGGCTCGTAGGCCTTGTCCAATTCGGAGATTATCTTCTGCACGTCCGGCAGCTTGCGCTGGTACATCTTCTCTATGTTGTCTATGGAGACGTTCAGGCTGTCTATGCTTTTCGAGAACTTGTCCAGGGAGATCTTCTCAGTGGCAAGGTCCTCCTCAAGTATGTATTTCGTGACATCTGTCTTTTGCTTCATGTCCTGCTGCTTCTCAGGGGTATAGCTCATGGGCTCGAGGTACATCTTCCCGACCTCGTAGGATATCCTTATCAGGTTGCCCTTCTCGAGGACCTTCGCCCACTTCTCTATTATCCTAGGGTCTATGCTAAGCATGACCGCTACGCTATTGAGCTCCGACTTCCCCTTGGACCTGAGGAGCTCGAGCAGGGCGTCTATGGTCGTGCGTGTTTCCTCTACTCCGGGCTTTTGCTGATCCCCTCCCGGGGGGGTTGCCACTTCATCTGGCATTCGAACACGTAGATACTTGCTAACTAATCTTTTTAATACCCTTTATGGATGGGGTTTCACAGCGTAAACCTGTAAATGAAGGAAAAGACCAGCGCTATGCCTATCATTATCAGCACCTCGAAGATCGTGAGCACGTTGAAAACGATTATGAGCCCAAGGAGTACCAGCATGAAAGCCGCATAAACCCTCCTGTCCCACCTCAGCACCTTGCTCCCGTCAAGAGGGAATATCGGGAGCATGTTGAAGAACGCGAGCAGCAGGCTTATGAATATCGTGAAGTTTATCGCGTTGGACAGGTATGACCCCTGGGCAGGAGAGACCGCAAAGAGCAGCACAAGGAATACCAGGAATACAGCCAGATTGGTCAATGGCCCTGCAATCGAGACTATCCCGTCCTCCTTGTTGGTGAACCTGTTCGTGTATATCATCGTAGCCCCTGGAATACCAAGAAGGAATCCGAATGCCCCCGTAACTAGGGTTATCGCAAGGCCGCTGAATGATGTCCTGAATTCCGCCAATGCGCCGTACCTCTGGGCTATGAACTTGTGCATCAGCTCGTGGAGTATGAAGCTAAGCGACACAGCGAGCGCCGCGATTGGCAGATAGTACTCGAACGTGCCGATCGCCTTGGCCGCGCCTCCGCCGGAAAAGGCTGCAATGCCTCCGGTTATGGTCAGCGAGAACGCCACTATGAGAACCAAATCCGCTATGAGTATGTCCCTCACTTCCGTAACGGACGTTATGTTGCCCCTCATCGCATTGCCACAAATCTAATCCAACGAAAACATATAAAGCCACAGCGCAATAATATACTGTATTTAGCTCCATCGTCTAGTGGTCATTGCGATTCTGCAACCATAAAAGGACGGCGGCCTCTGGAGCCGTAAACGCCAGTTCGAATCTGGCTGGAGCTAAATCATGTTTCAGTCCTAATCAGCCATGCACCCATATGCTTATGTTGGGCCCCTGCCCACAAGATGACAAAATTAATAAAGTCTGGTTTTCATAGGTAAGCGGTGTTATGGCTAGGGACGCTCTTTACGGCCATGTGATAGTATGCGGCTACGGGACGGTAGGCCAGAAGGTTATAGAGATAATAATGGGCAAGAATCTCCCGTTCGTGGTAGTGGAGAACGACCCGAAGAAGATATCGCACCTCAATGAGTTAGGATACCGCGCCGTGGAGGGGGATGCGACCAGCTCGAATACGCTGAAGAAGGCGGGGATCGAATCCGCCAAGGCGATAGCGATATCCATGGACGACGACGCCAAGAACCTGTTCGCCGTGCTTGCGGCAAGGGACCTCAACAGGGGCATATTCATAGCTGCGAGGGCTAACGATGACTTCGTAAGGGAGAAGCTCATAGAGGCTGGAGCGGACCACATAGTCATGCCAAACAGGGCGGCAAGCAGGGAGATAGTCAACGAGATACTAAAGGGAAACAGCAAATGACCGAGATACAGACCAGCGACAACTCCACAGTACGTTTGATAACGATACTGCTTGCGGTCGCCGTGGTGTTCGCCGCGCTGTCGATATTCACGATATGGCTGATAACGCACAACGCATATGCCGCAAGCTACTACACTATATCCTCGCTCTTCGACGCCAACAGCGACGGCGCATCGAGCTACATCGCCGCGATGCTTTCGACAAACAGCTATGCATTCTACGAATTCATAACCGTATCGATACTAGACGGGATAGCAAAGGCGGTGCTCATAGGTTTCCTCATAGCCTCGTTCATAAACCTGCTCTCCGGTGTCGATATACAGTCGAAGCTAGGGCTCAATGTGCCGAAGAACCTCAAGGACCACGTGATAGTATGCGGCTACTCGATGCTAGGGGAGATGCTGTGCCAGGATCTCAAGAAGGAGAGGCAGGAGTTCATAGTCATAGACAAGAGCCCAGACAAGATCAACATGATGCACGACCTGGGCCTGCAGGGGCTCGAGGGCGACTTCACAACCGAAGCGGTACTAAAGGCCGCATCGATTGATACCGCGAAGGCCATAGTCTTCGCTACGGAGAGCGATTTCGTGAATCTCCTTGGGGTCGTGACAGCGCGGCATGTTGCGCCAGACCTTAACATAATAGCCAGGTCAAGGGACGAATCGAGCGTGAGGAAGATGCAGAGGGGAGGCGCAAGGCTGTGCCTGGTCCCGGAGATAGTTGCCGGGCTGAACCTCGGGGAGAGGGTATCGAAGTGATCCTATGGCCGACATGAAAAAGGCGAAGAGAAGGCTCATGATGGTCGTCGTGGTCCTGTACGTGCTTTCCATAGTAATAGCCATCGCCGCAGGCGGGGGCGTGGTCGCATCCATAATAGATTATACGCTGGGTGCATTCCAGATAGACTTCAGCATGATGGGGTTCGTCGCGGCGTCCAACCCGCTGATACTCCTTTCGAAATTCCTTAACGCCAGCATATTCCCGATACTCACTGCGGTGCTTGCGGCGGGATTCTTCGATTTCATAGGCAGCATAAACATGAGGGAGCGCATCGCGATGGCCAGGATACGGAGGCTCAGGAACCACGTGGTCGTAGCCCCGTACAACAACTTCTCGCGCACGCTTCTTGCAGAACTGAGGAAGGCCAACAAGCCCACGGTGGTCATAACCGAGAACAGGAGGGACCTCAACAGGATATACCGCGAGGGGGAGCTTGCGATGTATGGCGACATAAGGCTTCTCAGCACCTTCAGGACCGCGAACATAGGCAGCGCCGAATGCATGGTCGCATGCAGCGACAATGACGTGCAGAATGCTCTGATATCAATAACTGCAAGGTCGGCCAACCCCCACATCAAGGTGTTCGGCAAGGCGAACAGGAGGGAGAACTCCGCTGGGCTCAGGAAGGCGGGGATAAGCAACGCGTTGACGATAGAGGATACCGCAGGGGAGGAGATAGCCGAGATAGTATCAAGGAAGGTATCCTTGGGAAAAGTATGATGCCTGCGCCGAAGCGCAGGCGCGTTTCTGAGGTTTACCAAGTTTCCTTGGCATAGTTATTACCCGGCAAAGGTATTTAACTCTTTTTATTTATGTATAAGTTTCTTTATGATTATACATCAACTTTTACTTTAATACAAAGATTTATATATTCTGGCGGGCAAATAACTGCAAGGAAGTCGCGCAAGCCTGCGCCAATACAAATAGGCACAATGCCTGTGTCGTAAGCGCTTCTTCTGAGGTTCGCCTGTTAGCCTGGCGTAGGTGCGTTTTCTGGGGTTTCCGAGATGGGACTTGGCAAAAGCGAGCGTGAGCTCGAGAGGGGCATAGATTCCATGATGGAAGAAATCGACGGCATGTACCGCGCAGACCTTAAGGACGAGGAGAGGCTGGATTCCAGGATGGGAGATATCTCACTGAGGGACGAGCTGATAGGCCACATAAGGGAGGTTGTTCGCTGCAGGAAGATAAGCGAGCGGATGATGGCAGAGCAGTCAAAGGACGTGAGGTATACGATGAGCATAGAGGTCTCCAGGAACGGGATGTCCTATTCCGTAGTACGAAGGGTTTGCACGGGCATGAGGCAGTAGCCACTGCGGTTGTTTGTTTTTTTCTTTTTTCTTTCTTTTTCTTTTTGGTTTTGCATCCAGTACTGACGGCCAATCCGTTTTTAATGGTTGGAAACAGAATAGTAGCATGGACGGGGCGCAGATAAGCGTATGCGATGGGGTATACGAGCCGCGTGAGGACTCTTACCTTCTTGCGGATGCGGTGGAGGAGCATGCGCGCGGAAGAGTCCTTGACCTTGGCACAGGTTCGGGAATCCAGGGGATCACCGCGGCAATGAAGGGCTGCGACGTGACATTCTCGGATATCAATGGAAAGGCGCTGGAATGCGCGCATTCCAATGCGACACGCAATGGCGTAGATGGGAAATTCGCCGAATCAGACATGTTTGGGAGCATACATGGAAAATTCGACACTATAATATTCAATCCCCCGTACCTTCCCAGCAGGGATAAGGCAAGCGTCGACCTTGACGGAGGCAAGGGAGGAAGGGAATTGATAGACAGGTTCATCGCATCCTACAAGGAGCACCTTGAGGATGGCGGAATCGCGCTGCTTCTGGAGAGCTCATTGAACGGCTACTCCACGGATACCGGCAAAGGAATGGAGATCGTCAGGAAATCGCACTACTTCTTCGAGGACCTCGTCGTACTGCTTCTGCGGTAGAACCCGCCCCTCTTCTCCTGGAAGTACTGCAGTGCATTGGCCCATGCGCCGCCTTTCTTCAGGAACGGGATGAACCTCTGGCCTATCGACCGCTTCTCCTGCGCTTTCTCGCTTATCTCAGCGAACTCCTCGTTGGACAATTTCAACCCGGATGATTTCGCATCCTCGTCCACATGCCTTATGCTGCCTGCCTTAGGTATCGCAACCACGTTCTTGTGGGATACCACCCATGCGAGGGCTACCTGCGGCGCGGTCATGCCGCTGGGCTTCCCTATCCGCTCAAGAAGCTCATAGGTATCCCTGTACCTTTGATCGAAAAGCGCCCCCTGTCCCAGCGGGCTGTATGCTATCACCGTTATCGCGTTGTCAGAGCAGAAGTCTAGCAGCTCCGATTCTGCACCTCTTACGAAAACGCTGTATTCTATCTGGTTTGAGACTATCGGGTATTTCTCCATGGAGTTCTGCGCCTCGATAAGCTCCTCGGTGTCGAAATTGCTCACCCCTATGTGCCTTATCTTCCCGGAATCCGCCAGCTCCTCCATGGCTTGCATCGTCTCCTTTATTGGTATGCCATGGTTGGGCCAGTGCAATTGGTACAGGTCTATGCATTCGACGCCAAGACGCTCCAGGCTCCTGTCGCATGCGGATATCACATCGTCATGCCTGAAATGCCCTGGAGAGACCTTGGTAGCCACGAATGCCTTCCTTCCCTTCACCGCAGAGCCGACGAGCGACTCGTTTGCATACATCTCCGCGGTATCTACCAAATCCATCCCTATGGACAGCGCATGCCGTATTGAAAGTATCTCAGATTCTGGCGATGAGCCCATCTTCCAGGTGCCTATCCCGAGCTCAGGTATCGTCTCTCCGGTACTCCCAAGGCCCTTGCGCTTTATCCCAGACATTATATCGCATAGATACTGCCTGCAGGCATATTTATTTGCTACGGTTTTGCAGCAGATGCCCCATAAAGGCAAAACCGAAATAAAAACCTAAATATCTAGCATGGTATATATAACTTGAGATTCCATACAAATACCGTATTGGTGATCAGATGAGCAAGACCGGAAACACCAAAAGCATGATAATAGACATACTGGGGAAGAAGAACGAGACGCTTACGGACCTGAGCAGGAAGCTCGACCTTGCGCCATCCACTGTAAGCCAGCACCTGCAGGAGCTAATGGACTCCGGGGACATAAAGCTGGTTGAGGACAGGCCCAGGAAGTGGAAATACTACGAGCTGAATAATGCTAATAATAATTCGGGAAGGAGGAACGGATTCGACATAAGGGGCCTTAGGAGGGCCGCTGCGGCATCCTTCGTGGTTGTAGCCTTGGTACTCGTGGCAGCATTCCTGCTCCTTTCAAGGCAGGGCACATCGAGCTACCTTGGGGCGCAGCAGGTGTACATAACTCCTGGCTCCGCGGTACCTGCAGGCAGCACGGTATTCTCCGTTTCCGACTCCCCTGCATTGTACAACATAAGCGCATTGTTCATAACGGTTGACAACCTCAGCGTCCACAGCACCAGCACTGGCAAGTGGTACAACGTGAAGATCCAGACAAGCACATTCAACCTAGTCGCGCTGAAGAACATATCCGCGATAATGTCTGGCACGAAGCTGCAGGCAGGGCAATACGACGAGATAGCCCTAAACATATCGAACGTCGTCGCAACGGTCAACGGAACGAAAGAGAGCGTGCTGCTACCCAGCGGCAAGCTGAAGATATTCGGGAACTTCAACATAAGCAACAGCACAAACTCATCGCAGTGGTTGAACCTGGATTTCAATTTGGAGCATTCGCTCCACATGACGGGCAACGGCACTTTGATAATGACCCCTGTGATAAACTTCAGGCAGGTAGAGGACAACAGCCTGGAGCTGAACCAGAGCTCGATAATAGTCGCGAAGGGTCCCGGAAGGATAAGGGCATACTGGGAGATGGGAATGGATGACAAGGGCAACATGAAGTACAACTACTCCATGCCGCAGAACACGCTCATAGAGGTAAGGGATGGCCACGTAATCCTCAATGGAACTGGGCCCGTGCCGCTGGTGGTCAGGGAGCATGGATTCCTGATATTCGGAGGTGATGAGTCCAACATAATAAACATGTCGGCAAACGCTGAGGATTACAACGCGATAGCGGCTAACGGCATAGTCGTCATGCACTGCCTCGGAGGAGGATACCTTGAGGCAAACGGCATAAACATGTCCAATGCTACCGCATTCTCAAAGGGATGCTGCTATACAGGCGCGGCCAACAGCGTGGCATTCGGGAGGTGCTACCGCCCGCAGGAAGGGGAAAGGATACAGGTGCAGGTGAACCGCAAGGAGGGAATTGACGTTAGCGCCAAGGCGCTGAACAACGGCGGCTTTGAGGACATCTTCGGCATGCAGGGCAACTCCACTCTCCTGAACATCTCGCAGAGCAACAACGGCATCAAGGTAGAGATAGAGTGCAGCTACGAGAACGGGGCGATGTCATGCACCCGCAACGGCAATGCGATACAGCCTGGGAACGTGCCCATACCATCGTTAATAGGCAGATGGTCCAATGGCAACATGGGAGACAGGATTGAGGCCGGGGCAAACGGAGGCGAGAATTCTGCGCACCCGATAATAATAGTCAACACCTCATCGGGTGCCAACGCGAATGAGAATTCCGAGACCGTAAACTCTCAAATGGGCTCAAACGCGGAAATAGGACAGGGCGCGGATGTATCCGCCAACATTGTAGGAAACGTAATGATAGGCTGATTGGCAAAAAGAAGCCAATCAGTCCTGTCGGGCAATCAGCCCCTGCGGAAGTGGGTTATGGCATCCCTGCTTGGGCTGCTGGTTGCCGGCACAAAACTTGGACCGTCAGTTAGTTCCGCTGCATGGTACTTGCTGATGTTTAGGTAATCCGCGGCAAGGACGTAGTGCAATGGCCTCCTTGACATCTTGAGTTCCATGCTCAGGACCAGCGGCATCCCGTTATCCATGCAATCGAGGACGCTCTTGTGTATGAACATGCTGTTCTCACATCTCGTCTTTTTGTACTGCTCCTTGGATATCTCCGTAAGGCCAGTTGCAGGGTCCATGTGAGCATATATGTATGGCTTGCTCTTCAGGACATCGGTTATGTTCTTAGGTATATCTCTAGAGCTCACGAACACCGCGTTCAGGCTGTCATCGCGCTCCCGCATAAGAACTCCACTTGTCGCAGCCTCCATGGCCGTTGCCAGATTTGGCATCCTGGCGGCAGCCGCAGCAGTCATCATTTCGTAGGTACGGGAGACCCTACTGTACTCCTGTTTCCTTTGCATTGTTACTGTTGCCATAGTATCGGTAGATTTTGCTGTTTCCGTAATATATAAATGTTGCTTTGCGCCTTGCTGGCGGGTTAAAGATTCGCCAGGGTAGGGATTTGAACCCTAAATTCCGTGAGGAAACCGGTTTGCCTGTTCGCATCACCAATCAGCTCTTGATGCTTTGAAGCTCAAGACCGGCGCGTTACCGGATTCCGCCACCCTGGCACAGAATTAGTTTTCGGCTCAACATATATTATTGTTGCTCTTTGCTCCCTTTGTCCTTGTGCTGCCTGACGTCAAGCACCCTCTTAAGTATGCTGCTTACCCCTTCCTTCACGTCCCAGTACCTCTCCTCCTTCCACGGGTCCCCGTGCATGTTGTACCCCCTCTTTTCCCAGAACCCCGGCTTGTCTTCCGTCATTACCTCCAGGCCGTCTATCCACTTTGCGCTCTTCCAGAGGTACAACCCAGGTATTATGGCCCTAAGGGGACCGCCGTGGTCAGGCTCGAGGGGCTTGCCGTTGAACCCGAACACGAGCATCGCCCCGTCGGCAGTCGCCCTTTCCATCGGGATGTTGGTGGTGTAGCCAACGCTGTCAGCATGCTCCATCACGAAGGAGCCCCTTGGCGAGGCCTTCTCCAATATGCCCTTTATCGGTATGCCCTCCCATTCGTCACCTATTCTTGACCAGTGGGTGACGCAGTCTATGTCGATTACCTTGCGCTCGTGCGGCAGGGCCATCAGCTCCTCCCAGCTCATCGAGTAGGGCTTTTCTACCGCACCGAACACCCTGAACCTGAAGTCCTTTAGGTCTATTTCCGGCGGATCGGTCGCGCTAAGAACTGGGAATGTCTTCGACAGTATCTGCCCGGGAGGCACCTTTTTCTGCACGGTTAATTTCGGATTCCTCATGATAAAACACTTTCCATTGGTGTTGCTATGGATTTTGGCGAATTGAAAAACGCGATACTGGAAAAACTAGGACTTGCCGCCGACGGCGGCAGCGCATCAAGGCTGTGCATAGGCACATCGCAGAGCATTCTCTCCACAGGATTGAGGTATGAATTCAACGGAAGGAATGCGACCTCGTACATGCACCATGCATGGAAAAAGGCAGGGGGCAAGGTCTTCATAGACCCTGCACTGGAGGCCAACCCCCACATAGTGATATCGGGAATGAGCGGCTTCGGGAAGAGCACGCTGCTGAGGTCGCTGCTACTCGGTATAAGGACGAACAACGTATCGTGTATCGTGTTCGATGCCCATGACGAGCATTCTGCTGCAGTAAGGAGCATGGGAGGAACGGTATATGATTCCGCGTATTCCGGA
Organism: Microcaldota archaeon; assembly: GCA_021829015.1. The sequence goes on along the minus strand of JAJZOJ010000040.1, from coordinate 5,822 downwards.
ATAAACCTCCTGGAGCTCGACGGTGCAACCGTTGGGGAGCGCATATCCGAGTTATCTAGACTGCTCAAGGAGGTCTACTCCCTTGGATACATACAGACGACGAAGCTTAGCGAATGCCTATGGTATACGTACAGGAAGTTCGGCGCTAGGGGAAGGGAGGACAGGGAGCTACACGGCACCCCCACGATAAAGGACCTGATAGCTGAGTTGGGCGTATTCATAAGGAACTCGAAGAGCGTTGGGGAGAGGAACTCCCTTCTGCACATAAGGGCGAGGCTTTCTCCGCTGAATACCGATTCCTTCAAGGGCACGGGGCTTGACTCCAAAGGCCTTGCATCAGGGCTGCACTCGTTCTCACTTGCGAGGATGAAAGGCAGGGAATCGCGTATAATATACATCGGGGAGCTGCTTAGCAGACTGTACTCATCGATGCACGACAAGGAGAAGCAGCGGGGACTGAACCTCTACGTCATGGTTGACGAGGCCCACTTCCTGATGGACGACTCCGGCAGCGGGCTAATAGTAACGAAGCTCATAGAGGAGGGCAGGAAATACGGAGTTGGGGTCATAATAGTCGCACATGCCTCAAGCACCCTAAACAGGAAGATAATGACGAACTGCTCCACCTTCATGACCTTCTATGCAAGGGAGCCCTCGGAGATGGCTTATGCCTCTAAGGTACTATCCTGCGGCAGCCAGGAAGCAGCAGATGCGATAAGGGCTAGGATATCAAAGCTCGGAAAGCACGAGGCGATACTCGTAAGCAGCGTGATGAGGAGGGCAGTGGTTGTCTCCACGCCAAAGTTCAGGGAGCTGCACAACGCTATGTATGGTTCCGGGGATGGGGAGATCCTTGCGCTCCTCAGGGCAAGGTGCAGGAAACCGGTGAGTATGAGTTCCCTTAGGATGGATGGAGTGGACGTCGATGGAAAGGGGATGGCAGCAGCATTATCCGCAGGGGAGTTCGAGGTTGGGGAGATATGCACAGACAGGACAGACAGGTGGATAATGCTGCGGAATCCATCCCTGAGCCTCACCCACGAGGTATGGGTTGGCTACATATCCGAGGCACTTTCGTCCAAAGGCATACGTAACACGATAATCGACAATGCGACTGGCCCAGACATAATGGCGTTCCATGACGGAAAGGCGATAGCGATTGAGTACGAGACAGGGTCCAAGTCCGTGCGGAGCACATCTAAGATGCTCGCGGAGAGGTCAAAGGGCTATGACACGGTTATTGTGGTCACTGGGGAGCACAATTTGGATTACTACTCAAGGACATTCGGAAATGGGAACATACTGGTATTCGGGGAGAAGGATCTGGATAGGATGGTAGGGCGTATTCTTGCGGCGGGCTCGGGTGTTTCCCGAGACCCCGCGCAACGGCATTAAAGCCTTATCAGGTTATCCGGCTTCTTGCATTCCTTTGGAGTCCTCCCGGTAATACCTAAGAATCCGAAGACCTCGGGCATATGTGCCACCTCTTCATGGCGCCCTTCCCTTGTGCCTTCGTCAAATATCTTCATTGCTTCCGATATTATGTGCGATGGTATCAATTCCTTTGGGAACTCCCGAAGTGGAGGTGTCTTGAACGGAAGTACTTTGGCTTTTCTGTTGACTGCGCTTGCTGTGCTCATTTTATCACGGTTCGGTTATGATGCTCCAAATATATAAAGCTAACCCAACTTTTTGGGCAGAAATGGTATGAAATGCGGGTTTTGGGCAATATGGCGCGCATTGGCCCCGCACTGCCCCAAATGGCAGGGCAGAGCAAGATATTAATATGTTTATGGGCTTATTATTTAACGAATTGGATTTCAGTCCAACTTCTGCTCTTTTTGAGTGAGCAAATGGCCAATATATACGATGTAAAGTCTTCAGACCTCATAAGGCTAGCCGCGGACAGGCTCAAGGGCAAGCTGGACAAGCCGACGTACATAGACTACGTAAAGACAGGATCGAACAAGGAGAGGATACCGCAGGACCCGGATTTCTGGTACGTCAGGAGTGCATCGATACTGAGGCAGGTGTACCTGAACGGGCCGATAGGAGTATCGAGGCTCAGGACAAGGTACGGCTCCAGGAAGGGCCACGTAGTGCACAGGATGCACCACAGGAGGGCAGGGGGCAGCATCATAAGGGACTCGCTCATGGGCCTTGAGAAGCTCAATTACGTCAAGAACACCAAGGGGGGCAGGGTCATAACCCCGCAGGGCAGGTCCTTCGTAGACAAGATATGCAAGGAGTTGAATAACGCTTAAGTAGAATTCCATGGAGGAAAACGAGGCGGATTACCAGAAGAAGCTGAGGAAAAGGGTTTCTGATGCGTTGAGGAACGCGCAGATGGAGGAGAGGAAGAAGGAGCTGATGAGGCAATTCCTCGATTCCAAGGCCTACGAGAGGCTGATGAACATAAGGATCTCGAACCCCGATCTTTACAACCAACTGGTGAACCTCGTCGCATCCCTCGCTCAGGGAAACAGGGTCTCCGGAAAGATAACGGACGAGCAGCTCAGGTCCATACTTTCCAAGATGACGAGCAGGAGGGAGCCAACCATAGAGTTCAGGCACAAATGAGTTGTATCGTATGTCAAAGAAAAGCGCTTACAAGAAACAGAGGCTCGGCAAGAAGCTGAAGCAGGCAAGGAGGATGCCGCTTCTCGCTACCTTGAGGACGCACAGGAAGATGCAGCAGAACAGGTTCAACAGGAACTGGAGGTTCCAGAAGCTAAAGATAGAGGACAAGGGCAAGTGATCGCATATGGCTAGCAGACTGCTTACGATAAACATAAGGAAATACCTCTCCAGGCAGCCGAGGAGGAAGAGGCCGATGAGGATAGCCCACTACGTGAGGCGCAGGATTGCTGGAGCCACCAACGTGGGCGGGGACAGCATAAAGATAAGCAAGGAGCTCAACTCCATAATGCTAAAGGAGAACATGAGGAGCATGAAGCCCTTGAAGGTAAGCATAAGCATCGAGAACGGCATAGCCACTGTTACGCCGTTCGAGGTCAAGGCCAAGCCAGCCCCTGCAGCAGGCACCTCAACGGAGGCGAAGGATGCGAAGCCTAAGGAGGAGAAGAAGGCCGCAGCGAAGAAGCCTTCGGGCAACGGCGCGGAGGCTAAGGCGCAGGAGAGGCCCAAGGAGAGCAAGGGCGAGCCTGCAGCCAAGAAGTAGATGGCAATGGAGGCTGCCAAGTACAGGGTATTGGGCAGCGATTACATAGGCGTTTTCTGCACTACAAGCGACGACATAGTATTCACGGGGGCAGGGCTCACCAGCAACGTCAAGGAGAAGATGTCTTCGCTCCTGGAGGCAAGGGCTGTCGAAGTATCTATATCAGGCTCAGACCTCATAGGGGTATTCTCCAGGGCAAACAGCAACGGGATCATAGTATCAAATCTTATCCTGGACAATGAGCTTGAATCGCTCAAGAAGGCGGATCTGGGAATCAACATAGGAGTCATAAACAGCGACCTGAACGCGATAGGAAGCAATGTTCTTGCCAATGACAAGATTGCGATAATAAACCCGGACTACGATGCTGGCGCGGAGAGGGAGATAGCAGACGTGCTCGGAGTTGAGGTAATAAGGTCGTCCACCGGGGGATTCAAGACAGTAGGCGCCAACAACATACTCACTAACAGGGGCCTTGCTGTCAGCAACAGGTCTACCGCAAAGGAGAAGGAGGACTGGGACAACCTCACGGGCTTCGATTCCGTGCTGACAACCGCCAACGGCGGGGGGCTTTACATAGGGCTTGCTGCAGTAGGCAATTCAAACGGGGTGGCTGTTGGGGATTCCACAACCGGATACGAGCTCGCAAGGGTGGTCGACGCCCTTGAATGAGAATATTAAAGAATAACAGCACAATATTAACATGGCCGGAAATTCGGATTCAAAAACTGGGCAGACGCTGGATGAGCTTAGGTACATGCAGAGCGTGTACCAGGGCCAGTACGAGGCGATAAGCGCATCGATAAACGCGGTCATGCAGGAGATGCAGGCACTGGGATCCGCCCAGCGCACCCTGGAGAATAACGGCATGCTAAAGGACAAGGATGTCCTTGTCGGCCTTGGGGGAGGCGCATACGCATTGGGCAGGATCTCCGACAACAATTCAGTGCTTGTTTCCGTTGGCGCAGGATACCTCGTGGAGAAGGATGCTGAGTCCGCAAGAGGCTATGTTGAATCGCTAATCAAGATGCACACTGAGGAATTCAACAGGCTTGCGAGCAGCAGGAAACAGATAGAGAACGCGTTGATGGAGCTTTCGTACAGGCTTGAAGGGGCATAACAGGTATTTCGATGTTTGAGGGGTTAAGGAAGAAGCTCTCCGACGCGGTCAAGGGCTTCATAAAGAAGGAGGAGAACAAGGAAGAGCAGGAGAGCGGAGAGTCTGCCCAAACGGAGGAAAAGGAGCAGGAAGAACGGGAAAGCGGACAGGAGAATGAGAAAACACCCCAGTCCGAGGAAGAGGAGGAAAGCGAACAGGAAGAGACAGGGCCTGAGGAATCCAAGAAAGATGAAGAGGAAAGGAATGGCAAGGCTGATGAAGTTAAGAAGGCAGTCGGATCATACCCGAAACCCGAAAATATTGGGACGCATGACGCTTCAAACGCAAAGAAGGAACCGCCGAGGCAGGTTGCCAAGGAAAGGGAGCCAGAACCGGCAGCGGAGAAACCAATCGTAAGAATGGGGCCGCAGCGGACCGAGTCAGATAAGGAATATGAGAGGAAGCCGGAACAGCCCAGGAAGCAGGAGCAACAGAGGAAGGGAAATGACGAGATAATAAAGCTCTCGCTCAAGACCAAGATAAAGAGCGCCTTCCTAGGCACCGTAAGGCTCAACGAGAAGGAGGTTGACGATTTCCTGGAAACGCTAAGGATGTCCATGCTCGAATCTGACGTGTCCTATGACACGACGGAGCAGTTCGTGGGCGACCTCCATAATAAGCTCATGGAGAAGCAGATAAATTCCAGGAAGATAAGGGAGGCGATAACGGAAAGCGTCAGGGGATCCCTGTTTTCTGTCCTACAGAAGGGCAACTGGATAGACATATACGATTTCGTAGAGAAGAGGAGGCAATCAGGGGAGCTTCCAGTAAAGATACTGTTTCTTGGGCCGAATGGGGCAGGGAAGACCACAACGATAGCTAAGATATCGAATCACTTCAAGGAGATTGGGGTAGGCAATGTCCTGTCAGCGAGCGATACCTTCAGGGCGGCGGCAATAGAGCAGATAGAGCACCATGCGAAGAGGATAGGCGTCCCGATAATAAAAGGGACTTACGGCGCAGATCCCGCAAGCATTGCATTCGATACCATAGCCTATGCAAAGGCCCACCGCATAGGCGTAGTCCTCATAGACAGCGCCGGAAGGCAGGAAACGAACAAGAGCCTGATAAACGAGATAGAGAAGATGGTGCGGGTTGCGCAGCCGGACATCACGATATTCGTCGGGGAGAGCACCTCGGGGAACAGGATCGCGGAGCAGATACTGGAGTTCAGCAAGCACGTCAGGATCGACGGGATAATACTCACGAAGCTGGACTGCGACGCCAAGGGAGGTGGCGCTCTATCGATATCCCATACGACAGGAATACCGATACTTTTCTTCGGAGTTGGGGAATCGTACGATGCGCTTATGCCCTACAGCCCGAACTACATAGTCGATGCGATACTCCCCGAGGGAGGATGAGAGGAGCGCATTCGGACTAATTGGATCCTCCCGCAGTGCTGTTCCCTATGTAGCCATAATCTGGTTTACCTACGGTTACCTTCACTGAATTGTTCCTTAACATCGTCGTTGTGAGGGT
>JAJZOJ010000018.1 GCA_021829015.1 Microcaldota archaeon | reverse complement strand
GATAAAGATAGACGATGCAAGGTATTGGAAGAACTGCGTTGACTCGATAGTGAGCCTCATTGATGAGGGCTCCTTCAATATCTCGAAGGAGGGCATAACGCTCAAGGCCATGGACCCTTCCGGAATAAGTATGATATCCTTCTTTGCCCCCAACAAGGCGTTCTCCAAGTACGACGTTGACAAGCCCGTAACCGTGGGCCTCAACCTCGAGAACCTTGGCAAGATACTCGCAAGCTCGAGGAGCGAGGAGCAGCTCGTGATGAAGGACAGCAGCAACAAGTTCGTTGTCGAGTTCATTGGTAAGAACAGCAATAGGAGGTACAGGCTGCCAATGATAGAGGTCAGGAAGGATGCGGACAAGGAGCCGAAGATAGAGTTTGACTCCGTCGTAGAGGTGAAATCGGATTCGCTTAAGGAGATACTGAAGGACGCCAACCTGCTTTCGACCCACATAGGATTCAGGACGGACAAGGATTCCTTCTTCGTGGTAGCCAAGGGAGACGCGGGAGAGCTTGAGGAGGAGCACATGAACAATGCGGATGTCATAAAGAAGATTAACGCGTCAAAGGCGTCATCGGCAACGTTCAACCTCGATTATCTGGAGAGGATAATAAGCGCGTGCCCCTCAAACGCCACGATGATGCTTTCGATAAAGACTGAGGAGCCGATAAAGGTCGACTACAAGATAGGGGATGCAAGCGTGTCGTACTATCTTGCCCCATACATGGAGAACTGAAAGGGTAAGCATATGCGGTTCCTTGTTGTAATTCCGCCCAAGGATTTCAGGGATGAGTCCCTGTCCCTCATGACCCTGTTTCTGAAGAAGTGGGGGGTTGACTACGACATATCGAGCTACACCTCAAGCGACTGCGTTGGAATGCATGGGGCGGTGAGCAGGCCGGCGGTCCATGCCGCAAGGGTATCTACCAAGGATTACGGTGGCATAGTTGTAATAGACGGCTCTGGCATAGACTCCTACAAGCTATTTGATTACAGGCCGCTTCTCGACCTGATGATAAAATTCAACGACTCGGGAAAGTACGTCATAGGCATAGGCAATGCTGTCAAGGTGCAGGCGAGGGCCAACATAATAAACGGGAGGCCTGCGGCAATACCGCCATCCGACGTGGAGACCAAGAGGCTTGTTATGCTCTTCCATGGGGTGCCGTCCGACAAGCCATTCGTAATAGCCGATAACCTCATAACCATACGCGACTCTGCGTCAATGGAGGAGGCGATGCCGGAGGTACTTGACCGCATGAGAGTATAGATGCGATGAAGAACAGCGGACTGGTCAAGAAGATCGCTATGCAGAGGATAGATATCCTTTACCCGCTTATGATCGAATCCTTCAATGATGAGCCGGAGCTCTCCGCACTCTATGCAAAGCTCATAAACAGGATATGCAGGCATTACCGGATAAGGCTTCCAATGCATATGCGGAGGCGCATGTGCAGGAAATGCAGTGCGGTGCTGGTTCCTGGCAAGAACTTATCGGTAAGGATATCAAGCAGCAGGAGGCAGGTTATTTACAGGTGCGGAAGTTGCGGCAAGGAAACGGGAGTAAGGTATTAACCGGGTCGCTTCAGCCTTGCCACGAGCGATTCGTAGTCCGCACTGGATAGCTCCTTGTGCCTCATGAATCCTGGGGCGTCCACCCCTCTTGGGATCACGTGTATGTGGAAATGGTCTATCATCTGCCCTGCATCCCTGCCTATGTTGGTTGCGACGTTCACCCCGGTGGCGCCGAGCCTTTCCTTCAGTAGCTGGGCTATGCTCTTGGACACTATGAACATATGGGATACCATTTCATCCGATGCTGGCAGAAGGCTCTCCACGTGATCCTTTGATATAACGAGAAGATGGCCGTACTCCGACGGGTACTTGTCAGGTATGGCGAAGCACTTGTCGTCATCATGCACGGCAGTGCCATGTTCCTTGGCAAGATCGCAGAATATGCACATTTAATCACAATTCATGGGCCTGGAGAGATTTGAACTCTCGACCTACGGCTTTCCACGCTTCTTGATTCCGATTGCCCAAGAAGCTTATAAGACCGTCGCTCTAACCAAGCTGAGCTACAAGCCCGTAAAATCCTTTTTGTAAATCAAGTTATTTAACATTATTCCCGTGCGTTACGGCATCGTATAGTTGTTGTGCACCCACGAGGGCTTTGCCGGAACCACAGGCAGCGTACCGGTGTAGTTCGGCAGCTCGTATATCCTTATTGGATACGTTCCGTTGACCATATTTATCCCAGTAGAGTTGCTCGGATAGACAAGCTTGAACCCGGGCAGGTTGCCAAGGAAGAAGCCCTTGTAGTAGTTAGAGTCGTAGAAGTCCGACGGCGCGTTGGTTATAGTGTCGTTTGGCCCGTTCGGCAGATATATCATTAGGAATTCGACGTAATAGCTCCCCTGTATGTTCTGCACTCCAAGATATGCCGAAGACTGCACAACCGCATTGAGCTTTGTCCCGTTGGCGCTGTAGGCATTAAGCACTCCGTTGGAGTTTGGCACAGCGTTGACGCACACAGTCTTGTTCTCCAGGTTGCTGCCTATTACGAGGTACCCGCTTATGAATGTCGTTGTGCTGTTGGATATCGGGCAGTAGTCGCTTATAGACTGATGGCCCAGGGTCTGGTTTGACGGTATCAATGCTGAAAGTGGCAGCAGCACGAATTCTGGGTCATGCTGAAGCTCGCACTGCGAGGTCCCAAGCACGTACGGCACCGGAGGGGTGGATGCGGCGCCCTGCGCTATGGCGTAATGCTCGGATGTGGCGTTTATGTTAACGCATGCGAGGAAGTTGAGGGCACCCCACTTGGATATGAGATCCTGGTCGAACAGCACGTACTTAGTCTGGTTGGAGTTCATGTATTGGGCAAGCCTCTGGGGGGTGTAGTTGTATTGCTGGGATCCAAGGACGTACTGCGCAGCGACGGAGTAATCCTCCGCTGCCACGGAGTTGTCTCCCCTGAGCACCGCATTGCTGTTTCCGAACCAGTTTATCCAGTCGCCATAGTCCCACCATGCAAGCACCCTGGGCGCATTAGGCCCTACATTGCTATTTATCCACGACATCGCATTGAGCCAGTACTGCGGGATTGTGTTGCAGTATATGTTGTACCCGAGGTTGTTGCCCCTGCTTGACATTATGGAGCATGCATTGGATCCCTTCGAGGAATACGTAAGCTGCGCCCCTATGGACTGCACCACAGATATACCCTCCCCGTATATGAGCATGGAATTCGTGAATGCGAGGAATATCAGGACGATGCATATGATTATGAGCCACGCGTTGTACATCTCGCCGTTCTTATGAATGCCATACCTGTAGACCAGTATGTATATTATCGCAAGGACCGCGAAGGCGATTCCGAAAAGGAAGAACAATCCTATTATCAGCATGCCCTGCGCCGCAAGGGGATGCTGCGAGTATACGTCCCTGTTGAACCTCTTTGTCATGTCCTTGCCCGTAAGGTTGAAGCCTGCCGAAGCGAGGTATAGGATCTCCCCGATTATTATGCAGAACAGCATTATGTACGCGGTGCCGAGGTGAGGCAGGTACTTGACCTCGGAGAACCCCGCAAACATCAACGGAAGCGCGATCGCAAGATAGAACACCCCGGTCTTGCTCTTCCTGAAGATTATGCTTATGGCTATGAGAACTATCGCTGTGAAGCACACTAGCAGCACCAGCCAAGGCACGTTGTAAAGCCCCCGCCCCTATCGCGCCGAAGCCCTGCGCCCCGAAGTTGTACAGGATCCCTGTAGGGATGTACTCCTGCACGGTCATGAACAGTGGTTTTGACGGGGTGGTGAACCTGGCGCTGAGGTTTATGAAGCTGCGCAGGGAGTTGCCGACCCTGGTGAACAGTATCAGCATGAGTATGAGCACGAACAGCGCGGCCATGAATGCCGCCTTGGCCACGGTGCCGTACTCCCTTATCAGAAGCTTCCTCTTCGCGAGCTGCCTGGGCAGCTGGTCAAGTATCGCTATGAATATTAGGGAGAACAGAGGCCCGGCGATCATTATAGGTATGCCGAGGACGCTGGAGAGGTTGCTCTGCAGCGTGGCCTGGTAGGGAGCATACAGCGCGTACAGCAGTATTATAGTCCCGAGGACTATAGCGTTCATCTTGTAGAAGTCGTCCAGAGGCTCGTTCCTGAATATGTCTATTATCCCCTCCGCGAGTATGTACGCCGAGAGCACCCCCATAGTCACGGTGTAGTAGTGCGCGCCAAGGAAGTTGGATGCGAAGGCGATTCCGGCAAGGACCGCGAGGCGCTTGTCCTTCATGTTCCTCACCGCAAGCATGTATGTTGCGAAGAAGAAGAACAGTGCGAACAGGCCCCATGGCTCCACCAGCTGCTCCCCGGCTATGAATGTTGTGAACAGGACGGGCATAGTCGCGGTCAGCCCGGCCCCTATTAGCCCGATGCGCTCATCGTATTCATGATACAGCAGCATGAATATTACGAAGACCAGAAGGGCCGCGGTTATTGGAGGGTATACGCCGCCAACGTAGCTCATCAGCGAGGTGCTGAACTGTGCATGATGGAACTTGAGCCCGTTGGCCAGGTTGTACCAGAACGCCTCGAGATATGGCACTATGGGCTGCAGCCTGTGGTTCGTGCCTGCGGCGACGACAGGCCAGGCAGAGGGATCCAGCAGAAGCTGCTTGCCATATGTGAGTATATAGTGTGCATCGATCATGTCAAAATACGGGTCGAACTCGAAGAACTTCGGGGCTATCACAGTGCTCTGCATTCTTGTATAGAATGTGAGCAGCATCAGCGCCAGCAGTATCGCCCAGACGATCCATGAGGGTTTGAACGAGGTAGCCTTGGTTTCCGGACCCTTTCCATCCAGTTCCCTGAGGAGCCCGGATTCCTCGGATATGTGGGATTCCCTAAGGCGCTCCAGGGCAGACTTGTGGGAATCGCTTACGCGCTCCTTT
>JAJZOJ010000010.1 GCA_021829015.1 Microcaldota archaeon | reverse complement strand
CCCAGCGCGCGCATTTGACGCCATACGACGTGAAGACTGTAACATTTATATATTAGCCCGAACAGCAAAATATGCGATCAGGATATCATATACGGCGCTTTATGTTTACGCAGGCGATAAAATGAACAAGCTATTCAGCAAGGCAAGGGCACGCCTTGACGGCACATCGAGGGAGCTCAGGCAGGCGCAGGATGCCAATACGCCGGACGAAATCCTGTACAGACTGGTCAGGGCATCGTCCGACGACAGGAAAGCGGGGGTCCTGCTTGCCATAGCAAGAAACGGCAATTCCAGCTCCAGGACGTTGGATGCGGTATCTGATGCCGCGATGATGACCGGGCAGTATGGCGTCCTTGAGGAGGTAATAAACCACAAGAACATATGCGCTGGGACTCTTGACAAGATACACAGGCGCATAGAGGACATAGCCATGGACCTGTTCGATTCCAGAGACCAGCTGTCTTTCATAGAGCAGATCAGCGAGATGGGGGGCAGCATAGCGAAAAGGCGAAAGGAGCTCGAGGAGCGCAGCAATGCGCTGGTAGAAAGGCACGTAAATATGCTCGAGCATATCAGGCTCAGGATATAGCATTAGAAAGTACGACAACCGACGGTGCCCGTTCAACGTTTATATATCTCGTATGACGCGTCTATACCGTGATAAGATGCCTGAGAAGACAATAAACCAGAAGGGGAACGAAGGCAATAAGTCTGGCATGGCAACGTCGTTTGCCAGGGTTAGGGGTGCGGCCTCAAAGGCCCTGGATAAGCCTTATGTTGCCCCTGCGCTCGCCGCGGCCTCGCTCGGTGCGCTTTACGGGACCATATCCTATTACAACATGCATCACCTTTCAGTGTATACTGCCAATGGGAAAATAGCAATAGGCGTGGGCGTGGCGGCATTCTACGGCCTCCTGGACTCATCTGCGGTAACCATGGAGCGGCTCGGGAAATTACTGAGGAGAAACCATGCAACGGGCAAGACGGCACAGTGATAACATGGCATCAAAAACTACGAAGAATCAAGCGCCCGTGCGCAATAAGACTCCAGAGGACCTGAAGACCCTGCGGAAGAACATGGCCTATACGCTAGCTTTCGCGGCGTTTGCGATTACGGCGGACAAGGGGACCGCGTTTTACCTCGCACATAACATGTCCATGCGCTCTTATGACGGCGCCATGGTCATTGCCGGGGTAACATTCGCGGGCACCGCGGCGGCATATTCGCTGTACGGCTCCCTGCACAACGCCAGCAAGCTCCTAAGGAGCCCAGGCGGAGCGCAGAAGCAGCCTAAGGATACCGATGGTAAATGACGATCAGGGCGTACCGAATGTTTTGGGCACATCCAAATCGCGAGGGCGGCAAAAAGCTCATTTCCAGGGCGGACAATTCCGACTCATCCTCAGAACTTAAAGATATCGCGGTAAAGGCGATAATGCGAAAGGATCACAAGCTCCTGATGCATGTGGTGAACAATGAGAATGTCTCTCCGCGGTCCCTTGACATAATAGCGGAATACGTGGACAAGGGCTGGTCTGAGCTGTGGCTGCGGTCCAATACATGCCCGGAAATGCTGAACGGCGAACTAACATTTGTCGACGCCTCTGCATACTTCGAGCTTATAAGGGAGGGCATAGCAAGGCACCCGAACACCGCCCCCGGAGGCCCAGCCGACCGCGTAAGGCGGCGCCTGCAACGGAACTGAGGCATGAAGGCCACAACCGCATCGCGCGGAGAATCTTTAAATAAATAGCTGAAAGAATAATACTACCTGTCTTATACTTTTAATTTCAGTGCTTAGCATGCAGGATAAATACGATGTAATTGTTGCAGGCTCGGGCCTTTCCGGGTCGCTAGCGGCGGCCATGGCCGCAAAGGGCGGCGCAAAGGTACTGCTCCTCGATAGGAACAAGGAGGCCGAGGTTGGGAAGAAGACCAACTGGGGCTGGACATGCGGGGACGCGGTAGCGGAGTCGCACCTTGAATACATAAGAAAAAAGGTCGACCTAGGTTTCTCGAAGCCCGAACTGGACCTGAAGGTCGATGGGGTAGTGGCGCTTTCGCCTAACCTGCAGAGCAGGTTCCTGTTCGACGGAGAGGGCTACGTGCTTGACAGGCCTGCATTCGAGCGCAAGCTGCTGAAGCATGCGCTGGACTCTGGGGCAGAATACGTCAGTGAATTCGAAGTTGAGGGTCCATTAATGAATGAAAACTCCATTTCAGGCATATTCGGGAAGGACAGGAACAAGGAGCACAAGGAAATACATTCAAAGATAGTCATAGACGCCCTCGGGATAGCCACAACCCTTAGGAGGAAGCTGCCGGTCAACCCATACGTCGACAAGGAGGTAGACATAAACGACGTGGAATCTACAGGCAGATTCATCTATGAGTTCGAGCTTGACCATGAGGACCTCAATTATTACGACCCGAAGAACGCGATAATACACCTCAACCAGCACTATGCCCCAGGGGGCTACGGGTGGGTGTTCCCGAAGAGCGGGAAGAAGGTGAACATAGGCCTCGGGGTCCAGAGGAGGAGCCTGGAGATAAGGAACCAGAAGCTCGGCAAGACCGACACGCTGCATTCGCTGATAGACAACTATGTCAAGGACAATCCTGTCATAAAGAACGTAAGGCAGTACAATGCCGACAACAACGGCAAGGGATACTGGTCCGTCGCGGTGCGCAGGCAGATGGACAGCCTCGTATTCAACGGGTACATGGGCGCCGGCGACAGCATGGCGATGCCAAACCCTATAAGCGCAGGAGGTATAGGCCCAGCCCTCGTCGCTGGAATACTCGCGGGAGAGTATGCAGCGAAGGCAGTGCAGAACGGCGACACCTCGATAAAGGGTCTTTGGGAATACAACCTCGAATTCAACAAGGAGTACGGCTACAAGACTGCGGGGCTGGAGGTCTTCCGAATCTATCTGCAATCCCTGAACAACGACCTTCTGAATTACGGCATGAAGATGTTCGTAACCGCACAGGACGCAATAGACCTTGGGTATGGGCGAATACCGGAGCTCAGCATAGCTAGCAAGTTCAAGATACTGCTCAAGGGCGCAGAGAACCTCAATGCATTCTCCAATCTCCTTTACGTTGTAAAGAAGATGAAGCTGCTGAACAACCTTTACGGGCGCTACCCGAGCTCACCAAAGGGGTTCGAGGACTGGCGCAAGGCAGTCGCCGCAGAGATGAAGGAGGCCAAGGACAGGTTCCAGCCAAACCCGATATAATAGAATCTAAAAACTTTGTTGCTTAATTACTATACCAGCGGCTGATTTACATGGACTATACAAGATTTGAAAAAGCAAGGATCATAGGTGCAAGGGCGTTGCAGCTCGCTTACGGGGCGCCGCCGCTGATGAAGGTTCCAGAGAACATGGTTAATCCGCTTGATCTTGCGGAGCTGGAGTTCGATAAGGGAATAATCCCGATAACGATACTCAAGGAATCGCACGAGTGAAATCGAGCCCTACAGGCCAATGCCCCTCCCGTCGAGGCCCAGGATCGTCTCGCGCCTGAAGGAGCTTGCGAATAACAATTTGTCGTATTTGTTAACGTCAGTGCCGATTATCAGGTCGTTGAATGCCGGGACCGAGACGAGTCTTTTGTCCCCGTTTTCCTCCTTGTATATGCACCACACCTTTTGGGCATCCCTGATACCGTTCCTCTCCGTCTCTATCGCAGGATGCATGTGGCCCATCAGTATGCAGTCTACCCCGTCACCTATCTCCCCAAGCCTTCCATAGCCGTGCGCAAAGTAGAACCTGCCTAGCCTCAGGTTCTTCACGATGTTAACGTCGACTATGTCCGCCAGCATCGCATCGTGATTTCCTGCGGTTACTGTCACCTCCATGCCCTTAAGCGAATCGAAGAAGCTCCTTATCAACCTGGCCTCCGCAGCCTCCGGCCTCAGGAAATTCTCCTTCACGTCGCCCAGCATTATCATCCTGTCAAGACCGGCATCCCCCATAATGCCAAGAATCCTTTCGGACATCTTTTTTGTCGCCCCGTAAAGGTGGACGCCCTTTGCGGAAAGCTTGAGTTCCATGCCTATGTGAAGGTCTGACACAACGAGATACCTTCGCCTGCCGCACGTTGCTATAAGCGCAGGCTCGTCTCGTATGAATCTTATCCCCCTCAGCATAAGGAATCACAGCGGTTAATAAAGATGCCATGAAATATTAATATGTGTTGGCGATGGCGGAGTATTCCCCAAGGATAGCGACGATAGGAGGGATAGACATAGAGCTTCACTGGACCTTCATCATACTTCTGCTCATATCGCTCGCATTCAGCGTATACCTGTTCCTGGTGATGGTGCTGCTCTTCATGTGCGTCCTTGTGCATGAGCTGTTCCATTCGATAACATCAAAGATTAACGGCATAAAGGTGAAGAAGATAGTCCTGAACTTCTTCGGCGGCGGCTCCGTGATAGACTTCGAGCACATAAGCCCGCCGATGGAATTCAGGATATCCCTTGTCGGTCCGGTAGCAAGCCTGCTGCTCGCCGCGCTGTTCGGGCTTCTCAACATAGCGTTCAGCTTCGGCATCGTCGGAAGGACCCTGCAGACGCTGTTCGTGCTGAACCTCTTCCTTGGGGTGTTCAATCTCCTCCCGTGGCTCCCGCTGGACGGCGGCAGGGCCCTGAGGAGCTATCTGCAGAGGCGGATGAGCTTCCTCGATGCCACGCGCATGGCGATGAGGTCCAGCGCAATAATAACGATACTGTTTGTCGCGGGCACGGTGGCTTATGCCGCCCTCGCCCATGGATACTCCCTACTCTACAGGGAGTTCATAGTGCTGTTGGATATTGCGATAGCGGTATTCATATACGGCGGTGCGCAGGCGGAGCTGCAGGCCGCATTCATAAAGGAGAACTCATCCGACCTTAAGGTGCGCGACGCGATGACGAAGGACTACACCCTAATACCTGGCAAGGCAACGGAGGATAAGCTGTACGGGCGCATACTCGGCGGAAGCAGCCACATAGTGCTGTTCAGGGACAAGGGAAAGATAATGATGTTCTCCGGCAAGCCGATGCAACAGCCTTTCAGGGCGCCCTCATCCAAGGCCGCGGCGTTGGGCAGGTCAATACCATCTGTCGATTCGAATGACGGACTTTATGGCGCTCTGTATATGATGGGTTCAGAGAACGCGGGCGCCGCCAG
>JAJZOJ010000002.1 GCA_021829015.1 Microcaldota archaeon | reverse complement strand
GCTCGAGGCCGCGGCGAAATTCTTCATACTTAGCTCCATCGCAGCAGCGATGTTCGCTTTCGGCGCGGCATTGCTGCTGCAGTACAGCCCTGCGCTCGCCCTTAGCGGAATAACCACTGTATGGTCAGACATACTTGGCGCATCAATGCTGCTCATAGCCGCAGCGCTGGGATTCGAGGCCGCTCTCTTCCCGTTCAACCTCTGGGTGCCCGACGTATACGAGGGGGCTCCAGGGCACCTAACCGCACTGATATCAGGAATAAACAAGAAAGTGGCGTTTGTCGCGATAATTGAGGTATACTTCACAATGTTTGCTATATACGGCCATCAGTTCTCACAGATATTCATAGTGCTGGCCGTGCTAACGATGTTCTTCGGCAACATCCTTGCTCTTGTTCAGGACAGCGTAAAGAGGATGTTCGCATACTCGTCGATATCCCAGGCCGGCTACATACTCGTCGGCATAGCTGCCGCTTCGCAGCTTGGCCTGGAGTCGAGCATCTTCTACATGATAGCGCATGCGTTCATGATAATCGCCGCCTTCGCCCTTGTGCTCTGGCTGGAATCTAAGAACATGCACACGATCGAGGACTACTCCTCCCTGGGAACCAAGAACGCCTTCGCCGCCGCGGCGCTCTCGGTCATAATGCTCTCGATGGCTGGAATCCCGCCGCTGATAGGCTTCACTGGCAAGTTCCTGCTGTTCTCCAGCGCAATAGGCTCGGGCCTCGCATGGCTGGCATTCATAGGGATAATCAACAGCTTCATATCGATATACTACTACGCCAGGGTTATGAACTCAATGTATTCCGGAAAGCCTTCGGCGCGCATGCTCCCGATGGACAGGCATGTCGCAGCTGTGGTGATATTCGCCATGGCTGTGATAATACTGTTCGGGATATATCCCCAGCCGGTCATCTCCGCAGCTTCAATGGCTGTGCGGTCCTTGATGATATAGGCCTGTTGTACCTTTGGGGCCTGGCGGCGCTCAGCTCTGCCGGGACGTTCCTCCTGAGCAGTTCTACTATAACATCCATTGCGCTCCTCTCCCGCCTTTCAGCCCTTACTAGGAGCGCATCAAGCCTGTCCGCAAGCAATGCCTTTCCCTCGCGGGTCGAATCAACACACCAGAACTCATCTGCGCAATCCCTTATCTTGTTGTACCCAAGTCCGCATTTGTCGACGCTTGGCGTGCAGGCGAGGACCAGGTATACCCCATACTGCTTGCCGAAGCGCTTCAGCTTTCTTGCATACTCCGAATTGACCAGCAACCCGTTGTGCGGCTCTATCACGATGGCCTTCCCGTTGACGTACATATGGGGCAGCCAGAAGTCCGGTGTATATTTCTTAATCGCCATGTTCCTGTCGCGCATGTCCACAGGAACCGACAGCGGCTCGTAGAGCACAAGAATGCCCTTGCGCTTCGACAGCACGTTCCTGAACATACATTCGTATTTCGACTTCATCCTGGTGCCTTTCTTCATCCGCGAGCCCTCATGCATGTCCCTGAGTATCGCCTCCTTCTCCTCAGAGGTATCGTAGCTAAGCATCAGCGGGGCAATTCGCGGCATCTGCTCAATGCGCTTGAGCCCGTCCCTAAGGTCCCTTCTTTGGCGTATCAACAGCTCCTCGTCATCGCCACCGCGGGCGTAGCCTATGCGGGTTCCCTTGTGGTAATACGTGCCAGCACCCCCTATTGAGATTGACTATTATTGCGTCCTAATATTAAGGTTTTTCGGAGCTTATTCCAGGAGTCCCCTTAGAAAGAAGCGCTTCAGCATGAGGCTAGGCCTGTCCATGTCCCCATACGCGCCGAAGAAGCTCTCAGCCCCCAGCGCCTTCATAATCCTGATAAGCGTACCTAGGCTGCGCGCGCCTATCCCTGAATAGTACTCGTGGAGCATTCTGTGCATCATAAGGTCTGCTCCATACATCCTCCTCCATGCCTTGTCGTATTCGCTGAGCGGCTTTCCGTTTGCTATGGTCTCTGCCAGCGCGTGCGCGCAGGAGCATCCGAATATTATGCCTCCGCCGGTCGTGGCCTTCACCTGCCCTGCGGCATCTCCTACCAATGCGACGTTCCCCTTTGCTGTTTGCTTCCTGCTCCTGAGCGGTATGATGCTGGCGTATCCATTGATCTTTTTCGCGCCGTCCAGAACGCCGCCAAGCATGCCGCTTTCCGTCAGCATGGAGAAGGCAGCGGAGCCGGAAACCCTTGCCAATCCGCTGGTGCCTATGCCTACCTCCAATCTTCCGTTGGAATATGGGCAGTACCACCCGAAGAACCTGTATGCCATGCTGTTGGAGAAGAAAAGCCCAACGGAGTTCTCGTCCTCGGGGCTCGCGTTTGAGTATTCCGCCTTGTATGTGAGGACGTATTCGCGCATCTCTGGGAAATGGAACGTCGAGGCGACGGTGGAGACTGCCCCGTCAGCCCCTATCAATATATTGCCATCGTCAGCAAGCGCAAGCAATTCATCCCTGCCAATCCTGCGGCCGAGGTTGATCCTTGCCCCAGCCCCCTCTGCATCCCTCTTGCATATTTCCGCGAGCATGCCCCTGTCTGCAACGTAAGCCATGGTCCGTCCAGATTTTACCCTTAGCCTCTCTCCGCCGGCATGCAGGATGGCGCCGTCCAGCGTATTGAGCATGGATTCCCCTGGGTCTATCCCTATCCTATCCATGCCGCTCGCAGAGAAAATACCTGAGGCCTTTGCCGCCCCATCGGACACGTCGCCTTTTGAATCGAAGACGTCTACCTCTACTCCTCGCTCCGCTAGATCCTTTGCAAGGCATAGGCCGACCAGGCCCGCGCCGATTACCGAAACCTTACCGTTCATGTATATGCATAAGAATGCCGTCGAAATCTTATAAAACCATTCCATGGCGCCTGTTCGGCGCCATCTAACATCCCTATATAAAGCTTTCCGGTGCAATAATAACGTAAGGTGTTGCTGACGGCAAAGAAAGGCGGCTCCGGCGGGCCGATAAAATCACCGCCTATAAAGATACAGAACATCGTGGTTAGCGCGGACCTTCATGCCACGATAGACCTATACGCCCTCTCAAAGGAGGTAAAGGCGGTGGACTACGAGCCAGAGCAGTTCCCTGGGGCGATATTCAGGATACAGGAGCCAAAGGCCGTTATAATACTGTTCAAGAACGGGAAGATGATATGCACGGGGACCAGCACCGAGGCGAACATAAAGAAGGTGCTCGATTACGCCTCGAAGGTAATCTCGAAATACGTCATATCCCTGAATTCCGACAAGCAGAAGTAATCCAATAATCCCTAATCCTCAGCCCTTTTTCACGCTGCTCAGTATCTTGTCGAACTCCCTGAAGAATCTTGCCCATGAATAGTGCTTAACGACCCGTTTCCTCCCATTCCTGCCCATGGCCCCTGCAACTTTTGGGTTCTCGGCGATCTCAGCCATCGCATTTCCCATACCATCGATGCTGTCTACAAGGATTCCGGTTTCGCCGTCCTCAACGGTTTCCTTTATGCCCCCTTCCCTTACCCCTATTATCGGCTTGCTGCTGGACATGCCCTCAAGGGGTACCAGACCGTAATCCTCGTTCATTGGCGTATACAGCACCGCGGTGCAGTTTGCATACAGGCCCCTGAGCCTTTTCTCGTCGGCATCTGTTATTATCTCCACGTCACCGACCGCCTTGGCGAGCGCCGCGACGTTCTTGTAGTAGTTGTAGTAGAACTTGTCCCTTGAGACCGCGCCTACAAGCACGAGCCTGTAGCCCTTGACCTGCCTCTTGAAATGGCCGAATGCGCGTATGGCGTAATCCTGCCTCTTGTTCGGGCTTATCCTTGACGGATAAAGGAAATACTTATCGTCGCCGCCGTTCCTGAACCTTTCGTATTCAACCCCTCCCCCAAGGACCGTAGCGTCTGGCCTGTTGTAGTATTTGACAACCCTCGAGCGCGTGTTGTAGCTGTTTGCCACTATCCTCTCTATTCTTTTGGTCACCTTCTGGTCCATGCCCCGCACGACCCTTGCGCCTATGATGTGGACCGGCTTCTGGTGGAATTTCTTCAAAGACAGCCTGTAATGGTAAAGGTCGTATATGTCCCTAAGAGGGGTATGGCAGTACCACAGCACCCTTTCGTTATGGTTGCGTATCCAGTGGCTGGGAGCCATGTGCGGGTTTATCACGTCGTAATCATCCTTAAGCTTTAGGTTGTAGAACGATAAGCCGTAGTTGAGGCCCTGGGCGGCCCTGCCGTATGGAAGTATACCCGACTTTTTGCCTATCACCTCGACATCAAGATCCTTGAATCCTTCGAAGGTGTTTGCAGGGTCGTATTCCGCTGTGTATATCTTTGCCTTGTAGTGCTCTGCTATCTTAAGAAGCACGCGCTCAGCACCTCCCTTAAGGGTCAGATTCGACTGTGCAATGAGCAGTTTCAGGAAACCACCGCAAGAATATATAGGTGTGCACCCAATATTTAAATGATAGTCATGGACCTGGGGGAAGGTCTCAGAAAGGCCATAGCGAAGCTTACGCGCGCCACGATAATAGACGCGCCTACGATAAGGGAGTTCAACAAGGAGCTGCAGAAGATACTCCTTAGCTCCGACGTAGAGGTTAAGCTGGTACTGGAATTCACGAAGGGTATAGAGGAGGCTGCGCTCAAGAGCAAGCCGCCGAAGGGCCTGAGCCACAAGGATTACATAACGAACCTAGTTTACGATGGGCTTCTCAGGATGGTCGGCCCGAAATACCTGCCGAAGCTCTCCGGCCATAGGATACTGCTCATGGGCCTTTACGGCTCCGGCAAGACCACGATGGCCGCAAAGCTGGCGAAATTCTACCAGGACAGGGGGCTGAGCGCAGCGGTCGTATGCTGCGACGTCACGAGACCGGCGGCATACAGGCAGCTCGAGACGCTTGCCAGCCAGGCCAACGTCGCATTCTTCGGGATAGAGAACAGCACGGATGCGGCCGACATCGCGAAAAAGGCATCTGAGAAATTCAGGGACAAGCAGGTGGTTATATTCGACACGAGCGGCAGGAACGCCCTAGACGACCAATTGACCACTGAGCTTAAGGCGGTAGCTGCGAGGTCCGTTCCTGACGAGAAGATACTCGTGGTCAGCGCCGACGCTGGGCAGATAGCCGGCAGGCAGGCAAGGGAATTCGATCGGAGCGTTAAGATCTCCGGGGTCATAATAACCAAGATGGACGGCTCCGGCAAGGGCGGAGGGGCCCTTTCCGCGGCTGCAGCGGCGCATGCGCAGGTAATGTTCATAGGCACTGGGGAGAAACTGGGCAACATAGAGCCTTTCGATTCCGACAAATTCATAGGCGGCCTCCTCGGCGTGCCTGACATAAAGTCCCTGGTAGAGCACGTCCAGACCGCGATTAAGGAATCCGGCATGAGGCCGGAGGAGCTCGAGTCTGAGGAGCTGAACTTCGAGACGTTCTATTCCCAATTGAAGGCGATGGGGAGCATGGGCCCCTTGAAGAACATACTTGGGATGGCCGGCGCCCCCGACGTGCCAAAGGACATGCTTGAGCAGGGGGAGGAGAAGCTCAAGAGATACAAGATAATAATATCCTCGATGACCAAGGAGGAAAGGAAGAACGAGCGCCTTCTCCACAACCACTCAAGGGTATCAAGGATAGCATCCGGCAGCGGGGCAACGGAGAAGGAGGTGAACGGACTAATATCCGAATTCAACAAGATGAGGAAAATATTCGACACGATGAAGAATGACAGGAGCCTGAGGAGGAGGTTCT
This sequence comes from Microcaldota archaeon, assembly GCA_021829015.1. Next base: position 18,180 of record JAJZOJ010000002.1, on the reverse strand, counting down.
CAAAGTTTTGATGAAAAACGGAAAAAGAAGAAAATGGGAACGATAACAATCGTTCCCAACAATTTGGTCATTACCTTTTCTTCTTCTTTGATGACTTCTTCTTGGTTGTCTTCTTGGTTTTTTTCTTTGCCATTTGTGTCACTTTGCTAATAGCAGTCTAACCAACACTAGTTAAGTATTTAAGAGTGATGTATAATTAAAATCTGCAGCATAAACGTTTGTTTATCTTGATAAAGATTCATTTATGCACGTCATAAGTTTTTGACTTCGAGAAAATGATCAAATGGCCGACAAATCCGCGCTTGAAGAAAGGCTTGAGGAGCTCAAGGGCGAATACTCAAAAACAAAATACAACAAGGCGACCAACAAGCATCTCGGAATACTGCGCAGGAAGATTGCCGAGGTAAAAAAAGACATAATCGCAGCGGGTAAGGGCCAGCGCGGCATCGGATTCTCCGTGAAGAAGGCCGGCGATGCGACAGTGGCGTTGATGGGATTCCCAAGCGCGGGGAAATCTTCGATAATAAACAAGCTCACCAACACGCGCTCGAAGACCGCGATGTATGAATTCACCACGACAACCGTTGTTCCGGGGATGATGATATACAACGATGCGCACGTGCAGATATTCGACATGCCTGGAATAATAGAGAACGCCCACATAGGCGCCGGCGGCGGAAAATCTGTCGTGTCATCAATGAAGGTCGCGGACCTGGTGGTATTCGTCATAGACTCCAAGAAACCCGAGCACCTTGGAATACTGCTCAGCGAACTCAAGTCGCTTCACGTTGCGATAAACAAGCCCAGGCCAAGGGCATTCGTCAGGGAATCCCCGAGCAACATAGGACTGGTTATAGAGGTGAACAGGTCAAGGCTAAGCGATAAGGAGATATCGGAGATAGTCTCCGGGTTCGGGATATACAACGCGCGTATCAGGATAGAGGAGCAGATGTCCACGGATGACCTGATAGACGTGGTATCCGGAAGGACGAGATACATGCGCGCTATAGCCGCCCTCAACAAGATAGACCTGTCGGAAGACTACGCTGCAATTGCGGAGCGCATGAGGGAACGACATCAGATCCAGGTTGTGCCGATAAGCGCGACATCCGGAACGAACATCGAGCGGCTCAAGAAGTCGATATACGATAACCTTGGCATAATGACAATATACCTGAAGCCCAAGGAGGAATCAGTCCCAAAGCCCATGATATTGAGGGACGGCTCAACAGTGGGCGCCGCCGCATTGAAGATACACACCGAAATACTGGACAACCTTAAGTGCGCCTACATATCAGGCCCGAGCGCAAAATTCAGCAGGCAAAGGGTAGGGTCGGAGCACGTGCTCAAAAGCGGGGATATAATAACATTTATTAAGCATTAAGTCCCTCTTTATAATCGTGACGGGATGGCGATAAAATACTGGGAATTCGAGGATGCACCGCTTAAGGAGAAGCTCAAGGACGTAAAGGTCAAGGACGTCGCAAAGATATTCTTCGATAACGAGACTGAGGCATACAGGTTCGCCACTCTTATACATTCTGTCAAGATCGGGAAGGGCCTGAGGCTCAAGAACGTCCCGAAACACATACCGGTTGCTACCGCAAAACGATACCTGGACTTCGGGGTTGAGATAGGGCTGCTTAAGCACGAGAACAATACTTACATCCTTACCGACAGGTTCTCCAAGCCCTTCAAGAACATGGCGACCTACATAAAGGCGTGGATGGATCTTGAGATGGAGGAGGATGTGCAGTTGCAGTTTTCCGGGGCAAGGATGGAGAAGCAGGGCAAGCGCGGCGGGATACAGGCCCAGCAGGAGCAGCCCACAAGGGAGTAATCCCGCACCAAAGGCATCATATCATGCGGACGATAATCTATGTTATTGCAGCTGTTGTCATAGTCGTCGCAATAGCCGCTTTTGCGCTATACAGCTACAAACCACTTGCGGGAAGCAGGGTAGATTCCCTTGCGATATCCGGGAAAGAGGGCATAGGGTCACTGATCCAATACCTATCGTCTACCGGGCCCAGCCAGACAAACGTTTCATACGGGGGAACCATTACCATATCCACGCCAAATTCATCCTATGCCGCTTCACCCAAATCAACCACGTTCCCGATATTCGTCAACTACGAATCCGTAGGGAACGCAAGCAGGATAGGGATCGCCTTCCTGGTGAACACGACAATCGGAGAGGAATTCGATGTTGTATTCATAAACCTTCCGGGCAACGGCACATACAGCTGCGCCTTCTCCATGTCCCCGTATGGGAACCAGTCGGCATGCAACAGGCTTTCCTACCAGTACAATTCATCTGGAACCCTGCTCTCCAATGCGCGCAGGCTGCTATCCTCAAGTTCAACCTCGGTGGATTTCGTAAGGCAGGCATCCCATAACGGGCTCCCGTGCACATTCGTCAACGGGACGGAGAGCCTTAGGCTTAACTCCACTGCATTGTCGGACCTCTCGTCAGGCAATTCCAAAAATTCCACTGCCGCTCTCGTAGATTCGCTGCTCAGCGAGATGCAGATAAATGGGGGGTTTGATTCATGCATATCCGACCAGTACCGCGTGCCGCTCAACTTATCGGCGCAGACAAATATCCACCTGTCATCCCTGACTGCAAACCAGATGCAAGCTTATACTATAGACACGCTGCTACTCCTGAACGAGACATCCATAGGCAGGCCGGTGTCCCTAAGCCAGATCGAGACGCTCCCAGCGCCACTGACTTCCAACAGCTGATCATGCCTATCCTATAAATTGCCCTGTCATAGTTTCATATAAATGGAACTTATTTATAGGTTATCCGTTGGAATAATTACCGGTGAAACGATGCCAGATGCCCAGAGAAGAAATGCGACCAAGCATATAGATCCCCATGTGCACTGCAGGGACTGGAATGAATACAGCAAGGCGACTATAGGCAGCGTGATGCGCATTGCAGAAAGCCAGGGCGTCGCCGCAATCTGCGACATGCCCAATACGAAGCCGCCAATCATCGACAAGGATACTGTCGAAAGACGGCTTAATACCGCCAAGATTGAGGGATGCAGCAACGGCTATTACCTATACATAGGTGCGACAAGGGATCCGGATCAGCTCAGGGAGGCAGCCGATGTCGCCATGCACAATCCGCGCGTTGTAGGGATAAAACTCTATGCCGGTAAATCGACAGGGGACCTATCAGTACTTGCGGAGGAGGACCAACGAAACGTTTACAGGGTATTGACCGAAGCCAAATACAATGGCGTGCTCGCGGTGCACTGCGAGGAGGAGAGCCTTGGCAGGGCAAACCTGTGGGTTCCTGAGAACCCTTCAAGCTGGAATCTTGCGAAACCTCCGGAAATGGAGATAAAGGGCGTTGAGAACCAGATAATGTTTGCCAGGGACGCCGGTTTCGAGGGACACCTTCACATTGCGCACATCACGACTCCCGAGTCTGTGGAGATTGTGGATGACGCAAGGAAAACAGTCAGGATAAGCTGCGGCGCAACACCGCACCATCTGACATATTCAACGGAGGACATGATGTCATTTAGCTGCATGTGGCTAAAGGTGAATCCTCCTATAAGGGAAAAGGGCATGATGATGCGGCTAAGGCAGCTTCTCAGGGACGGGAAGATAGACTGGATAGAGACCGACCATGCGCCGCACCTGAGGGTTGAAAAGGAATACGACCACAACAGGCTGCCAGATTTCTTCAAGTCGGGGATAAGGAGCCTGGACAATTATGCGGGGTTCCTGAAATCACTTTCGGATGATGGTTTTACTGAGGAACAGATAGAGCGGCTGACCTACTCCAACATAAAAAAGGTTTTCCCGAAGATAACGGAATAAGTGCGGGCATTCTGCGGCAAACGCCATCGGGCCTGGTGGGATTTGAACCCACGACCTTCAGCTTTCTTCTGTTGTTAGAAGGCTGCCGCTCTATCCAAGCTGAGCTACAGGCCCATATCGTACCGCATTAGTTTCATTCCGGAGTTTAGCTTGAAGAACCTTCTCGCGTTCCTTGTCGTAGCATCCGCCGCCTTGGCGAATTCAAGGCCCTTCGCATCGGCTATTATCCTTATCGATGTCTCTACAGCCTTTGGGGAAGCGCCAACGACTGGGGAATCGCTCTCGGCCATTATACTATCTATGGGAATCTCCCTTATAACCTTGCTCCTCCTGCTGGTTTGCAATGGGGGCACTGAAATCATGCAGCCGAGCCTCTCTATTGCCTTCGCCTGCTGCACGTTGCCCTCAAAGAAGTGTATGTGGGAATTGGCTGCGCCCTTCTCTCTTATGATCTCTATGATGTCGTCGAGCGCGCCCCTGGAATGTATGCTGATTGGCAGCCTTAGCTCCTGTGCCAAATCCATGAACCTCCCGAAGACCTCCTTCTGCCGCTCTACTGGCACTGTATCCTTCACCACTCCGTAATCTAATCCCACCTCCCCTATCCCGGCTATTCTGCTCCTGTTATTCCTTGCAAGCTCTATCACCTTGTCGATATCCGGGTCTGGAGCGCCTGCGTGCTCGGGGTCAACTCCAAGCATTGGGAATATGTGCTTCCCGTCGGCAATCTCCAATGCACGCGTGCACGAGTCGAGATTCACGCCGTTGGTTATGATCGTCCTTACCCCAAGGGAAATCGCATCCGACACCTGCTTTTGCTCGTGGATCAGGTCCAGATGGCAGTGGACGTCCGCCATCTCCGTGAGCTGAGCGCTCATCGACTTGTCCGCAAAAACCTGTGCAGTCCTCATTTGATCATTGGCCAAATTGTAAGGATTCCGAACGCTTACCCATCGTCAGCGCCAAACCTTTATAGATTGCTGTTGAAACAATTATTAACAGTTTTGCATTTTGGGTATTGAGATGCCGAGAAAAACAAGATACGGTTCGCAGATAAGGACATTGAAGGTAATGGTAATGCTTCTTGCTGTTGCAGTAGCGGCCTTGGCGCTATACATAGTATATCCCTACGCATCGCTTGCGGTGAAGGGGCAGCCTTTCGGCTCCAGGCTTACGGGTATAAACGCCCCTCTTCCGCAGCAGGAACTATCGATCATAAACAACGCGCCGGACAGCAATTTCGAGACCGCAGGGGGGATGATGCTTAATGTCTCGCTTAGCGGGGAGCAGGCCTACAACGACGCGTATGTCGGCCCGCTGTTCGAGGCCTCGCTGGGGCACCCGCTGCAGTACAACGCCCTTGTCATAAACGGGAAGCCGAGCGTGATATACATAGGCGCGATATCGTGCATATACTGCGGGGAGAACCGTTGGGCGATGGCGCTAGCGCTATCGAGGTTCGGGACCTTCAACAACCTGTATACCGGGTACAGCTCCTTGGGCGACGGTGACGTGCCTACGCTGTACTGGACGCCGCAGAACTACACCACACCATCATCCGCTGGGTACGGGAACGAGTACTCGAGCAACTACATAAACCTATTCACCGCGGAATACGATTCTCCTATAACATCCGGATTCCAGTTTCCGCAGTCAACCAACCCGATAACATTCTTCGCCGCGAACGCGCCGGACCAGGGGTACAGGTCCGCAATGGATTTCATGAACTCCACCGGCAGCTTCCAGGGAACCCCGTTCACCTTCTGGGGCAGCTCGCTCAACATAGGCGCTGATGCCGTCGTATTCGGCAATGGGACATCTTATACGTCGTCGCAGAACAAGCTTCCGCTCACGTATCTGTCGCACCAGCAGGTATTCAGCCAGCTGAAGGGCTTCAACACCACGTTCGCATACGAGGAGTATGCCGCGGCTGACATCTACATAGCGGAGACCTGCGCGGCGCTACAGGGCAGCAGGCCGCCAGTCTGCTCACTGCCTGCGATAATGCGGATCGAGTCGAAGATGGGGCTTGCATGAGGATACTGGAAAATGCAAAAAGGATATACACATCCAGGTACGCGCTACTAAATGCGGCATCCTTCATCGGCTTCTATTACCTGCTTGAATATGTCCTTTCGGCGCAGCAGCACGGGATACCGATAAGCTCCGTGCCGGTCTCGATGATATACGCATTGTCATTATCGTCGTCATTTGCATTCACGGTGTCAATATTCTATATACTTAGGTCGGTGAGGAATGCCTCGAACATCACCGCAGGGGGCGCCACCGCAGCAACCGCAGTTGTCGGGGGCATAGTCTCCGGATGCGGATGCCAGGCTGCAATACTATCCGGAATCATAGCCCCGCTGGCGGGAGCAGGGGAGGCAACGCTGCTAAGCACTGTCGTGTCAGAGAACGCATCTTTAATCTTTTCTGCGCTTATTATCCTGAACATAGGGCTCGGAATATACTATCTTAACAGGCCTGCAGACCCTGCATGCAAGCCCAAGAAGGGAAAATGGGATATCAATGGCAAAAACAAGAAAAGGGCAAAGGCCCAGTAAGGCTAAGGGAAGGGCAGGTCAGAAGGCGAAGGCCACCCATGGCATAAGGATAGCGGCGCTTTCCGCTCCGGAAAGCTACTCGGAAGCCCTGATAATGCAGATAATCGACGGCAAATCTAGATTCAAGGTTCCGGAATTGTCGCTCACTTTCGATTATGTGATGTCCTCGCTCACTCCTGGGATGCGCAACCTTTACTACCGCTCCGGGGTCTCGTCAGGCAAGGCGCTCTACAAGGTGATGGACTCCAGGAAAAGGTATACGTGGTACGAGGAGAGCGTATCAGACCTTGTCTCCTTCCTAGAGAGGGCGGGGTTCAAGCGCGTGACATACAACGTCTTCAGCGACCGTATACAGCTAGAGTTCCATGGAATAAAGCCCCAGCGGCTGGGGACCGCGCTCCATGTATTCGAATCAGGGATAATATGCGGCTTTCTTTCAGCTGCAAAGAGGCAGCACATGAAAGTCGAGGAGATACAGTGCTCCGGTAATGGCGCATCATCTTGCAAATTCATAACAACCTCCGCCCTGCCTCTTTACCTGGAAAGCGACGGGCATTCCGTGCTGGACAGGTTCGTGGAATCTGTGAACCGCGGCGCCTCATCGGGCCTTAGGAATTCCGCCCTTGCATTCCCTGAGGAGTATTCAGTGCTCTCATCATCCGTCATGGTCGAGAAGGAGTATGCGCAGCACATGTGCAGGATAGCGGAATACGCGGGCAATGCGATAGGCGCAAGGCTCAGGGAAAGCGGGAAGGGCATGCGGAATATCGGGCAAATATCGGAAATGCTCGGTCTTGGGAGACTTTCTGTAAAGTCCTCCAGGCCGCCTAAAATTGAGGTAAGGTTCGACAGGCTAAGGGCTAAAAAGGAGTTTGTTGATATATCTATCGCCTTCATAAGCGGAATGGTCGGCGGCGTATCGGGGAAGCGCGCTGGCGTGACCGCCTCTGGAAGGAGAAGCGGAAATTCGTACATAGCTGACATATCTGCATAGTGAGTATGGGTTCCGCATAAACCAGATCGGTGCTTGCAATTGGCTCTTGAATTCGTAGACAAGATTGAGAGGTTCGTACCCAGCATAAAGGATCCCGCCAGGGCCCTGGCCCTCAGGGAGAAGATGTTCTGGACCGGGCTCATAATCGTAGTATACTTCCTGCTTTACAACATATATGCGATAGGGGTCAACAGCAGCGCGGTGAACCAGCCGTTCCTGCAGCTGATAAGCATAATATTCGCGGCCAAGATAGGCAGCCTTATAACCGTCGGAATAGGCCCGATAGTCCTCTCCAGCATAGTCCTGCAGCTGGTCACGGGCTCCGGGCTCATGAACATAGACATGAACGACATGAAGAACAAGGCGAGGATGCAGACACTGCAGAAGGTCGCCGCGATAGGAATAGCTGTAGTGGAATCGTTCATATTCGCATATACGGGATACGTCCCTGTTTCATCGCCTTCGCTGATGGGGCTGGTTGTGGCGCAGCTTGCAATAGGCGCCATCGTGATAGTCTACCTCGACGAGATGATGACCAAGTGGGGAGTAACCTCCGGAATAAACATGTTCATAGCTGCGGGGGTATCATACTCGATAGTCGCAGGAACCCTGAGCATACTGCTCCCTGAGGCGATAGCCGCAGTGAATGCGGGCGGCGCGGCTGCGATATCCAATGCGATAATAGCATTCGGCCCGCTCTTCTTCGCGATAGTGGTGTTCCTTGCTAGCATATACGCATACGAGATGAAGGTAGAGCTGCCCCTAACGTTCGAGCAGTTCAGGGGCGTAGGCGGAAGGCTGCCCATACCGTTCCTCTACGTCAGCGTGCTTCCGGTCATACTCGCATCATCGCTGACGCTGAGCCTATCCGTCTGGTTCAGGCTCATAGCTAACGTCAAGGGCTCCTTGGCAAACCTGGCGCATTTCATAGCATACTATTCGCCAATCACCTCAGGCGGGGCGACATCGCAGCAGCTCACCGGAGGGCTAGTGTACCTGATATCGCCGAGCTTCCCGCTCCCATACTCAGCTAACTACGGGGGCATAGGCGGCTACGGGCCGTACTTCACTTACCTTATCAGCCACACCACATCACTGTTCCTGCCATGGGGCGGGGTGGTGCAGGTCCCTGAATGGATACACATGATAATCTACACCGTTGTGCTGGTAATCCTCTGCGTAATATTCGGGAAGTTCTGGGTAGAGCTGACAGGCCAGAGCCCGAAGAACCTAGCTGAGCAGCTTGGTGGCATGGGCTGGCAGATCCCTGGTTTCAGGAGGGATCCGAGAATAGTGGAGAACGTGCTTAACAAGTATATACCCACGCTGACCGTGCTCGGCAGCATCTTCGTAGGGCTTCTAGCGGCGCTGGCCACCCTTACCGGGGCGATCGGCACCGGAATGGGGATACTGCTTACCGTAGGGATCATATACATGCTATACCAGCAGCTCGAGCAGGAGCGCCTTTATGAAACGTATCCGTTCCTGGAGAAGATAGCGAAATAGGGATATGATGCTCTTCGATGAGATCAGGCCCAGGCTCAAGGTGCACAAGGGGGTCTACAAGCCCCTTCTCGAGGCAAAGATGATGTCGGGGCTAGTCGAGAGATACGCCCGCGGGAAGGTGCTTGACCTCGGCACCGGTACTGGAATACAGGGGATAATAGCCGCGCTGAAGGGCTGCGATGTCACTTTCTCTGATATAAAGCCCGAGGCGGTAGAGTGCGCCCGCGCGAATGCAAATGCCCTTGGCCTTGACGGCAGGTTCCTGGTATCCGACGTATTCTCGAAGATAAGGGGCAAGTACAACCTCATAACATTCAACATACCCTACCTCGCCTCCGAATCGATAGATTCCGGGGAAACGGAGCCGAATACCGATGGCGGAATAGGCGGAAGGGAGCTGATAGACAGGTTCCTCGGGTCATATAAAAGGTATGTGGCAAAGGACCACGATGTCCTGATGTCCGAGAGCTACTGGAACCACTACGAGAACGACGTCAGGCGCCTGCATGCGGAGGTTGCCGCAAAGAAGCACTACCCGCTGCTGGGCGATATAGTAATACTCAGATTCAAGTAGCAGGGCCTGGGGCTAATGCTACAGCTTCCCTACCCTATGCTTCTGCGATCTCCTAAGGCGTTTCCTGCGCTTCTTAAGCCATTTCCAGCGCATTCTGCCCTTCTTCTTCCATTTCCTAGGTATACTTCCCAGAATAGCACCATATGTTACTGATTCAGAATAACAGCTGACTCAGAATAGTAGTTAATTATTTAACCTCTATGAATAAATAGATAGTGGTGCTGTCAAGATGGCGGGAAAAATAGTGGTCGTTTACATAATCGCGCTCATAGTTATGATACTTGCGGTATACGGGTTCACCGGTTTCAGGTTCCTTGGAATGCACACCACCACTACGACGGTAATGCAGACAACTTCCGTGACGACCACGGCCGAATCCACCACCGCCAATTATACTACGCCAATAGCCCCGTGCAATGGCTTCAGCCTGTCAGGCCCGCTGATAAACAACACTTACACCGCGAGATGCGACTGGACTGGGGGAGCCCTCGGCCTGTGGGTCGCCGCCGGTGGCGCTGGCACGGAGCATGTAATGATAGTTGGTGCGAACGGCAGGACATACGTCAACCAGACATCAGGCTACGGTTGCATCACATTCTTCCAGAACTTCACAGGACCCAGCCAGGCCTACGCCATAACGTTTATTACGGGCAAGGGGAACGGCACATGCGGTACCCCTATGATGAAGCTGAACACCACGACATCGCCCCCGCTCCAGGTGTATGACTACGTGTACAACAACAGGTTCGGCAATGGCGAGTACACCGGCTGGACTGCATCCGGCCCAGGTTTCGGCAAGGCCCCACTCAACATAACATACGCCAATTCGAAGCTGTGCTATTCCGGGAACCGCTGGTCCAACTACAACGGCACCTACTTTGCAACCACATACGATTGCGGCACCGCCGTGGCCCCCGGCAACCTGACATCCTCGCCATTCATGGTAAGCCCGAAGGAGCCCTTCCTGAACTTCAGGCTAATAAGCCCGCAGAACAACAACCTTTACGTGGAGCTGCTCAGGGCAAACTACAGGATATCTAACGGCTCCAACTCCTACGTAAACAGCACCCCTGTGGAGATAGCGTACTTCAACACATACAACCTCACGACGAACCCTAACTCCACATCCAACTTCCAGAACGTGACGATAACGCTCACGCAGTATGTGAACCAGGTCCTGCAGATAAGGCTGGTCTCAAACCTTACGACGACCGGCAGCAGCAACTACATGGCCGCAGGGGACTTCGTGCTGTCAGACAGGCCCAGCCAGGCCGCCGGAGTGATATCAAACATAACATCGGTCGGCTGATACGGTGCAGATCTACAACACCCTAGCGCACAAAAGGCAGGAGCTCGCCAGCCTTAAGAAGGGCCATATTGGGATGTACAGCTGCGGCCCTACCGTCTACAACTACGCCCACATAGGGAACATGAGGCCCTACATAATCACCGACCTGCTCAAGAGGCTGCTCTCCAGGGACGGCTATTCCGTAACGCACGTGATGAACATAACCGACGTCGGCCATCTTGTGAGCGACGCCAACCTCGGAGAGGACAAGATAAGGCTCAAGGCGAAGCAGGAGCACAAGAGCGCACACGAGGTCGCGGAGTTCTATACGAAGGAATTCGTCAAGGACCTGGAACTGCTTAACATACTGATGCCAAATGTAATGCCAAGGGCAACTGAGCATGTGAAGGATATGCTCGCCCTTGTAAGTTCCCTGGACAAAAAAGGGTACATATACAAGGTCAGGACCGGCATGTACTACGATACGTCGATGTTCAAGGACTACGGGCAGCTGATGGGCATGACCTTCAAGCGCCTCAACGATTATCTCATTGCCGGAGCGAGGGTGGAGCGCGCCGCAGGAATAAGGAACACTACGGACTTCGCCGTCTGGAGGTTCGCCCCCGAAGGCGAGAGGGAGATGGTGTGGGAGTCGGAATACGGGAAGGGGTTCCCGGGATGGCACATAGAGTGCAGCGCCATGAGCATGAGGTATCTGGGCGAGCATTTCGACATCCATACCGGCGGGATAGACCATCTGCCGATACACCATACCAACGAGATAGCCCAGAGCGAGGCCGCTACCGGGAAGAGGTTCGTGGACTACTGGCTTCATGTGGAATTCCTGCAGGTGAACGGCAGGAAGATGTCCAAGTCGCTGAACAACGTATATACGCTGCAGGACCTGATTGACAAGGGCTACTCGCCAATGGATTTCAGGTATTTCATCCTGTCCGGATACTACAGGAGCCAGCTGAACTTCACCTTCGATGCGCTGGACGGCGCAAGGAACACAATGCGCGCCATATACTCCTGCATGGAGCGCCTGCATGCGATGGGGAAAGCCGGCGCCGCATCCCCTGAGCTGGCAGGGCGCATAAGGGAATCAAAGGAACGGTTCTTCGCAAGCCTTGAGGATGACCTAAATTCCCCCATGGCGCTTTCCGCGCTCCATGAGATAATAAGCGCCGCGAACAAGGCCCTTGAGAATGGCGTATCGGAGCGCGATGCCGCAGCGATAATAGAGGCCATAAGGGAGATGGACGGAGTGCTTGGCCTGGGAATCGGATCGCATACCGGAAGCAAATCGCTACCCAAGGGGGCGATGCTGCTTGTCGAGGAAAGGGAGCGGCTCAGGAAGGAACGGAAATTCAAGGAGGCAGACTCCGTCAGGAAGAAGCTCAAGGAGGATTACGGCGTTGAGATAGAGGACACGCCCTCCGGACCAGTATGGCATGCTTAAGGCGCCGCGGAATCATTTATCATTCTCGCTGTCCTTTTCCCCGCTGTCCATCATCTTCTTGCCTATCTCGATCCTGTTCTCTATCTGCCCCTTTATCTTCTCTACGTCCTCCGGCTTAAGCACCTTCTCGAGTATGTACTTGGAATAGTCCATGGATATCTGCGAGAGGTCCATGAGGATCGACTGCAATTCGAATGTCTTGAATGTCATGCCTCCGGTCGGCTTGAGTATCTCTATCCCTGCCGGGGAGTACCTGAACGCTACGCCTATCAATGGTATGAAGCTGTCGAACAGCGCGGTAACTATCGCGCTGGTTATGTAGATCCCGTCCTTCTCCAGCGGCTCCTCCACCGAGCCGAAGCAGTACACGACCCCCTTCTCCTTCAATAGGCGCTCGTTGACCAGATCCACAAGCAGCGGCTGCAGCTTGTCCTTCTCGCTGTTCTGCATGTCGAAGTACAGCTTGACCAGCACCCCTCCCTTCGCGAGCTTCTCCTCCGTTACCCTGTCTACATCAGATTTTGGCATTCACGTTACCCTTTATTATGCTTATGGCCTCATCCATCGACACCGTGCTTTCGTCTCCGCTGATGAGGTTCCTTATCTTGACCTTCCCCGCCTTTTCCTCCGCGTCCCCTATTATTATGACGTACTTGGTTTTTATTGCGCTAGCATAGGAGAACTGGTTAGTCAGGTTCCTCTGAGCCAGGTTTATCTCCGTGGGTATGCCGTTGGCCCTTAGGTTCCCAGCCACGTGCAGCGCATACCCGTAGTTGTTGTCGTTGACCGTGGCCACGAACGCATTCGCGTAGGTGTACTCAGTTGACGAGGAGAAATCAAGCGCCTCAAGGATCCTGTCCACTCCGAGGGATACCCCTACCGCAGGCATCTCCTTGCTTCCGTAAACGCCTATGAGGTTGTCGTATCTTCCCCCGCCGGCAACGGACAGCTTCTCGTTGGAGAGCTTGTACTCGAACACTATCCCTGTGTAGTAGTCAAGCCCCCTGACAATGGAGAAGTCTATCATGGGCTCTCCCCTTATGTTGTATGCGCCGAGCAGCTTCAGGGTGGTGCGCAGCTCCTTTGATGTCCCATCCCCGGCTATCTTGTCAACGTAATCGAGCTTCGCGTCGTTCGTGCCCTCCAGCATTATGAATACCATCGCCTGGTCAACGGTGCCGCTCTCGACACCGAGTGCCCTGAGCATCGATGCCACCTCTGTCTCGCCCGTCTTGTCGAGCTTGTCTATCGCCCTCATCGCGTTAGGGAGCAGGCTCTCCTGTATGCCTATCTTCGAAAGCACCGCATCCATTATCTTCCTGTCGTTTATGCGTATCGAGTACTCGACACCTATGCCGTCGAGTATCGTTGCGGCCGCGGCCATGACCTCCGCATCAGCAGCCGGGCCCTTGCTTCCAACTATGTCTGCATCGGCCTGCAGCAATTCCCTGTATCGCAGCCTCTGGGGCTCATCCCTGCGCCATACCTTCCCTATGTAATACCTCTTGAACGGCATGGGGAGCTCCTGGTGCATCGCCATGTACCTGGCGAGCGAGACAGTATTGTCGTATCTCAATCCCAGCCTCTCGTCCTTCATCTCGTATATCAGCTTGTCCTCCGCGCCTATGGCATTCTTCGCCTTGAGCACGTCTATGTGCTCGAATGACGGGGTGTCTATCGAGAGGAATCCGAAAAGCCTGAAAACATCCTCCATCCTCCCCAGAAGCTCGTTCCTGAAAAGCGCCTCGTTCGGGAGAAGGTCCCTGACGCCCCTTGGAAATGGTATATCAGACATCTTGCATTACCATGCTCACATGTTCCCGGATATCCACTTCTTCAGCGCCTCCTTCGGAATCGCGCCTATGTTCATCGCCTTGAGCTGGCCTCCCTTTATGAGAAGCGTAGTCGGTATGCTGCTGACGTTGAAGCGCATCGCGGTCTTCTCGTTCTCGTCGACGTTCAGCTTGACGAACTTCACCTTGCCCTCGTACTCCTTCGAGACCTCCTCGATTACAGGGCCGTACAGCCTGCAGGGTCCGCACCATGCCGCCCACAGGTCGACGATGACCGGCTCCTTTGATTTTATTACCTTGTCCTCGAAATCAGCATCACTCACGTCTTCGACTGCCATTTTTACACCAGTATAATTCTGGTTGGAAATAACTATAAATTCAACAGTGGGCATCGCGAACCCTTCTATGCGGCGCCCATGGTATGGTTATTTATTGATTAAAAGAGAATCAGGCATGTGATGATCCTGAAGACCGAGCCAATGTGCTATGAGGAGGATCTTGAGTGCTGAGATGTACAGGATTTCCAAGTCTTCGATAAAGAAAATGGTGAAGAACGGCTCCAGGCGCGACGTGATCGTGAGCGACAAGGCCGCAGATGCCATAGCCGCGATGCTGGAGCGCAAGGCCAAGCTCATAGCAGAGTATGCGGTAAAGAGGGCCAAGAGCAGGAACAGGGGCACCATAACGGAGGAGGACATAGACACCTACAGGCTAAAATTCGGCGATTGAGGTGCAGGCGTCCAGTGCGCGCTTATTCAGGGACGATGCCCGCAAGTGCACTAAGCTGGAGATGCAGGACGGCACAGTATTCCTATGGGAGCCAATCCGCGGAAGCTTTCTCGAAACATGCTTCGATTCAGATGGAGCAGTAATAGACCAGCTTCGCATAGACCATCCAGTCAAGGAGAGGATCGCCTACGTACTCTCATCCTCCAATGCCGAGGCGGCAGAGGCGAGCGGATTCAGCGAGATAGTGCTAAAGAGAGGGTGCCCCAAGTGCGGCGCGGAGCCGCTGCGCAGGTGCCTGGACGGCCACGCATCCGGAAGCGTGCCGATAATACCGTTGCACTCATGCAGCGCCTGCGGCTCGCGGTGCTACATGCTGACCGATAAGTACCTGGCGAGGCTGGTCGAGCGCAACAGGCAGCTCTTCAATGAGCAGGAATCGAAATCGATTGATGCAGACAATGGCGCATTTATGTCGGAATTGAGGGAGAACATAATAAGAATCTTTGCATCCAAAAAGCTCTTGTGCATATTATAGCGCGGATGATCGGATGGACAACATGCTTCTTTCAGAGCTTTATGGTAAGGAGATTATAAGCAATACCGGGAGGAAGATTGGCTCGGTTGCCGACATAGTGGTGGACTTCGAGGAGGGCAGGATAGCAAGCATGCTGCTTGTCAGGTCTGAGGAACTGATAAGGAGCGACAGGACCTCAAGGGAGTTCGCGAAGAACAGCATCCGCTACGACAGGGTAAGGAACGTCGACCAGACAATAATAGTAGCCAACGAGCCCGGCCAGCCCACGAAGTAGGGAGGGCGCAAATCCTAACTTAGGAAAAGGAAAGAAAAAAGGAAAAAGAGCCGATCAGTCCGTTGACACTTCATTGGACAGGTTCGGCCTGCTTTTCAGGAGTATCCTTGAGCCGCAGTAGCTGCACCTTACGTTGCGCTCCAGCTGCTTTATCTTCTTTCCGCATTTTATGCAAACGTATGCCATAGTATCACTTGTTTGTGGACTTTAGCCACTTGACGAAATCTGAATGCAGCGATGACTTGCTGGTGTCTAGCACCCTGAGCTTCATCGTAGCCTTGTACTGGTCGTCGTTGAGCTCCAGCACCTCCGAATAGCTGTCCATCTTGCAGTAGTGGACCTCCATCCAGTGTATGGTCCCCTGAAGATAGTCCTTGACAAGGTCCTTGGTCATCGGCATGGAGCTGAAGCTGAAAAGCACGCCGTCGCACCAGTAAAGCGGCATGTTTCCAGCGGGCGTTATCCTTCCCCTGAATAGGTCCTCGTATGCCACATTGACTACCTCGTGCACCACGAGCTCCTTTATCGGGGAGTATGTTATCTTCGCAATATCACCTGCCTATGCCCTGTATGATCCTCCTTGCCGCAAGCCCCGCCGGGGTTGTCAGCGAATAGGCCCCGCCTGCGAAAGTGGTTCCGCAGTGCCTGCATCTCCATATGCCGGTGCCTACCCTCTTTACAGCCTGCTTGCCGCACATCTCGCATTCGTACCTCGCGCTCTTCTCCGCCTTTATCTTATTGTAGCGCTTCCTTATGCTCGCTCCGTATCTTATGCTGGAATTTGCCATGGGACTTACCTCACTTGCCGCTGTCCTTATCTATCATATCCTTTAGTTCCTTGTGCTTATTAAATGCTACGTCAACGAGGCTTTCCACCTCCTCTGCGGTGAACCCTCCGCTGCCGCCCTTCTGCATGGCCCTTATGCTGTCCTTGTCGACCGCTATGCTTATCCTAGCATCCGCAGCTCCGGATTCGCTCCCGTTGGGGTCCAGTATTATGTCCTTCCCTATCTTCGCGAAGGTGCATGAGGTTACGGTATTGTCTATCTTCAGCCTAGTGCTCCTGTCCTCCCTGTCTATGTTGCCATCCGCGTACTTTGGGACGGTGGCGCTGCTGAGCGCCGCCATAGCCGCAATTTCGCATGCGTCGAAGAGGTTGCCATCGTAGTTGAGCACGTACACGTCGACGTAAACCGACCATACCTTGCCCTCCTCGACGAACAGGCTGTCAAGGTTCACGCAGTTTCCTGCCCTTATGCCCCTGTCGGTTACCCTAGCCAGCTCTATAGCATCAGGGCTAGGCGGGCCTGTCTCGTATTCCGGGTTGGCTAGGGGAAGCAGCTCGGCCGATACGACCAGGTTGCCCTGGTTCGGCGTGTCCTCCATGGGCTCCCCGAGCACCAGCTTTACGCCAGCAAGCACCCTTGTGCTGCCTAAGTCAACCTGCGCCGACCCCTCAGCATTGCCCATGACCCCTGTGGAAACGCTTATCTTCCTGTAGTCGTTGGAGCCCCTCTTGTCCTCCCTTATGCCCTTGCCCAGAAGCTCCCTTATGTATTCCGATTTTACCGTTTCAATCGCGTCCATTCAATTACCTCCTTGCTGTTGACCCTGCCCGTACACCTCCATCAGCGCCTCCTTCTGGAGCCTGCTTATGGTCTTGCCCGCATCGATGGCCATCTTTATGCCCTCGGAGAGCTGCTCCTTTGTGAGCCCTCCGTCCATCTGGAGCAGCAGTATCTCGTTGCTGCGCGGGGATATCGCCAGCGGCATGTCGCTGTCCGAGTAGTTGTCCTCTATCATGTTGAAGTCTATCGCAATCTTGTCCTCTATCCTGCCAACGGAGACCGCATATACTAGATCCCTCATGTGTATGCCTGCCGCGGCTAGCGCAACGGATGCCGCCGTCAGCGCTGCGGCCCTTGTCCCTCCGTCTCCCTGGAGTATCTCCATGTATATGTCTATCTGGCTACCCGGGAAATCGCTGAGCACGACCACGTTCTCGAAGACCTCCTTTATCACCTTCGATATCTCGGTTGCCCTCCTGTTCGGCCCTGTCCTTCCGTGGTCCGAAAGGCTGGAGAACGGGGCCATCTGGTACCTGCACTTTATGATCGCCTTCGTAGGGTCTGCGAAGTGCCTCGGGTTGGCCTCTCTCGGCCCGTATACCGCCGCGAGTATCTTGTTGTTTCCCCATTCTATGTATGCGGATCCGTCCGCATTCTTCAGCGGCGATGCAACGATCTTTACCTTCCTCATCTCGTTGAAGTCCCTGCCGTCTATCCTTTTGCCATCGACTATGAGCTTTGGCTTGTTTAAGCTAGATGCCATTCAAATCACTTTCTGCTAATTAGAAAATCCCTTATGCTGTTGGTGAGCCCTGAGGTGTGCGCCTCCTCCTGCACCTTCATTATCGCCTCGATCGCCAGCGCGACGTTCCTCCCAGATATCCACACGAGCCCGTTCATTCCTACCACTATCCTTGTATCGGTCGCCTCAGCTATCTGGCTGACCATCGTGCTCTTCTTGCCTATTATGCGCGGTATCTTCTTCGGCTTCACTTTCACGAGAACCCCGCCGCTGAGCTGCTGCGGGTCTGAGAGTATGACCGTGTTCCT
>JAJZOJ010000026.1 GCA_021829015.1 Microcaldota archaeon | reverse complement strand
CCTCGGCAAAGCAGCAGCATGGCGAGCGCGCAGAGAACGTTCAGCAGAACGAAAAGGTGGGGCCGCTGCCTGCGCCTGAAGTGGAAAAGAAAGAAAACGAAAAGGTGTGAGCTTGGCAATAGAGCGCAAATTCATAGATGATTCGATAATAAAGCTGAACATATCCAAGTACCTGCTCAAGGAGCTTTCAAGGGCTGGATTCTCCAGGGTAGAGATACAGAAGACCCCCATACTCACAAGGATAACCGTTTATGTCCTGAACCCCGGAAGGGTCATAGGAAGGGGCGGCAGGACCGTAGACATGATAACAGAGGCGATAAAGGGCCGCTTCAAGGTCGAGAACCCCCAGATAAACGTCATGGAGGTCGAGAACAAGATGCTGGAGCCCCTGCTCGTGGCAAAGGGGATAGCTGAAAGGCTCGAGCGCGGCATGAACGCCAGGAGGATACTCCAGTCAACCCTCAGGGAGATTGTAGAGAATGGCGCCCTGGGTGCGGAGATAGTCGCCAGCGGAAAGTTGGCCGCCAAGGGTGCACGCGCAAAGACCATAAGGAAGAGCCTGGGCTACATACCAAAGGCGGGCGATGTCGTCGAACTGGTAAGGGAGGCCAATGCGACCGCATACCCTAAGTACGGTGCCATAGGCGTCAACGTACGAATAGTCCCACCGGGAACCGTATTTCCTGACAGGAAGATGAAAGCGATCGAGATACCGAAATCAATACTAAACGCATAATAACCGCGTTTGACAATATAGGTAACGTCAAAGGTAAAGTTTTGTCCTTGGTTGTAGTATGGCACTAGGTCTTATTGCTGCTGCTCTGATTGCATTCTTTTCAATGTTCGTACCCGGCGTTCTGCTCGCATTCGCGCTGCTTAAGAACTCCGAGCTCGACACCTTCGAGACAGTGGTCATCGGATTCATATTCGGTCTCATTGCCCCTGCATCATTGACGTGGGCCGAATCGTATCTTATGAATTACATACACGCCTTCACGTTCTCTACGCAGCTATTCCTCGCAAATGCGCTGGTGCTTACTGTTATAGGCGCTATCCTGTGCTATTGGCAGGGAGCATTCAAGGATTTCCATGCCTTCGTATCAAGCAGGTCCGGGATGCTAAGGGCAGGGATGACGGGGTCTAAACTGGGCCAGATAAGGCATGACCTGAAGAGATTCTCAAGGGGCAAGGAGATGATAAGCGCCCACGAGGCCGAGGACAGCGCCCTTAGATCGCGGCAGGATGCCGAGCTAAAGGACATGTCCTCCCTGAGCGACGCGGAAAAGGACCGCGTAAGCGATTCCCACAGGGCCGCCCTGGAGCGCCTTAGGGAATCCCACATATCCGAGGAATCCGGACTCCTCAGGGACCTAGGCGGGAGGGGCCCGGAAACCAAGGCCACCTCATTCAAGCCATCATGGATCGTCTGGGCGATATTGCTCGCGCTGATGCTGCTGACATTCTATACCAGGATGCAGAGCACGGCGATAGCTCCGAAGTTCTTTGAGTTCGACCCGTATTTCGACATGATCGATGCACACTACATACTCACATATGGGAAGCAGCTCCTGCTTGACCCTGCAGCATGGCCTGTCGTAGCCGCAGGGACGAACCACAGGCTGCAGCCCATAGTTCCATATCTCGAGGCTTTCTGGTACAACCTCGCCAACGGGCTGAAGTTCCACCATGCGGCATTCAGCACATCGCTGATGAGCTACGTTGGCGGCGTATATCCGCCGATAACCGCGGCGCTGCTGGTCTTCGTAATATTCATGCTGCTGTACCACGAATACGATGAGCGCATCGGGCTGATAGGCGCGGGGCTGACCGCTACCATGCCTGTACTGTTCACCACATTCATATCAGGGGAGCAGCTCGTGGAGCCATGGGGGCTCTTCGCGCTGTTCTTCTTCTTCGCCACGTACATGCTTGCTGTCAGGAACATGAAGGACAAGCGCCTTGCGGTCCTTGCGGGAATCGCATTCGCATCCAACTTCCTTGGGGCGCACTACTATACCGTCACCATGGGCGTGCTCTCTGCATACATACTCGCCGAGGGCATAATAGACATATTCAGGAACGAGTCCCTGGTCGACTTCTACAAGATGAATGCGATAGTCCTTGGCGTGATAATACTGCTATATGCGTTGTATGCGCCGTACCAGGCAACCCTGCAGAGCAACCTCTCCAGCGTCTTCGGCATACCTATAATGATCGCCGGGCCGCTGTTCTCCCTGATATTCATAGCGATACTTGACCAGCTGCCAAGGCAGCTTGCGAAGAGGAAGCTACTGATAAAGGAATATGGCACGGTAGCAAAGGCGGCATTCATGGCAGCGCTGGTCGTGCTCATACTCGTGCTGATACTGTTCACCAGGGTCGGAAACTCCCTGCGCAGCTTCATAAACCTCAGCGCGAGGTTCACCACGCCGTCCAAGCCTCTGTTCATGACAGTGCAGGAATACATACCTACAGGAATACTGTACAACTTCGGGGCGCAGGGCTTCGGCGCCATAGGGGCAGGGATTTACAACGTGCCATGGCTGGTCCTCCTCGTGTGCTTCACCGCGATAGTGCTCATAGCCGTAAGCATAATATTCAGGAAGAGCAAGACCGGGGTATTCTACCTTGCAATAGCCTTGCCGCTGATGTTTGCCGGGTTCTCGGAGGTCAAGTACCTGCCGCACCTCGGCACCGCTTACATAATGCTTTTCTGCATAATAATCGGCGAGGTGCTCTACCTTGCCTCTGCAGGCTTCAACCTTACGAGCAAGGACATGACTAAGCACTTCAACAGGGACGTATACTCCCAGCATCCCCTGGCGGCGCAGGGAATGCTGATAATCGGCCTGTTCTTCCTTTTCGGGATCGCATTCGCTGTCCTCGCGATAATATACATACTGGTCTACAGGTACGGCATCCGCAAGAACGGCGAGATGTACAATGCGTGGCTAGCAGTAATATGCATAGCCCTGATATTCATGGCATTCACGAATCCGATGCTCATATACGGCGAAGGGGTATCCGTAGTGCAGTCAATAGGCGCGCAGCTTACGTATTCCTCGAAGGGCGCCAACGCATGCTCCATAATGTCGAACAATGGCAACAACCTTGGGTATAACCTGTACTGCAACACGATCCCGCAGTACTGGCTCAACGCGATGTCCTGGATAAACCAGAACGTTGGTCCTAATGCTCCTAGGGTGCTAGCCTGGTGGGACTACGGAGACTGGATAAACTGGTTCGGCAACAGCAATGCTGTGCTGAGGGGAGACAACTCCGTAGCGGCGGAGGACTACTCCGTAGCTGCCCAGTACGTCCTAGGGTCCCAGCAATACAACTACACCCCACAGAGGCTTGCGCAGTACATGAACTCCAACCAGACCAAGTACGTGCTGTTCGATCAGGACCTCATATCCAAGTGGGGTGCCCTCAACTTCCTCGCATGCGTCAACATAAACGCCACGTCGGAGCATTACGCAATAGCCCAGGGCGCCGCATCAACGCCTCCGGTTCCATACGTCCTCGGGACATCGCAGTGCGAGCTTCAGCATGATCCCGAATTCGTGCTGCTTCCGCTCTCGGCGCTGGTGCCTTCAAACCAGACCCTCGGGCAACAGTCCATAAACGACTACTGCCCGATATCAAACAGCACCACGACATACATAAGCGGGTACCTGGTGATAGGCAACAACCTGGAGAACAAGACCGTTTGCGTCGACTCCGTGCCCAACTCGAACGGGGTGCTCAAGGCATACAGCGCCAACGGGACCAGGATCAATGCCGTAGTGCAGTCCTCGGCATACCTTGGGGTGCAGAACATACAGGGGAGCTATTACGTCGAATTCCTAATGATATACCTGCCGAATGGGCCGAATGACACGATAACGAATGCGCCTTCGGACTTCTACGACTCGAACTACTACAAGGGCTTCTTCCTTGGCAACCTTCCGGGATTCAAGCTCGTCTACCCGAGCAACTCCACCGGGATAAACATGGTGAACGGGACATACCCCGTAAGGATATACGAGCTGCCGAACTATACCGGTACGCTGCCCAGGGTCCCTGCGAAGCCATCGTGGGTGCACAACAACTACACGATGCCGTAACAGCACGGGAATAATGTTAAATAACTTGATTTACAAAAAGGATTTTACGGGCTTGTAGCTCAGCTTGGTTAGAGCGACGGTCTTATAAGCTTCTTGGGCAGGCAAAAATCAGGAAGCGAGGAAAGCCGTAGGTCGAGAGTTCAAATCTCTCCAGGCCCATCAATGTGGTGCGATGTGCATATTCTGCGACCTTGCAAAGGAGCACGGCAATGCGGTGCATGACGACGACAAGTGCTTCGCCATACCCGACAAGTACCCATCGGAGTACGGGCATCTTCTCGTGATATCCAAGGAGCACAGCGAGAGCATGCTCACCGCGCCGGACGAAATGATATCCCACATGTTCGTAGTGTCCAAGGGCATAGCGCGGCTCCTTAAGGAACGGCTAGGCGCCACCGGCGTGAACGTTGCCACCAACATAGGCAGGGACGCAGGGCAGATGATAGACCATTTCCACATACACGTAATCCCTAAAGGGATCAAGGCCCCTGGATTCATGAGGCACAAGGAGCTGTCCGGCGAGGACTACGAATCCATCGTTGCAAGGCTGAAATAATCGGCAATTAATACTTTATCCCCGTCTCCTTCCCGCAACCGCTACATCTGTAAATTACCTGCCTCCTGCTGCTTGATATCCTTACCGATAGGTTCTTCCCGGGAACCAGGACCGCGCCGCATTTCCTGCACATGCGCTTCCTCATGTGCACCGGTAGACGTATCCTGTAATGCCTGCATATCCTGTTTATCAGCTTTGCATAGAGCGCGGAAAGCTCCGGCTCGTCCTTGCAGGATTCAATCATAAGGGGATAGAGGATCTCTATCCTCTGCATCGCGATTTTCTTGACCAGTCCGCTGTTCTTCATCGCATCTATACTCTCATGCGGTCAAGCACTTCCGGCATTGCCTCCTCCATGGCCGCGGAGTCGCGTATGGTTATGAGGTTGTCCGCTATGACGAAAGGCTTGTCCGATGGCACTCCATGGAACAGGGCGACTAGCCTTTTCGTCTCCTGGTCCGATGGCAGTATCGCCGCTGGCCTTCCGTTTATTATGTTCGCCCTGGCCTGCACCTTGACCGCGTTGCCTATCCCTATAACGTACTTCCCGGAGTCGTTGAATTTTATCATCAGGTCGAGGAGCGGCCTGTAGTCAAAAAGCTTGTATGAGTCTATGCCGGAGCCGTCTATGACCGCAACGCCCCCGTAATCCTGGGT
>JAJZOJ010000031.1 GCA_021829015.1 Microcaldota archaeon | reverse complement strand
GATCTATAATAACTTTTTGATTTGTATAAAAAATGTTTTATAAGTGCAATTGGGTTCGAGGGTTAAACTGCGCTCAGAAGACTTAATTATGGTTTATGCAGAAATCATACAGATACGATGGAAGCTTCCGGGCACGGCGTCATACCAAAGGAGATACTTGAATCAATGGCACTGCGCGGCATATCCAAGCTTACGCCGCCGCAGGAATCCGCGATAGCCAGCGGTCTTCTATCCGGAATCAATATGGTAGTCGCCAGCCCGACGGCGAGCGGAAAGACCCTGATAGCTGAGATCGCATGCATGAACGCGATACTGAAGGGCAGGAAGGCGATATACATAGCACCTATGAGGGCGCTCGCATCTGAGAAGTTCTCAGAATTCAAGGAATCGTACCCATACGTTAGCTCAGTGCTATCGATAGGGGACCTTGATTCCAACGACCTCTGGCTCAGGGAGTTCAGCATGCTGTTCTTCTCAACCGAGAAGTTCGATTCCCTTCTCAGGCACGGCATGGACTGGCTGAGCAGCATAGGCTGCATCGTATTAGACGAGGTCCACATGCTCGAGGATCCGTCGCGCGGGCCGACCCTTGAATTGCTGATAACGAAGCTCTCAATGATGTGCGATGCGCAGATGGTAGCCCTGAGCGCCACCATAGGCAACGCCGCGGAGCTTGCAAAGTGGATGGGGGCGGAGCTCGTGGAGAGCGATTACAGGCCGGTCAAGCTCGAGAAGGGGGTCCTGCATGACGGCACCGCATACTACAAAGGCAGGGAGGAGAGCCTAGCCGGCAAGGTGAAGATCCCAGAGGTGAGGGTAGCGGAGGATGTCCTTGAGAGGCACAAGCAGGCACTGGTGTTCTTCTCCACGAAGAGGGGGGCGGAGGCCGGCGCTGTGCGCCTTTCCGAGTTAATAAAGGGCAAGCTGTCAAGGGAGGACCTCGCGGAATTGGAGAAGGTGAGCTCCGTTGTCCTAAATGCCCTCGACCGACCTACGGAGCAGTGCAGGAAGCTCTCGGGGCTTGTGACCAACGGCGTGGCATTCCACCATTCCGGGCTTCTGAACAAGCAGCGCGCCGCGATAGAGAATGCCTTCAGGGCTAACAGGATAAAGGCTATATGCTCCACTACCACGCTAGGCTTCGGGGTCAACACCCCTGCGCATACCGTATTGGTCAGGGACACTAGCAGGTTCAGCGGCGGTTACAGCGAGAAATTGGGGGTGAACGAGCTAACCCAGTTGTTCGGAAGGGCAGGAAGGCCGAAATACGACAAGGAGGGCAGGGCATTGATAGCGGTATCCGCAAAGGACAGAATAGAGGAGATGCTCGAGTACATAAGCAGGAAGCCCGAACCGATAAACTCATCATTGGGGATAGCCCCTGTGCTAAGGACCCATGTCCTAGCATTCATAGCCGAGAACTTCATAAACAGCGCAACCGCGTTGGAGAAATTCATGGAAAAGACATTCTACAGCCACCAGTACGGCAGCGCCAGCCACATAAACAGGATACTCGAAGAGGTAATAGACGAACTGGATGAATGGGGGTTCATAGATGCCGATGGGTCAAGGTTCACGGCTACGCGTTTGGGAAAGAGGGTGAGCGAGCTGTACATAGACCCGATGTCCGCGAAGTGGATAGTGGACATGCTCTCATCGGAGCCTGATTCCATCGGCATGCTGTACATGATATCGAATACCCTGGAGATGAGGCCCCACGTCAAGGCGACGAGGGAGGCAGAGGAGATGTACTACTCCTTGGTGAACGTCATGAACGTGCCTGTGAGCGCCTCTGACGATTATCCGGAGAAGGCCTTCAGTACCGCGCTCATGCTCAGGGACTGGATGGACGAGAAGAGGGAGCAGGAGATAATGGACAGATACTCCACTACCCCTGGGGCGCTCTACACTAAGATAACAAACGCGGACTGGCTGCTCTATGCCTCATCGGAGATAGCGCGCATACTCCGCATGCCCCAGAGGGAGCTCATGAACATAAGGGTCAGGATGCGGTACGGGATCAGGGAGGAATTGCTTGACCTGGTGAGACTGGAGCAGATAGGAAGGGTCAGGGCAAGGGCATTGTACATCAACGGAATAAAGAAGGCATCGGAGATAATCCCGAACAGGGAAAAGGTTGCCTCCATACTCGGGA
Organism: Microcaldota archaeon; assembly: GCA_021829015.1. The sequence goes on along the minus strand of JAJZOJ010000031.1, from coordinate 3,469 downwards.
AGGAGGTTGCGGAGAAGGTCTTCGCGCAATTGCAGTAGACGCGTTGTTCCGCTAAAACGTACCTGTTTTTAAGTTTGCTGTAGCCATTGTTTCCAGGGTATATTCGATGTACATATCAGAGGGGACCGCAAGGAGAATACTGAAGGAGGCAGGCGCCTCAAGGGTGAGCTCCGAGGCAGTGGCGGAGTTCCACAAGCACATAAACAGGGCGTCATTCGACATAGCGAGCAAGGCTGTAAGGCTCTCGCTTCATGCGAAGAGGAAGACGGTGGACGCGAGCGACATAAAGCTCGCCTGCGGCTGAATCCCGCACCGCGCCTAGCCGAGCGCGCCGAAGAACTTGAGTATTATAAGGGTTCCGACGGCAGGGAGCCCGAAGAGCGCCGTTGGTATCAGCGTGTATATCACGAGCGGTATTCCCATATGGAAAAGGTAGTTGACCAGGAATATCGCTATTACTCCAAGTATGCTGTTAGCTATTATGCCGAAGAAGAGCTTGAGGACCTTTCCCCCTATCTTGAAGATCACGAACAATACTACCGCTATCAGGGCCACAAGCACTATTTCGCTAAGCAGTGTCGTGCTGATTGCGGGTATTGGCATGCTTCGTATTGGGAGCCAATGAATAAAAACCAAAGCGTGTAGCTTCGGTTCAGTTCCTGAAGAACTCGAGCATGCGCCGACGCGCCCCCTCCGCAATCCTCTTGTCGTGGTCGTACCTCATTATGCTCATAATGCTGTATGGCAGCCTTGGGTCGCAAAGGGCCACGTTCTTCAGCATGGAGTTGCTTCTGCGGTCGGGCAGGTTCGCTACGAAGCCGAATACATCCTCCGTGGCGCTTTTCTCGTCAAGGAGCCTCACCATAGCCGTGTGCGCGATGCAGAGCTTCCAGGAGCTGTCGCTGCATTCCCTGATCAGGTGCACGAGGGTAGTGGTCCAGGTCGACGGATTTTCCGCTATTCTGAAGAGCACAGGCCTTCCCTCTCCCTTCCGCCTTGCCATGGAATCCAGGACCTCCGGGGGCGCAGTCTTGCAGGCAGCAATATCCCTCCTGAGCCTACCGTCTTTCGAGCCGGCATACTCTGTCGCAAAGGCGGCCTCGATCGCCTGCATCGCCCGTATGTTGCCCCCCATTGCAATAACCGTCAGCAACCAAGATATAAATACGTTAAATAGGGGTTAGCCAATAGACGTTCCCATGCCGCGCCATATCTCTATAAAAATCTGAAAGTGCAGAATAATAACGGCGGCAGACGGGCAGCCTACCGAAAGGAGGAAGCTCCTCTCATACGAAGCGCACCGATGGCCCAAGGCCGAATTCGGAACAGAAACGATACCGGAGCAGTGCATTAAGCGATGACACTACGAGCGTGCTGCAACGGATGAAACGCGCCGATGCGGTGTGATGTGTGTATGCAAGGCCTTAGAGCCGCTCAGACTAATGCTGCCTAAAACAGAAAGAGGGCTACGGTCTGCCGCTAAGAGAATTTACCTGAAATCGCCATTGCCTTTAGTGACCCCTCGCTCCTGCCTGCTCCTAAGCTTCTCGAGGTTTTTCGTCGCTATATGCTCCAATTCCACGTCGATGTCCGTGGCAATCTGCGACAGGTACCACAGTATGTCGCCCAGCTCGCCTATTACCCCCTCCATATCGAGATCCCCGTCGCCCCTGAGCTTCTTCTTCACCTTGTTGGCTAGCTCCCCGGCCTCGCCGCACAGCGCTATCGTCGTGTATATGAGCTTGTACTCCTCCGGATATATTGCAGTCTTCCTGGATTCCGCCTGGTAAGCGTTGAAGTCCATCGTACCCCCGCAGTATATTCCATGCCAACAGATATAAGCATTGCAGTTGCGCCGCAACGTCGGCACCATAAGGAGAGTTTATAAAGGCTCCATAGAAAAGTTTAAATATATTATTCTTCAGAATAATAGTGGCTAATTTTAGGAAATGTTTAAAAGCCTTAGCACTGAGCTAGGAGCCTACAAGGTGGAATCAAATGAAAAACAATACGAAAAAAGCTAAGATAAAGAGCAAGCCGGAGCATGTTGAGGCTCCGAAGATAAGGAAGATAATATTAAACCAGAACAAGCTCAGCCTTGCGGACGAGCAGGAGAAGCGGCGCAATGGCAGGGGATCCTCATTCGGCGCGGCCAATGATCCCCAGCCTATGCCCCAGCGCGACCTTGCCCCCGGTCCGACAAGGAAGTGCCCGAGCTGCGGGAGCATAGACCTGCTCTTCGACAGCGAGCGCGGGGAGCTTGTCTGCAATAACTGCGGGCTTGTAATAGAGGAGAACGCGACGGACACAGGGCCCGAATGGAGGGCATTCGATTCTGACCAGAGGAACGCAAGGGCCAGGACCGGCGCGCCTATAAAGTACACCAAGCCGAACCGCGGCCTTGTAACGGAGATAGACCTGTACAACAAGGACATCCGCGGCGTAAAGATACCATCGAAGAGGCAGGCCCAGCTGTACAGAATGAGGAAATGGCACAAGAGGGCAAGCATAGCAAGCTCTAGCGAGCGCAACTACCTGATAGCGCTGCCGGAGCTCAACAGGGTATCCAGCTATCTTGGATTGCCGGAGAACATAAGGGAGAGCGCCGCGCTTCTCTACAGGAAGTGCGTCCAGGGCAACCTGATACGCGGCCGTCCCATAGAAACGGTGGTGCAGGCCGTGATATATGCATCATGCCGCCAGGCTGGCATGCCAAGGACACTTGACGAGATATCAAACATATCAGGGCTTCCGAAGAAGGAGATAGGCAGGGCCTACAGGGTGATATCCCACGAGCTAAACCTGAAGATACCCCTTACCGACCCGATAAGCTACGTGCCAAGGTACGTAAACGCCCTGAAGCTCAGCGGTGAGGCGCAGGAGAAGGCAGTACAGCTCCTCAGGAACGCGATGAAGAAGGGGCTGGTTTCGGGGAGGAGCCCGACAGGGGTAAGCGCCGCGGCTGTATACATTGCAGGGGCCCTTGCTGGCGAGAGGCGCACCCAGAAGGAGGTCGCCGACGTCGCCGGGGTAACGGAAGTTACGATAAGGAACAGGTACAGGGAGCTGAAGGAGCAGCTCAACATAGACGTCAACCTGTAGCGGTGTAATCGCATGCGCGGCGGCATTGCGGCTGTACTGCTCATGGCCTTTGCCATGGCAAGCGTGCATGCCGCCGCCGCGGCGCAGGGCGGTTCGTTTCCCGCGTACCGCAATTTCAGCCAGGAGCTGAACCTGACCTACTCCTATGTCAATTCGGTGAATGATTCCTCGTATCTGATATTCTACCCCAACCTAACCGCTGCATACCATTACATGAGCCTGGCCAGCAACGCCCCTGACCAGGGCAGCGCGTATGCGCTCCTCAATGAGGCAAGGTCCTCGGCGATGGCGCAGCAGATAAAGATAAACGGCTACAAGGAAGCCTCGGCATATGTGCTCGCCGCTTCAACCATCGGACTGGTGGCAT
>JAJZOJ010000009.1 GCA_021829015.1 Microcaldota archaeon | reverse complement strand
AGGATGATTGTTGTAAAAATTCACGCTTGCGTTTTTTAGTCTGTTCCTCATCTCTCCCGAAACAGGTTTATTATACATGGGATTATTGATACCGGTAGGCCTTTTTTCTGGATGCAACCCGTAATACCGTCTCCTAGATAAACTTATTTTCTCCCTAGATGTCTCCGGAGTGTGCTTCCCAATATGGGATAACGGTATCAATGCTTTCTGCCTTTCAGTCCACTTATGACCGTAAAATGGGTTCTTGCTACCGGACTTGGCTAGACTCATTCTCCTGATCGTTTCTTCTGTTGGGTGATACCATCGTCTACCTTCAACTCTCTTACGGACCCATTCTTTAGACTGTTTTAGACCCTTTGTACCCATAGAAGCACTTGTATTAAAGGTACCCTAATGCCCTCAATTTTTGCATAATATATTCCTTCTCCTTGTCCTGCTGCCTCCCGCTTCTCTCCTCCACTTTTGTGCCCCTGAGCTCCTCCATGATCTTGTCAAGGGTATCCGCATTGGACTTGAGCGGCACGGTGCAGTGGGTGCATCCGAGGCTCCTGTACCTGTAGCCATCCTTGGCGAAATACAATGGGTTCATCGGCACCTTCTCCTTCTTTATGAACTGCCAGATGTCTATCTCGTTCCAATCGAGAAGAGGATGTATCCTTATGTGCTCGCCTTCCTTGTCGAGCTTGGAGGTGTAGTTGTTCCACAGCTCCGCAGGCTGGTTCTTGTAGTCCCACTTGAACTTCTTGTCCCTTGGGGAGAAATACCTCTCCTTTGCCCTTATGCCGTGCTCGTCCCTCCTTATCGACACTATCAGCGAATCGAACCCGTATTCGTCCATTATCTTCTTGAGCGCCGTTGTCTTGTTCGCCCCGCAGCATGCGAACCCGGACATCTCCTCCTTTATCTCGCTCTTGGCGACTATCAGCTTCATCTTCCACTTCTTCGCGAGGTCGTCCCTGAACTTGTAGGATTCAGGGAAGTCTATCGAGTTGTCTATGTGTATTACCGGGAATGGTATCCTGCCCAGGAACGCCTTCCTTGCTAGCGCGAGCATCGCGGTCGAGTCCTTCCCCATGCTCCATAGCGCCGCCATGTTCTTGAACTTCGAGTTCGCCTCCCTGAGTATGAATATGCTCTTCTCCTCTATCTTGTTAAGGTCCTGCTCCATCATTCAAATCGCCCTCCTATTTACCTCCAATCCCATGAGGTGTATCGTTGCGCCCTCTATCCCCTTCTTCGTCTTCTTCATCACGGGTATCTTGTACAGCTGCTTCCTCTGCCCGTTGTATATGACCGCATAGGCATCCTTCAGGCTGCCCTTGCCCTTAACCCCCGCAGGGAATGCGACGTAGTAGTACCTGGCCTTGTCCTTTTTCATGACGCCCTCGAACTTTTTCCAGTTCTCCTCGGTGGGGTTCCTGTTGAACTCCTCTATGAACTTGTTTCCCGCCATTTCACTCACGCACGATTATCATTATGTATAATCAATAACATTTATGCATAATTAGCTATAAATAGCTTTCTGCAGCAGTAATTAGCGGTACAATGAAGGTCGTAAGGGAAAAAAGGATAGAGTTCACGAGCATCTCAATACCGAGGCAGCTGTTCAAGAAGGTGGAGAGGCACATAGAGGGAACTGGGTTCCCCTCGGTCTCAGGATACGTGGCATTCATACTTAGGGAGGTCCTGAGCGAGAAGGGCAACAAGAAGGCAGACTACGAGGCGGAGATAATAAGGAACCGCCTCAGGGAGCTCGGCTACCTCTGAGCCAGGAAGGAGAGAACCTCCCTGTCATGGCCCAGGGGCCTCACCTTCTCGTATATCTTCGCTATCTTCAGGTTTTTGTCTATTACGAAGGTTTTCCTCAGCGTTCCAATCCCGAATATGCCGCGGCTCCCGTAGGCGCCGTACTTCTTTATTATGGAGCTCTTCGGGTCGGAAAGCAGCAAAAACTTCAATGAGCACTTGCTGCGGAATGACCTGTGAGAGCTTATTCCGTCATTGCTTACCCCTATGACCTCGACGCCAGACTTCCTGAACCTGGGCAGGGACTTGTTGAAGCCCTTGGCCTCTATCGTGCAGCCAGGGGTATTGTCCCTGGGGTAGAAGTAAAGAACTATCCGCTTTCCCTTGAATTCGGCAAGCCTGTGCATCCTGCCATCGCTTCCCTTCAGCCTGAAATCCGGGGCCTTGCTTCCCTTTCTCAGCATTGCAACACCATTTTATACTTTGACTGCACTTTTATAAATTGATACCATGGGCTTTTTAGACATCCTAAAGGGAGGCAGCGGCAAGCCTAAGATAACCATAACCGCGGTAAACGTCAAGCTGCACGGTAACACGCACGGGTTGGAGGGCTTCACCGCGACGGAGAACCCGTTCTACATAGAGATACCGTTCAGGAACAAGACCCATTCCGACATGCTGACCGAGGCCGCGGACTTCAAGTCGCAGAAGGCTGAGCCCATAAAGGTCAATGCGATAAAGGTATCGGAGCCCTTCTCACTGGTGTCAGCAGAGCCCAATGCCCCGATAACGATAAACCCCGAGGAGAAGGTGGTATTCAAGCTCAGGATAAATGGGCCGACCCACAATTACTCAGGGCCAATAAGCATATCCTTGGAATCCGACGACCCGGAGATGATTCACGTGGAGATAAAGGAAACGGTGCTCAAGTGGAAGGGAAAGGACGTCCCTATAGAGACATCCTCGAGGATACTCAGCATACCTAAGGGCCAGATATTCACGGAGAAGGTGCAGCTCTACAAGGCCCTTACATTCGGGGACACGGTAAGCAGGATATCCATAGCAAGCCCGTTCATGTTCGCTGGATCAGACCCAAAGCTTCCGATAAAGGTCAATGACCCGAACAGCTGCATAGCCAACCTGTACATACAGGCCCCACAGACATCATATGCAGGGCAGCTGGAGGTATCCTTAGAGTAGGCCAGGCCTTTTCACAGCGTACAGGCTGTACAAAAGCGATTTATACCACCTACATGAAATTATCCTCCAAACACGTGGTGCAATGGAAGCCAGCAAGGCAATTCGATGGACTGTAGCAAGGGGGCCGCACAAGGACGAACTGATCCATACCTCGGGGCCTAACGTGACCCATGAGCTCAGGGACGGTTGCGGAAGGCTTTCCGTTATAGCAGATGGGCATGAGGTCAAGGTCAACTACGTAGTCGGAATGCACATGGGAAGGGATATCAGGACCAACATAATGGAGCTGAGGACCCATAACGTGCCAGACTGGACCATAGCGACCAGGAAGGACGTAGTTGCGGCGTTTGCCGAGGCGGCAGTCAAGGTTGCGAGGTCGAACGGGTACACCCTGGACTCCAGGATACACTGGCTCACCGATGCGATAAACGACCTTCCGGCAAAAATCTATCACCGCCACATTGAAGGATCTGACTAATTATAAGGTAAGAGCATGCAGAAGCAAAACGATAGCATAGAAGCACGATGGAAGCGCAGCGCGAAAAGCGAGGAAAACTACCACAGGGAAGGGTACATAAGGGTAGACAGGGCCCTGGCTGACCTGGAAAGACTGCTTAGGAAGGCGGAGAGCCTCGACGAGGTAAGGGAAGGCATATTCGGGAACAAGACTGTCCAGGGCTGACGGGCATTCAGGAAGGCTTGCCCTTCGCCCTGAGGGCTATCCCTGCTATGAGCGCCTCTATCTGTATGCGCTCGTTCGCGCCCTCCACGACCCTGAAGTTGCATTCCCCTATGTCCTTTATGATGGCTAGCTTCGCCCTCTCCTCTATCGCCATGTTCTGGACCTCCCTGTAGCACTGCGTTAGTATGTCCTCCGCGCTCATCCCGTTCCTAAGCATAAGGTTGTCCAGCTCGTTCCGCGCGCTGTCGAAGTTGCCGGATGCGGCATAATTGAGCATCGCTATTATCTCCTTGGGGCGGGCGCGTGCGGCAATGTCGTATATGCTAGTCTCAGTTATCTTCTTGTTCTGTATTGCTGCGCTCTGGAGCACGTTGGTGAGCCTCCTCAGGTCCCCGTCGCCCACGTATATGAGGGCCTCTACCGCCTTGTCGTCCATCTCAAGGTCCTCGCCCTCGGCAATCCTCTTCACGTACACCTTCATGTCCTCTTCCGTGAGGGGCTTGAACCTGAATACTATGCACCTGCTCTGTATGGGCTCTATTATCTTGCTCGCGTAGTTGGCGCTGAGTATGAATCGCGTCTCAGATGCGAAGACCTCCATGGTCCTCCTAAGGGCATGCTGCGCGTCTGAGGTGAGCGCATCCGATTCGTCAAGGAATATTATCTTAAGGGGAACCTTTGCGATTGGTATCGTCTTGGCGAACTCCTTCACTTCTCCGCGTATCACGTCTATGCCACGGCTGTCGCTCGCATTCATCTCCTTGAGCGCTGATCCCAGATCCTCGCCGTAGAGGTCGCGTGCCATCGCTATCGCACAGGCGGTCTTCCCTATGCCTGCAGTGCCCGCGAATATCATATTAGGGAAGTTCCCCCTCTTGACGAATGACTTGAGGCGCTCGACGATTAGCTTCTGGCCTATGACGTCGTTAAGGGATTTGGGCCTGTATTTCTCTGTCCATGGAAGAAGATCTACTGGCATAAGGACCCCACAGATACATATTTCGTGAAAAGTATTTATTAACCTTTCCCCAATATTTATCCGTCGTAAAATGGGGAGCTACGCTAACCTGGCAGACTACCAGCCTTGGGCGCTGGCGATCGGAGTTCAAATCTCCGGCTCCCCGTACTACTTTTGGGATATAGCTAACACCCAAAATCGGACTATGTATAAAAGATAGTTTATAAGTTATATTTGTAGCGGTTTGTGACTTTATCTTGTTGTTCTTCTTCAGAAATCATAAATGTATTTTTAGAGCTTCCCACACTCTTTTACCACGCCAACTGGTGATTCACTTATGGATATAGCAATGATATGGGGCCTGAACCATGTTGGGGACAAGAATAGTTTCAACAATGTAGCTAATCAGTTGAATTGGAACTGGGGAACCTGCGCTAGCATAGCGTGCAGCAGATTAGCAAGCCCAGAAATGTTGGAAAGAATACGTTCTCATTGCCAACCATTTGTAGAATTAGGATATGTATTATGGCTAATTTCAGAAAATCCCAATGCCACTAAAGAAACTATAACCAGCATTGCTAAAGATTTACCTTTAGGTTTTTGGTCTGTAGCAGCGAAGAGGAGCCTATCAGACGGCTACGGGCCGCCGTACTTTCTTGCGATCTTGCTAAGTACGAACATCCTGTACCTCCTGTTCATCTTTCTGCCCAATCTGTGAGTTACTTTCCTCCTGAAGAACCACTTGTTGATGAACTTGGCAGTATCTATGAACCCTGATATTGGGGTGTAGCTTATGACGAGGTTCTTGACGTCGTTCAAGGCCTCGCGCTGCTCGTACTTGAGTTTGAATCCCTTTGCCATGTTCCCATCCACTGTTGCCTGGTCGATCGGATTGAATCGCAGTGAAAGGATTTAAATTATGCAGTATGAACACAGTTAGCGGCAGTAAAGGAGACGCGCATGCACTGCAGCGCGGTTTCTGTGCGGAGATTCCGTGCTACGAGGACTGTATGTAGACGCACTGGACCGCGGAATTCGATGGGCAGCTGCTCTGCGCGGATACGTTGACAAGGTAGGTGCC
>JAJZOJ010000028.1 GCA_021829015.1 Microcaldota archaeon | reverse complement strand
GGACAGCCAGAAGCTCACCAAGGAGACCAAGGCGCGGCTCATTGACGTGTATGAAAGGGAGATGCTCCGCGTCACGCTTGGCCAGGCTACTGACATAGCGTGGCACAAGTCGCTTGTGGACCCGCTCAAGGTTACCGAGAGCGAATACATGCAGATGGCATATTCGAAAACCGGGGTGCTGGCGAACATGTCCGCAAAGCTCGGGGGCATACTCGGGGGCGCGGACGATGACACCGTCAACAAGCTTGGCGCCTTCGGTGCATCGATAGGGGTCGCATTCCAGCTGCAGGACGACCTGCTTAACATAACGGACAGCGGCGTTGCCGCAAGCAAGGGAGGGAGCGGCGAGGACATAACCGAGGGGAAGATAACCCTCATGGTGGTACATGCGCTAGCCAACGCCAACGAGAATGACAAAATGAGGCTTACAGGCATACTGAAGATGCACACGACTGATAGGAAGCTCATAGACGAGGCGATATCGATAATATTCAAGTACAAGTCTGAGGAATACGTCAAGGAGCTCGAAACAAGGATCGTCAGGGAGGCGTGGAGGGGGATAGACGGCATATTGAAGGAATCCGATGCGAAGAGGAAGCTGAAGGAGCTTGCGGAATTCCTGATAAACAGGTCGCTCTGAGGCTAGCGGTACTTCCTGAATATCTTCCTCATCTCGACGGCGCCCACGTACCTGCCGCTGTCAAGCACCGCGCACCATCCTGCGCCGTTCTTTATCATCGCATGCCATGCGCTCTCGGCCGTTGTGCCGATGTTCACGTGCGCGACGTGCTTCATGAACCTCTTCACTGGCAGATTGGAGTCCTTGACGTGCACCGCGTCCTCCATGTATATAGCCCCGAGGAACCTATTTCCATCGACGACAGGAGCGGACATGAGCGCGTTCCTCTTCATGAAGCGCTCAGCGAACCCAAGGGACTCGTTGGGGGAGATGTGCATGTTCCGGTTCATCACGCTCGATACCTTGACCTTTTTCATGAGAGGGCTATAATATTCCTCTATGTGCGCGGGGGAGTCCCTTCTCGTATTAACCTGGGAGTTGTATATCGAGCCATTGCCCGAGACAATGAGCGCAAGCGCTATGCTGAACATCGCAGCAGGAAGCATCGCGAGGCTTCCTGTCATCTCCAGGACCATGACGGTTACGGCAATTGGCACCTTGCCAGCGGCGCCGAAGAAGGAGAGCATCCCTATTATCGCGAAGACCCCGACCAGCGGCAGCGGGACTATCGCCGGGAACATGTGGTTGAATATCAGCCCGGTGAATATCCCTACAGAGGCGCCGGTGAATATGCCAGGGGAGAATACACCTCCGCTTCCCCCGGAGGCTATGCTCGTCGAGGTCGCAACGATCTTGGCTATGGCCAGGACGAGGAAGAATAGGGCCAGCGGCATGCCGAAGGTGTTTATGAACGTCTTGTAGCTTCCGGATATCATCAGCTGCGTCCATCCGTACCCCACGCCTGCCACTTCCGGGAATATCAGCACTACCGCTGCTGTGCCCAGGGCGCCTATCGCCGGCTTTATGTAGTTGCTGGTGCGCAGCTTCCTGAACAGGTACTGCACGTAGTAGAATACCCCGACATACAGCCTGGCGAACAGCCCCGTGAGCACACCAAGGACCAGAAGCAAAGGCAGTATGAATGGATTGAACATGAACCCGAGTATGCCGCTTGTTACCCCGAACATCGGGGTGTAGCCCGTGAAGGCGCCGAATATCGTGAAGCCTATTATGCTTGCGACTATCCCGGGGAATATCGCATCGACCTCCATGTCGTGCCTGTAGAGTATTTCAGCGGCAAGAAGCGCGCCGCCGAAGGGCGCCTTGAATATTGTCCCTATTCCCGCACCCATGGCTACAGCGGTTATCGTGCGCCTGTCGCTCTTCGTTATGTTGAGGTGCTTTGCGAGTATGTGGCCCAGGCCGGCAGTTATCTGCGCCGTTGGCCCTTCCCTGCCGCCTGAGCCGCCGCTTCCGATAGTGAGCGCGGCGGTGACGAGCTTGACGAGCGGGACCCTAGCCCTGCTCGCGCCCTCCTTGTTGTGGAACGACCTTATGACAGCGTCGGTCCCGTGGCCCTCGGTCTCCGGGGCGAACTTGTACACCAGGTAGCCGGATATCAATGCGCCGACGAATATGCTCACAGGCAGCAGGAAATAATGCTGCGCTGCGAAGACGTATGCAAGGGTTCCGCCAGTCTCCCCCAGCGGCACCGGAGGCGTGAAGCCCACGAAGCTTGATAGGAATAGCGTCTCGACAAACCTTATCGAATAGAATATCAGCAGCGCTGCGAATCCCGCGATTACGCCTATCAGCGCGCCTATAATGAACCATTTTTGTACGTAGTTCAGATCTTTCAATGACATGATCGGTCTAGTACTCTCTGTACAACTAATCCTTTTAAGAATTACTGAGCGGTGCTGTGCCTGCTGGGCCCGAAGGTCCTGACGGCGCTTATGCGCGGGACCTTTCCGTGACGGCCGCGGTTCCATAATGTATAGAATGCCGCACCAGCAACGAGTATCAGCGCGGTTATTAGGATCGTTTCATATCCGAGATATGCTACAAGCGTGGCAACAGAGATAAGGCCTAGCACTGGTATTACAGGGAAGTACCTGCTCCTTATGAAGTCACTCCCCTTTTTCTTTGTGGACATCCTGAATGCCGCGATGTTTATTATCCCGTATGCGACCAGAACCCCCGCATCCGCGAGCCTTACTATAAGCCCGAAGTTCACGAACAGGATGAACATGGCAGTCATGAGAGAGGTGAGGAGTATGGCATTGCCCGGCGTGGCGAACCTGTTCAGCCTGCCGAAAGTGCGCGGCAGCTTGTTGTCCCTGCCCATGGCGAAGTACACCCTTGACACCCCGAGTATTCCGGTGAAGGCGACACCGGCAGTGGCCGCGACGCCGCCCAGGGCGATGGCTATGTCAAGGGCGGGGCTGCCTATTATTGATATCGCCGAGGATAGGGGCGAGGCGGAATGGCCGAGGCTTACGTAGTTGAGCATGCCAACGGCGACTGCGGCAACGGCAAGATAAAGGATGGTGGATGCCACAATGGATATCAGTATGGCCCTTGATACGTTCCTCTTGGGGTCCTTGACCTCTCCTGCTACTGTTGCTATCCTTGAGAAGCCGGTGAATGCGAAGAATATGATGGCCGTACCTGCAAGGGTACCGGATATGCCGTTGGGCATGAACGCAGAGAAGTTGCCTGCCTTGAAGAAAAAGCTTCCAGCAGCAACGAATATGAGCAGCGCGGCAATGTTAACGAACACAAGCCATCTTATGGTCTTTGCGGAGTTCCTCATTCCGAGCATGTTTATGGCCGTGAAGAGCGCCAGGCCAGGGATTGCGAAGTAGTAAACAGCTATGTGCGTGCCGAACAGCGCGTTTATGTAGCTTCCCATGCTTATCAGCACGGCTGACACGAGTATTATGTTGCCTATGTTCCATGTCCAGCCGCTCATGAAGCCAGGAAAGCTGCCTATCGTCTCCTTGGCGAATTCGTATACCCCGCCCTCCTTTGTCACGTGCAGGGCTATTTCAGAGAAGCTCAGCCCGGTGAGGACCGCTATGGCTGCGCCTAGGAGCAGGGACACTATTATTGACGGGCCGGCCCTGTCAACAGCTATGCCTATGACGACGAATATCCCGGCGCCTATTATAGCTCCGAGGTTTATCATCACCGAATCGAAGAGGCCCAGCGTGCGCTTCAGTCTTGGTCCAGCCAATAAATCACTGCGTCATTTCCTTGGTTCTGCCATGCAATAAAACAGTATCGCCGCAACCGATTTCGCGTCCATTATCTTCCCCGACTTGACCATGCCGAGCGCCCTGCCCATGCTCACCCTCTCGACATCTATTAGCTCGTCCGGATCCAGGTTGGTACTGCCCTTTTCAAGGCCATCCGCAATGTAGATGTACTCCTTGCCGTCCATCACCCCCGGAGACGGATATATCGTAGTGAGCAGCTGCAGCCTTGATGCGCGCAGGCCTGTCTCCTCCTCAAGCTCCCTGCGGGCCGCATGCAGCGGCCTCTCTCCCTTGTCTATGTGGCCGGCAGGCAATTCATATATGCGTTTCCCGACTGCGGGGCGGAACTGCCGCTCAAGGATTATGCTGCCGTCTTTGTTTATTGGGAGCACCGCAACGGTATCTGGCTTGGAGACCCAGTACATCTTCGCCTTCCTACCGCGGACATTGAGCTGCGATTCCACCACATTGAATAGCTTGTTCCTGTGGACGATCCTTCCCATCATGCTCGCCTCATGCATGCTTTTCAGGCAATCCTTAAAAGGCAGCGTATGGGAACCGTCAGTTTTCAACGCCCAAGTTCTGCCTCATCGAAAAGCCGCTCCACGTTATAATATGTATGCAGGGAGGGAGATTTGAACTCCCGAACCCGCTAAGGGACAGGGTCCTAAGCCCTGCGCATTTGGCCATGCTTTGCTATCCCTGCATATTCTGTATAATTGCTTAGTGCATCTTTTTATTACTTAGATTCCAAGGTTTAGGGAGTCTGATGATCAATACAAAATACGTAAGGGAGCACATAGGCGAGATAAGGGAATCCCTCGAAAGGCGGAAGAGCGACTACCCGATAGACAGGCTGCTGGAGCTAGACAAGGAGTGGCGCGAGGAGAAGACAAGGCTGCAGGAGCTGCAGGCGAAGAGGAATTCGGCAAGCCTGGAGGTCGCGGAGCTCAAGAAGAAGGGCAACGAGATAAAGGACAAGGTGAAGGCACTCTCGTTCCTCAAGGACCAGATATCGGAGCTTGAGTCCAGCATAGGCAGGAAGGGCCCGGAGGTTGACAGCCTTTTGTGGAACATGCCAAACGTCCTTGACAAGGCAGTGCCTTTCGGGAAGAGCGAGGAAGACAACGTCGAGATCAGGAAGGAGGGGAGGATAGACAGCAAGAGGCGCAGCGGCAACCACATAGACATACTCAGCAGGTTAGGGCTGCTGGACCTTGAGCAGGCAGCCGTTGTCTCAGGGGCAAGGTTCTATTACATGAAGGGAGACCTTGCGATGCTGGAGCAGTCGCTCATAAGGTTCGGGCTGGACGAGATGTTGAAGAAGGGGTATACTCCGATTGCGCCCCCGCTCATGCTAAAGAAGGAGTTCTACAAGGGTGCAACCGCCTTAGGGGACTTTGAGGAAGTGCTTTACAGGGTTTCGGACCCCGGGGAAGCGGCAGGCAAGAAGGATTACGAGCACACCGATGAGGACCTTTTCCTCATAGGCACATCGGAGCACCCGATGGCGGCATTGCATGCGGGGCAGACGCTCAAGGCCGGCGAGCTGCCAAAGAGATACGTAGGGATAAGCCCGTGCTTCAGGAGGGAGGCAGGCTCCAGGGGAAGGGACACGAAAGGGATATTCAGGGTGCACCACTTCTACAAGGTGGAGCAGTACGTATTCTGCAGGCCGGAGGATTCAGGGAAATATTTCAATGAGATGCTTGCGAATGCGGAATCGATACCGAAGAAGCTGGGCCTTCCGTACCGCCTCCTGGAGTTCTGCACCGGCGGGATAGGCACCGTTGCCGCAAGGAAGGTAGACGTCGAGGCATACATGTACGGCCAGAAGGCGTACAGGGAGATAGCGTCATGCTCGAACTGCACCGACTGGCAGAGCGTAAGGCTTGACATAAAGTACGAGGATAAGGGGGAGAGGAATTACGTGCACACGCTCAATTCGACGTTAATACCCACAACGAGGATGATGGTCGCCATAGTCGAGGGGAACCTGAACCCTGACGGCAGCATCGCCGTTCCCG
>JAJZOJ010000020.1 GCA_021829015.1 Microcaldota archaeon | reverse complement strand
AAGCTGAATGCCAATCACAATTTTCTTTCTTTTCCTGCGGGTACTAAGTCATTTCAGTTCCCCGCGTTTGCATGCATTTCTGCACAATTGAGGCAATCCCAGGTTCAAAGCCTGACGTGCGGCTACCCTGGGCTTATCGCAGCTTGCCACGGCCTTCATCGCAGCTATAGCCAAGCCATCCCCTAGATGGTTTATGATTATGCAAGCTTCTTCTCCTAAAATCAATCGCGCAAATGCACGATATCACGAACGGCAGAGAGCAAAGGCTCTGGTGTACGTATTTTCATCAAGCTAAGGAGCCTTCCGAGGAAGATTCCAGAACAACTTTCTAATACAGGAGCCTATAAGAGCTCAAGCTGCCACATTAGCACCGGGTATAATTCTATTATAAAGGTATAAATAGATTCCGCCGCGCCGCTTAACTGAAAAGAACCCCGTCCAGTTGGGGTAATATGGCAAAATTATTTAATCCTTCGATGCGATAATATGAACGGGTGGGATTGTACGCGGAATATACGAGGGCGAGGAGCTAGTCCAGTGCATCATTAACGGCAACATCGCGCGGCTCAAGGAGATACTCTCCGATGCAGGTGAGAGGAAGCAGCAGCTCGTCAACTCCACTGACAACGAGGGATACACCCTTCTCCAGATAGCGATCATAAGGAAATGCCCTGACGCGCTGCGCATCCTCGGCGAGGAGGGGGCAGACCCTAACAGGCCAAACAGGTACAAGCAGTGCGCAATACACATAGCCGCTCAGAGGAACGATGCTGATGCCGTCGCCGCGCTAGTGGCGATCGGCGCCAGGGTCGACCGCGACGGCCATGGGCATTGGCCCTCCTGGCTTGCCCGCAGGAACGGCTTCGAGGAGCTTGCCAGGCAGCTTAGGGTGCACGAGAGGGTCCAGGAGTCGCTGCTGAGGCGACCTGGACGCCTGTCATTGAGGGAAATTGACAGTTCCTACCAGGCGATGCCCGCCCTGCCGCAAAGGTCAAAGCGCAAGGGTTAATAACCTGAATTTTGGAGAGTTATAGCTAAGGTGGTATGGTTGGCAAAGAAGCCCAAAAGAGGCGGAAGGTATGCCAGTGAGATAGAGCGCCTGCGCGAGCTCAATGCGATAAACGAGGTCCTCAAGAAGGGCGAGATAGAGAATGCGGCATTGCTGAACACATCCAAGGAATCGGAGATAGTGAGCGACAATACCCTTGACAACATGCTCGAGCAGCTAAACCTGAACAGGAACTCCGGGAAGGACCTTGAGATAATAGAGGGCATGTCAGCCGAGAAGGCCCGCATAAGGCGCGCCATAATCCAGAACGCGAGGAGGAAGGCCCAGAAGACGCGCAGAAGCGCACCTAGAGCCTCCAGTAAAAAGGTCTCCAAGCAGAAGAAAAAGCAAAGAGCCGCAAAGCCAAAGGGGAAATCACATAAGCGCAGTTCGCGCAGGGGCTAAGAATCCCAAATCACTTCGAATTCTTGGTCTTGGACTTCGGTGCAAGCTGTCCGTATATGAGTATCGTGGATATCATAAGCCAGGACTGCATTACTACTCCCACAATCTGCGTTATAAGGTCGGCGATTGCATATGACGTAGTATGGACGTTGCTTTTCATGGCCGTGAATACGCTTCCTAGCAATGCACTGCTATTCCCTGTGGCTGTAGTTGGCGTGGCGTAGTTGCTTATCTGGCTTGCTATGCCATGCCTCAATATCATCGATGACGGGATGCTTGCTATGTAGGTGATTATCAGGGCTATTATGAATATTGCCAGGAAAGTTGCGAAAAGGGTCCACCACTTATTTGCGGTAATCGTCCAGCTGTACTTTATCGCCTCAACCGGGTTCTTCTTACCTACGAGCGCCGCAGGTATCGATACCGAAAGCTTCACCGCAGCGTAAATGGCAAATATGATGTAAAGGAACATAAGGAGGACTCCGAGGGCGGAGCTTGCTATGGCAACAACGCCTATCACCAGCGCAGGCACAACAAGGAACAATATGAACAGGAGTATCTCGGTCCCGAACACCGATAGATACCTGCTAATTGCGAAACTTGCGGCCTTTTCAAGGCTGTATTTCTTGCCGTAGAAGGCCTTTGCAAGCACCATGTTGATGAAGAATACGCCTATGATAATGCTAGCAACCATCAGGACTGCCACTATGGACAGCAGGCTAAAGACGGAGCCTATTATCGCCGTAGGGGATGAATATGCGGCTGCGCTCAGCGAGTACACTGCATTAAATATCGAGGGAAGCGAGAGGTAGCCTATCGCGAACACCACTATGCCCCACAGGACAAGCACCAACAGCAGCTGCATGTCCCTGAAAGGCGCCATTACGCTGTCCCCTATTGTCTTGATGATATCCACGGCCATATAAATCCTTGTATGGGACATTTTATAAATCCATGCGCTTCAGACTTGCGCAAGCGTTAATAATCATGTACACGAAACATTATGCTAAGGGCTCTTGGCTCAGTAGTAGAGCGTCCGCTTTGCAAGCGGAAGGTCGCGGGTGCGATTCCCGCAGAGTCCATACTTTACCGATTCAGTTGGTGCTTTGTTGCTGCTATACAATCTTGCGATACCTGCCGCTGCCATCGGGCTGATAGGCGGCTCGGAGATAGGAATGATAACGATAGCCGGCGCCTCGAAGTACAAATGGGGGAAGGCATGGACAATTGCGTCCCTTGCCCTATTGACATTCATACCGGTCCTATTCCTCCTGTACAGGTTCTTCACCGCATTGCCTACAGGAATCGCGACGCTAGCATCAGGGATAGTGATATTCCTCCTTGGCGCCTATTTCTTCCTAGAGGGAACGATGAAGAGGCTTGGGAAGGAGATAGAGGAAGAGGAGCTGTTCTCCGGCCTGGGCATGATCGGCATATACATCGCAATACTCCTCGAGGAGCTGGAGCAGGGCAGCGTTGCCATGGCCATAGGCACTGCAGGCGGCTCATACATATCCGCAATACTGGGAATGGCGATTGGGATAGCAATACCGCTGATCGCGATACACGGCCTTAAGCCCTTCATAGAGCACACCCCGGAATGGATGGTTCGCATAGCGGCAGGGGCGATAATGATGATTGTTGCGCTGCTGATACTCGTATACAGGTTCTGATGCACGGAGCAAATGCGTGCATACTGCCTATATAAAAGAAATATCAAAGAACATGTCAGAGGCAGGAATAGTCGTTGCAGAAAAACGGTGATTGAATGGCAGATGAACTTATAGATATAGTTGATGAAGCCAACAATGTGATTGGCACCGCGCCAAGGAAGGGCATACACAAGACGGAACTGATGCATAGGTCTGTCCATATATTCCTTGTGAACCAAGACGGAAGAATATGGCTTGAGAAGAGGGCGCAGAGTACAGACACATTCCC
Source organism: Microcaldota archaeon (assembly GCA_021829015.1). Next base: position 2,422 of record JAJZOJ010000020.1, on the reverse strand, counting down.
TGGATACTACAATTCATCTGCTGCTGGCCACGTCAGCAAAGGAGAAAGTTATCTAGAGGCCGCGAAGAGGGAGGCTCTGGAAGAGCTAGGCATAGAAGGGCTAGATCTTAAGCAGAAACACCTGCTCAAGGCATCAAAAGAAACGTCCAACGAATTCGTCGCATTCTTTGTCACTAAGTCAGAGACAAAACCTGTTAAGCATGAGGCCACCGATACGCTGGAGCCCTACTCAATTGGAGAGATAGACAACATGATGACCACTGGCTGCAAATTCGTTCCGATATTCGTGCAGCTATTCGAATGGTACAAGGAGAACATGCTGTCCTTCTCCAGTTAATAATATTAAGTCCAAGGCAGCATATTATAGCGATTGCATGATGCCTAACATGGATCCGAGGACCATGCGCAACCTTATGGCCAAGATGGGCATAAAGTCCTCGGAAATAGACGCACAGAGAGTCATTATCGAATCGGGGGACGTCAACATAGTTATAGAGAACCCCCAGGTTACGAGGATAGAGGCCCAGGGAGCCGTCAGCTTCCAGGTCAGCGGAGACGTCACGGAAACCGCAAAGGATGTCAAGGTGGAGATAACGGAAGAGGACATAAGCATGGTTTCCGAGAAAACAGGCATATCCGACAGGGAACTCATAAGGAGCAAGCTTGAGGAAGATGGAGGGGACATCGCGAAGGCGATAATCGACCTCACGGAGCAGCAGTAATGCATTCAGTACTTAATCCGGAATGCATGGGCGTATGGGACTTCGCCTATCATCTTCACATTGTCGGAGTCTATTACTCCCTTGTCTATCGCGACCTTGACCGATTCCTCCCCCACTATGTTCGCGGAAAGGAGGTCCTTGGTCTCGAGCAGCGACAACGCCTTAGTAGAATTTACCAGCTCGCCCTTGTAGAAACCTGAATAGTCGCGTATGTTGAGCTCCGTCTCCTCGTCCTTGAGCACCTTCTCTATTAGGGATGAGTCGCACATAGCAACTATCGTGCCATTATCAGTCCTGTGCGATTTCATGTATATCAATCAAATCAATCCCCGTGCAACGGCACATTATAAGTATATGAGGCAGCATATTTAAAGCAGTTAACGGCCAATCTGACAAATACATGCCGGGATGGCGGAATCCGGTAACGCGCCGGTCTCGAGATTTGTATCCCGAGAGCTGATCAGTGATGCAAACAAGGCAACCGGTTTCCTTCGGGAATTTAGGGTTCAAATCCCTATCCCGGCGAATAAATAGCCAGTCAGGAGCGCAGCCTGCTGGTCCTGCCGTTGCGCGAGTCAGTCTCAACCCCTGAAATGAAATCTTTTAGGTGTATCGTCACTCCGGGATGCAGGTTGACTGTGCCGCCCAGCAGCCTTGGCGCATCACAGCTTACTAGGCGCTCAAGCTTTTCCCTGACTGCCAGTCTATCCTCATCGCCCCAATGCCCTTTCCTTTCCTTATTGTTAAAGAGGTTGTAGACCGTTATAACGTCATTTTTGGCCGCATCCCTGACTTTCGCGCCCAACTCCTCTCCGATGGGAAGCTCTAGCTTGGTAAGTATCTCATGCGCCCTAAATAAATCGCCCTTCGAGGCCACATATGCTGCAAGGACCTCCTCGCTGCCCAGGTATATGTTGGTCGAGTGCAGCGGTTTGCCGCTGCCCCTGATGGAGCTCCCAATCTCATGCTTATCCAGCTCGCCTACGCCTCCAACCTTTACTACATTGACATTGGCGATATCCCATTCCTCGAAGTCGTGCTCCTCGTTTTCTGCAACGCGGCCATTAAGGTCAAAGTACCTCCCTTTCTTGAAGATCGTAATCCCGCCGTTATAGCGTTTGTTCTTGGTTGCGTCCAAGGCTCCTATGTACGTTCTTGTTATGTAATAATCCGGAGGAGCCCTGCATCCCAAACCCGTATCGCGTGCGTACCTGGTGGGATTGCTTTTCTCATGCTCCACCACCAGCGCGAACTTATAATGTCCAAGCACCTTCAAGGTCTTCAAGACCTCTGATTCGTAATCCCTGCCTTCAGCTTTAGACGTAGCGTTCTGCATGTTAATCTATGTCCCTATCCAAATATTAATAACTTATCCCACGCATTGCTGCCCTCGGGACTCGCAGAAGAGGAGTGCCATCAGCGGCGAACCTTACTTGCTTTACTGCGGCTTATGTCCATCTCGACGTGCTCTATGAATTTCTTGACGTTTATTGCAACCCCAGGGTTCGGGCTGATAACCTCTGGCAATAACCTTTCGGCGTTGCCGTCCTTGAGGCGTCCCAGCGCCTCATCGACTGCTGCCCTATTGCCATCGCCCCAATGCCCTGCCCTTTCCTTCCTGTTGAAAAGATTATAGACGGATATAAAGTCCTCCCGCGCTGCCTCTCTGGCCTTTTTATCCAATTCAGCGTCAACCTGTA
>JAJZOJ010000035.1 GCA_021829015.1 Microcaldota archaeon | reverse complement strand
TACCTAGGATAGATTATTACGGGTTGCATCCAGAAAAAAGGCCTACCGGTATCAATAATCCCATGTATAATAAACCTGTTTCGGGAGAGATGAGGAACAGACTAAAAAACGCAAGCGTGAATTTTTACAACAATCATCCTGAGATCCGGGAAAATTTAAGTGTAAAATATAGCGGAAAGAATAATCCTTTTTACGGAAGGCAACATTCGGCGGAGACCAAGGAGATAATGAAAGAAAAACGTAAATATAGGGTAATGCCCCTGAAAGATACACAATTGGAGAGAATAATACAATATAAACTAAAGGCGCACGGAATCGACTTTAAAAAGCATGTGCCGATTTATGGGCAGCCGGATATCTTCGTAGAACCCAATCTATGCGTTTTTATTGATGGATGTTATTGGCATGCATGTAGCGTCTGTGAAAAAGGGACAAAACGTAACGACTATTTGGTTAGGAGGAAAATAGATGGTGAAATAAACAGGCGGCTTGAAGACCAAGGTTACATCGTCGTTAGGCTCTGGGAGCATGAGATAATAAACGATGTTGATTCATGTTTATCTAAGATAAAATCATACAAGATGAATTGAATGGACAAATACATAATAACGATGCTCGGGGAGAAGGACCACGGGAAGTCGACCCTGATCGGCAACCTGCTTATCGGTACAGGCACTGCCACGGAGGCAAGGATAAACGAGGTCAAGAAATCCGTCAAGTCCGCGAGGTTCGAGCCAGCCCACATACTGGACAGCTTCGCAGAGGAGAGGGTGCAGGAGATGACGATAGACACCACAAGGGCTGAGCTTGTCTACAAGAAGGCGATACTGGAGCTGATCGACGTTCCTGGCCACCTGGAACTCATAAAGAACATGATGAGCGGCGCATCGAACAGCGACCTTGCGGTGCTCATGGTCTCCGTGAAGAAAGAGGAGGGATTCCAGCCGCAGACGAAGAGGCACATATTCCTGGCATCGATGTTCGGCATAAAGGCCCTGATAGTCGCGATAAACAAGATGGACTTCGCGGACTACGACAAAAGCATATTCGAAAGGACAAAGAGGGAGATATCCGAATACCTTGATTCGATAGGCTTCGACAAGCCCAAGATATTCGTACCCATATCCGCATACAACAACGAGAACTTGATCTCCATATCAAAGAACATGCCATGGTACAAGGGGGAGCCGCTGCTCGACATAGTGAGGGATTTCGCTGGCAGGCACTCCAAGAAATCCGGCATCAGCGGCACGAGGATGCTGGTGCAGGACAGCATGGACATTGAAGGGGAGCGCACGATATTCGGAATACTCTACAACGGCTCCATGGCCGTCAACGACACAGTGAGAATAGAGCCTAACGGAGCTTCGGCAACTGTGCACAACCTGTTCGTGAAAGGGAAGAAGGTCAGGACCGCAAAGGAGGGCGCCAACGTAGCGGTCACCTTCAAGAAGGACGTTGAGATAGAACGAGGCAGCGTAGTTTACGGCAAATCAGAGAAGCCGTACCGCAAGGGTGCATTCGACGCAAAGATATTCGTGATAAACGGGATAGACGCATCCCCAGGTGGCGGACTGTCCCTGAAGATGAACAACAACCTCATGCCCCTCAAGGGGATAAAGGTGAGCAGGGTACTGTCCCCGATATCCGGGAAGTACTCAGAGCCTTCGAAAAAGATAGCTGCCAACAACGTGGTTTATGCGAACCTGTCCCTGAAGGTGCAGTACCCCGTAGAGCGCTACGAGGATTACAGCGAGCTAGGCCGTTTCGCGATATACAGGAACGACGACTTTGTAGGGGTAGGCGTAGTCGAATAAAGAGGCGCCCTAACCGTTATGGTATACGTTCAGCTCGAACGGGGTCGCTGGGCCTGTCACATCCTGCTTGAATGTGGTGTTCTCCACTGTGTAGTACACCAGCTGCCATGATGGACAAGTGTCAGCATTGTACTGGCTGATCGTCTGCACTACAACATACGAGTTCGGGTCCAGCTGGCTGCAGTTCACCGTTCCGGGGGATGAAAACCTGCTGAAGTTGTCGAACTTCATGTATGTGGGTAGGAAGCCCCCTACGTTGTTTATCACGTATATTTCCGTCGTATTCGGGAGTGTCTCAAGATACTTTGCGGTATTTAGCTCATATCTTCCCTCAAGGGAGAGGGTATTGTGGCTCAGCGACACCACTGGAACCTCCGTAATGAAAAGGAACAGCATGATCGCGCCAACAATTAGCATGCGCACGTTCCTTGCGTTGGCCTTCCTTGCCGACTCAACGAACCTCACCATTGCCATAGACATCAAGATCGCTACGGGCGGCTCTATGAACGTCAGGTACCTGTCGAGCCTGTGCTGAAGTATGTACGTGAACGGGGAGAGGGTGAAATGCACAGGGTCGAACTCCATGAGCAGGAATCCCACCGCAAACCAGAAGAACGCAAAGTATGCCCTCTTATCGCGCTTGTAAAGAAGGTAGAGCATCGCGAAGACCGCAACGTAGAAGTAGAACCCCACGACGTTGTAGTTCGGGGCGAAAATAGTCGTCCATAGCGATGCAGGATGGCCGCCGCTGGATAGATTGTGGTACAGCGCATTCACAATGTGATAGGGGAACATAGTGTCGAAGTAGAACAGGAGGTAGTTGTTGGCTGGCGATATGTGGTTGGGACCCCCTATGTTCTGGAAGTAGCTGAAGGTCGCGGTGAAGGTTATGAATGGCTTTCCCGCATTGATGTAGTTGAACGACGACAGTATCGCCAGCCCTATCAGGAGCCCCACAAAGAACATCAATACGTTCCTGTCGAGTTTCTTCCTCAGGAATTCGACAATTATGTAGAAAATGGATATGGCGAGCGCCATCAGGCCCAGGGGCATGACCGCGATCGCGGCAATTATGGATGCCCCTGACATCGCATACCACGAACCCTTGCGCCTCCTTGTCCCATAAAGCAGGAAAAGCATCGCGAGCGCGGCGAAGAACATCACCGGAGGGTTGTCGCTCATCGTTGTGGAGAATATCATTACCGTAGGGAAAAGGGCGAGTATAACTGAGGCTATCGCCCCGGCGAACTCGTTGTATAGCTCCTTGCCTATGAAGAATACGATAACGACAGTTGATATGTAGGCGACTATGTCCCATGCGGCGCCGGCGTAGTAGCTGTTGTTGGATATGAGGTAGAAGAACGCTATCGGGTAGTACTGCATTATGCGTATGCTGAGGCTGTCACCGCTGCTCTGCCTGAATCCCCTGCTGAGCACGAAATGCGCGTAATTGGAGTATGCGACATCATCCCCTGCAGCGGACACTCCCACGTAGAACTTCGCCGCGTATGCTCCTGCAATAATCAGGGCCAGGGCCAATATCGCCAGGGCCCTACGGTCTATCATTTTCCTTTCGGCATGCTTGGCCGTCTTCTCCGCAGGCCTGGCCTTTTTCCCAATTGGTCTTTTCCTATTGGCTTTCCTCATCCCTACACTTCCCAAACCGGAATGTAATTATAATGCCCTGACATCATGTACTTCGGTTAGCTGTGGTAAGGCTACCTATTTAAACATCGTGCACGTTCCCTCACAGAATTCTCACGCCAAGCTATTTATATCTCGGAAACTGATACTAGAATGCAAGGCAGCAGTTGCGAAGCAAGCCTTGGAATCTGATTATCATGGTCGACATCGGAATGGGAAAATCCCACAGGCACGAGGACATAAGGGTAAAAGAGTTCAAGCCCCTTCCTACGCCAAGGCAGGTGAAGTACGAGCTTCCTATAGATGCCAAGTCGGAAGCTACCGTTACTGAATGCAGGGAGCGGATAACCAAAATATTAAGGAAGGAATCCAGGAGGCTTTTGGCCGTAGTTGGGCCGTGCTCGATACACGACGAGTCTGCGGCACTGGAATACGCGGAGAGGCTCAATTCCCTCAGGCTAAGGTACCTGGACAAGATGGAGATAGTGATGCGCGTGTACTTCGAGAAGCCGCGCACCACGATAGGGTGGAAGGGCCTGATAAACGACCCGAAACTCGACGGCACCGATGACATAGAATCGGGAATCAAGAAGGCACGGGGAATACTCATTAAGATAAACGGGATCGGGCTTCCTGCAGCCACCGAATTCCTTGAGCCGATAATCCCGCAGTATACCGCGGATCTCATAAGCTGGGCAGCTATAGGCGCACGCACCATAGAATCGCAGACGCACAGGGAGATGGCGAGCGGCCTTTCTATGCCAGTGGGATTGAAGAACTCAACGGATGGCAACCTGCAGATTGCGATAGATGCGATGAAGGCGACAAAGTTCGGCCACAGCTTCATGGGGATAAACGAGGACGGGGTAGCCAGCATAGTCCGCACCCATGGCAACCAGAACATACACGTGGTCCTTCGCGGCGGAAGGGGAAAGCCAAACTACGATTTCGACAGCATACGCATGGCAGCCGCAAAACTGAGGGAAGAGAATATGCCCGAGGTGCTAATGGTCGATTGCAGCCATGCGAACTCGGGGAAGATGCACGAGAGGCAGGAGCATGTCTGGAACAACGTCATAGAGCAGTATGCCAGCGAATCCAATCCCTCGATAATCGGGGTAATGGTGGAGAGCAACATAAACGAGGGGAGCCAGAAGGTACCGAAGGACCTCTCAAAGCTGCTCTATGGTGTGTCCATAACGGACCCGTGCATAAACTGGGATACCACGGCAAGGATGCTGGGCTCCGCCTACAAGCTCATCTAAGCTGATTGTCAGATGGTGTGCTGCACGTCAGTGCACGGCTTTTTAATGTTCCCAGACAAAATAATCATGTCTTACATGGTGGGTGGTATAATGCCTCTTGTGCTCTTCATTGACATGGATTACTTCTTCGCCGCATGCGAGGAGGCCAGGCACCCCCGCCTAAAGTCAAAGGCCCTAGTCGTTGGCACAGGAACCATAGCGAGAAAGGAGCGCGGGGTGGTGCAAACCTGCAACTACGTCGCAAGGGGCTTCGGGATACACAGCGCGATGCCAACCGCGCAGGCGCTCAAGCTGAAGCCTGACCTTGTGTACCTGGAATCGGACGATGCCTACTACGAGGAAACATCTGGCAAGGTGATGTCCCTTTTGAGAAGCCACGGCTTTCCCATAGAGCCGTTCAGCATAGACGAGGCGGCTATGCTCCTTGGGGACATGGACTACGACAAGGCGATGGACCTCGCCAAGGGCCTCAAGAAGGAGATAAAGGAAAAACTGCGCCTTCCCTGCACCATAGGGATAAGCACCGGAAAGACCTATGCGAAGATGGTCTGCGACAGCTCTAAGCCAGACGGCCTGGGCATGGTCAGGGAGCAGGAACTGATGGATTTCCTGAAGGACAGGAAGGTCGGCACCATACCGGGGGTAGGCCCAAAGCTCGCGGATAAGCTGCACTCGATGGGCATAGAGACCATATCGCAGATGTCAAGGGCCGACCCGAACGTTCTCATAGAGTCGATAGGCTCCTTCGGGAAGGAATTGTACATGATAGCAAACGGCAAGGACTATGCCAAGGTGCAGGAGAGCTCCAGCGTGCTCTCCATAGGCAGGGAAAGGACCCTTGAGAGGGAAACCTCCGACATCTCCGAGCTGGAGCCCATGCTGAGGCAGCTGTCCAAGGAGGTATACGATGAGCTGTCCAGGAAGAGGATGTGGTTCAAGGGCGTATCGGTCAAGGCAAGGTACTCCGACTTCACCGAACGGGTAAGGAACCGCAAGTTCAGCGGGTATTCCGATTCCTATGACAATCTTTACGGGATAGCTATGGAGCTAGCAAGGGGCCTTGCGACATCCAGGGTAAGGAAGATAGGGGTAAGGGCATACCTGCTGGAGCCTAAAGGCGGCCAGCGGAAGATTTTCTGACTAAAGGGGTGTGGGGTCAAGATATGCCAATTGCTTTAGCTGTTGGTCTGAATTGACCCCACTTTGCAAAATCTGCGGCTAATTTTTAAATGTAGTTGTGAAGTATTAGCGACGGCAATGTGCAAC
>JAJZOJ010000025.1 GCA_021829015.1 Microcaldota archaeon | reverse complement strand
AACTGGTCGTCTTGCCAGCGTGGTTTTCCATGCTGGCCTTCTTCTTTTTACAATCTGCAACATGTCAGCCAAAGCGCATTTTAGCCGTTGGCAACTTTATATACATTCTAACGCTTATATACCTTTTTATCCATAAATTAAAGTCTGATTTTATGGCCAAGGAGAAGTCCATTAAGGAGCTTGAGGACCTGCCCGGAATAGGCCCGACAACCGCCGAGAAGCTAAGGGCATCTGGGATAGACTCCCTTGACAAGCTTGCCACGCTGGCCCCCCATGAACTTAATGAGATGACTGGAGTCAGCGTAGAGGCCGCGAAGAAGGCAATACAAACCGCAAAGGAATCGACAACCATAGCATACGAGACCGGCGCTACGGTCTACAGCAAGAGGCGGGAGGTCGGGAAGATATCCACAGGCGCTGACAGCCTTGATGAGCTCATAGGCGGCGGACTGGAGACATGCTCCATAACCGAGGCATACGGGAGGTTCGCCAGCGGCAAGAGCCAGCTGGGCTTCCAGGTAACGGTAAACGTGCAGAAGCCCAGGGACAAGGGCGGCCTCGAGGGGAGCGTGCTGTTCCTCGATTGCGAGGGAACATTCAGGCCGGAGAGGATAGAGGCGATAGCGAAAGCCGCCGATATGGATCCCACAGCCGTGCTTGACAACATACTCGTCGTAAGGGCCAACACAACTGAGCAGCAGATACTCACGATAGAGCGCGCCGACAAACTGATACAGGAGAAGAACATAAAGCTGATAGTCGTCGATTCGCTTACCGCTCTTTTCAGGGCGGAGTTCATAGGGAGAGGCGCACTTGGGGAAAGGCAGCAGAAGCTCAACCAGCACATACACAAGCTGCAGCTGCTCGCTGACAAGCACAACCTCGCGGTATACATAACCAACCAGGTGATGGACAACCCTGGGATACTATTCGGCGATCCAACCACTCCTATAGGTGGCAACGTGCTCGCCCATGCTGCAACAACAAGGCTTTACCTTAAGAAGAGCAAGGAGGACAAGAGGATAGTGCGGTTGGTAGACTCGCCGAACATGCCCGAGGGGGAGTGCGTGATGAAGATAACCCCTAACGGCATAAGGGACTGAAAGACGATACGATGCTGTTTCTAGTCGGACTTGGGCTCTCGGAAAAGGACATGCCTATCGGCTCAATGGACATACTCATGGACTGCGAGCTCTACATGGACAGGTTCACGAGCAGGATACGCCAGGATTACGTTTCATACATATCGGAGAGGACGGGAAGGCGCATAACGGAATTGACAAGGCAGGACATGGAGGAGAATTCCTCCGAACTCGTGGGCAGGGCATCCTCAAGGGACATAGCCATACTTGTAGGCGGCGATCCTCTGATGGCCACGACCCACAAGATACTGTGCATAGAGGCCAGGCGGTTGGGGGTGCATTTCAGGGCCCTTCATGCGTCATCAGCCATAAACGCGGCAATGGGGGAGAGCGGCCTTGACTTCTACAGGTTCGGCAGCATATGCACGATACCAAGGTGGTCTGGCAAGTACAAGCCGGTTTCCTTCTACGAGAAGATAGCGGCAAACCTGGAGCGCAGGGAGCACTCGATGCTGCTCCTCGACTATGATTCCGAGGGCGAAGCAACGATCCCGATAAAGGATGCGATATCCGCCCTCGAGGCGGCGGAGGCACATTACAGGAAAGGCGCGATAAATCCAAGTACCAAGCTGATAATACTCCACGAGATCGCGCAGAAGGATTCGCTCGTCGAGGTGGTCAGCGCATCCGAGGCGAAGCAGAGGGATTACGGAGGAATGAACATGCTGGTAGTGCCTGCGGAGCTTACTGGAATAGAGGTCGAGGCTGTGGAAGCGATAACAGGGAAGAAGTGGTAGTATGACATTGATGCTCAATTTCGACAGGCAACGCAGGGAGGCATATGTGCTTGACCAATCAACCAAGGACATGCTTAGGTCCGGGCATTTCGGGACCCAGGAATCCGGCAGGCTGGTCCTGCTTCCCGAGGAGGCATTGTATTTAATGGACGTAAGGAATGCTGTATGCGTCGACTCAAAGACCTCTGAAAGCGTGGAATTCAACGACATAGCGTCTGCATTCAACACAAACAGGAAGTTCATGGCCAGGTACTTCACGTACAAGGACTGGAGGGACCGCGGTTTGGTGATACGCAGCCCGGAGAACGGCCAGGGCCGCGCCCATGCAAACGCCGCGCAGGTGAAGAAATACAAGGCCGAAGCTCTCAGGCTCAGGAAAGGCACGATAAAAGGGGTATTCTTCCCGGAGGACCTTGTAACAGTATCTGACGACGTGGAAAAGGGCGAGGAATTATACTCCCAGAACTGGTTTGGCCAGTTCGGCACCTACAAGATGAATGGCCACGGGAAGGTCAGCAAGTATGACATATATGAGACGACGTTCCTCATTGAGAACGGGACCCTCGAGGTCACAAACATGACAAGGCGGCAGATAACCGCCCTTGCCACGAAGCGAAGGGCGGACTTCGGCAAGCTGTACGAGGTGTACAAGGACTGGAGGAGCAAGGGCTACGTGATAAAGACCGGATTCAAGTTCGGCACGCATTTCAGGGTCTATTTCCCCGGGGCGAGGCCAGTGAAGGACAATCCCGGATGGGTACACTCATTGCACGTAATACACGTGTTCCCCAGGGACACGAAGCTGCTCATATCCGAATGGGCAAGGGTCATAAGACTCGCGCATTCCGTGAGGAAGACATTCATACTCGCGATACCCGGGAAGACGAGGCGCAAGTCGATAAGCATAGACTTCGACCTCTACCACAGGAAGCACAACGACATAGAGACCCCTGAGAAGGGCAGGCCGCGATTCGGGATGCTCTCCCTCAGCGAGGAGGAATACCTGGGCGGCGCGGAATTGTCGGCGATAATAAACGAGGCTAAGGAGAAGCGCCAGGAACTGATAATCGCGATAGCCGACAGGGAAACCGCGGTCACTTATTACAGGGTCCGCAGAATAGAGCTTCAGGGAAGCGCATACGAATACTACGAGATAGACTGGATGCAGCCGTGAACCCCTAACTAATAAATAGTTTCCAAGAGTATGGAATGCGTGATGGGATGGCCACGAAAACATACCAAAGCAATAAGACGTGCGTAAGCTACGTTCCGCAGAGCCTCTTTGCGGATCTGGGTTTCCAGGGATTCAGCTCTCCCAGCACCAAATCATCAATGACCTCCGGGAAATTCAGCCTAGGGTACTTCATGGACTTCGAACCTAAGGCCCGCGTGCGCGACGTGATAAGGGATCCGTGGTTTCTGAGGAACGGGGAGCCTGTATTCACGATATTCAGGAATGACATAACCCCCGAACCCGGGAAGACGTTCATAATAAAAAGGGAGTTGGGCATGAGGATAACCCCTGTGCAGAATGCAATACTCGAGGCCAATGCCTCTGTAAGCCTTGCCGATGCGCTTAACGTAAAATGGCATGACAGGCTGTTCTCGATGCTGGACTCCGACGACAGCGAGACCATCCCGTGCATAGTGCGCCGGGACATAGCCACAGACAGGATAACACTCCGCGAGGCAAGGCGCAATGACGTAGCCCACATAGCTATGGTCAGGCTTAGGAAATAGGCATCGCTTAAGAAATAAATGGAACGGGTCCAGGGGGATTTCCATAAACTTCTGAGTGGACTCAAAAATTCAATTCGGACCCCCGACCTACTGGTTAAGAGCCAGCCGCTCTGACCAGGCTGAGCTATGGACCCATCAATAGTTATCAGTATTCAAAGTTTTTAAGCTATCGGTTTACAGCGCCTTCAGCACAGCGGCCCTTACTTTGCCTATGTTCTTTCCATCGCAGGCAACGACCAGCCTGTTGGAGCCCTTCAGCACTCCGGAAAGCGTGCCTATGAACGGGGATAACTTCGACAGTCTCCCGAGCTCATCACCATCCTTCCCAACCACCATTATGTCGTCCGAAACGCCGCCCAGCCTAACGACATGCGCTATGAACTCATCACGTTTCAGCCCCAATTTCATTACCGCATTCTCTATCTCCTCCACGCCGCTTATATCTGCTGAGCCGTAGAATGCCCTCTTGAACAGGTTCCTTTCCATCACCCTGGATGCTATCCTGCACGCGCTGGGGCGCTTCGACGCAATCACCCTTGATAGGAACTGCCCGTCATCCATTTGCGCGAATTCCTCAACTCCGAAATCCCCATTCTCTATTGCCGCGGATGCCGAATACTGCAGCATCTTCGAGGCGATCAGCTTTGCGTGGTGGGTGTATACGTTTGAGTGCATGAAGTACCTTGCGATAAGCATCGATTCCGCGCCTGCAATCCCCCTCTCCATCAGGGCAACCTTTCCCTTGTGCATCGTGATGCTGCCCTTTATCCTCTCGTAGTCTATGACCCCGTATGCGACACCTGTATAGTGGGAATCTCGCATCAGGTAGTCTATCCTGTCGGAGCCAAGGGTCCCGCTTACGATATCCGCTCCGGAACGCGCCTTGAAATATGACATCACCCTGCTGAAGCTCAGCCCAGCGTCTGAGATTATGTCCTTTATCTCAGAGCTGCGTATCCGCTCCTCGCCCAGCTGCTCATGGTCCTTCTTCATCAGCCTGCCTATTATGCCTTCCGAGAGGTGCGATAGCGGTCCATGGCCTATGTCGTGCAATAGCCCCGCATACATGTATTCGTTCTCCCTGCCGTACAGGTTGGATGAGAGCTCCCTGGTCACCTGCATCGTTCCGAGCGAATGCTCGAACCTCGTGTGGTTAGCCCCCGGGAACACGAGATACGACATGTCCAGCTGCTTCAGGTACCTGAGCCTCTGCATCTCCGGCGTGTCTATGATCCTGTCAACTGTCTCGTTTATCTCGATGTTTCCGTGTATCGGGTCGCGTATCTCCATTCAATGCGCCTTCCTGCCATGGTACAGGAACAGGAGCACCGTGGACAGTATGATTATATCAAGGGTCGCGCAGTATATGCATATCTTCCCTATTATCGCCTGCGCAGATATGGAGTACAGCACCCCACCCAATCCTATTATCATCCAAAGGTTGAGGGCAATGCCCCTGTGTTTTGAAACATAAAATGCCAGCATGCCTATGAACCATGCAAGTCCAAGGACCGCAAGCGGTACCCCGAATACGTTCGAGAAGGCGCTGCTGAGAACCGCCTCGCAGTCGACTACGGTACCTATCGTCGGGCAGGCAAGCGCGCTTGGGAGGAAATGCACTATGGTAAGGTAACCTCCGTCCATCACCCCAAGGATTATCGCGATTATCCTGTAGTCGAATTTCATGGCTTCGCCTTCTTAGCAAATCCCTTTATGGCATTGTCCAATATTGTGCCATGGGGCTTCAGCTCGTAGTTGACCTGCACTATCGGCTTGTTTATGTTTATGACATCCCTGAGGTTGGTCGGCGTAGCGGATATTACTACATCGCAGTCAGCGGCTTTGACAGTTGCCTCGAGGTCCCTTATCTGCTTTGGGCTGTATCCCATTGCGGGCAGCTCAAGATCAAGTGCGGTGTATTTGCCGTACACCTTCCTTATCTCCCCAACAGCGTAATCCTTTGCCCTGACTATCTTTTTCGCACCGAAGGATTTCGCCGCGACAAGCCCTGCACCGAATTTCATGTTCCCGTGGGTTATCGTAGGCCCGTCCTCTATGACGAGCACATCCTTCCCCTTTATCAGCTTCGGGTTGTCCGGCATGACTATCGAATCCGCACGCACTAGCCTGGCCTCCCGGTTCACGCTTCTTATGTGCGCCTCAAGGTCCTCTACCTCCCTGTGCGTCGCGGAGTTCACCTTGTTTATTATTATGATGTCGGCCATCCTCACGCATGTCTCTCCCGGATAATAGCTCAGCTCGTTCCCTACCCTTAGGGGGTCAGCTACGGTTATGAACAAATCAGGCCTTATGAACGGGGTGTCGTTGTTGCCGCCGTCCCACAATATGATGTCTGCTTCCTTCTCCGCGGCACGGAGTATCCTCTCGTAGTCCACCCCTGCATATACTATGAACCTGTTCCTTATGTGCGGCTCGTAG
>JAJZOJ010000011.1 GCA_021829015.1 Microcaldota archaeon | reverse complement strand
GCTCCCATCGGGATTTGAACCCGAGTTTCCGGGTTGAGAACCCGGCGTCCTTGACCGAGCTGGACGATAGGAGCCAGTTAATTATTCCAGAACCAGATATTAGTACCTTTAGCCCTTGCTTTTTATTCCTTAGTACTTAGGCGCTCTAGTATTTTAGCGTATCGGTATATTAGTACTTGGCCTTTCTTATAAGGCGCTGCATCCTTGCCCTTATCGCGTTCTCCGTGCCTACCTTCTCGGATATGAGCCCGGCGACGTTTATGTCAGTAGCGTTGGAGAACTCTATCGCGCTCTCTATGAAATCCGCCTTGGCCTCCTCGTCGCTCGTTGGCATGATGTGCCCGCCCTCTATGGACTTCATCCTGGACTCTATCTTGGACATGGAATGGGAGAATTTCTCTATAGTGTCTGTAGACATGCTCTTTATCGCCATGCTCTGCTCGAGCATAGCGACCTGCAGCGCGGACTTGCAGGAATCGTGGAATATCTTGAACGGCATCCTGTAGAGGGAGCCGTACAGTATGCCTATCACCTCGTCCTTTGGCATCTTGAGCTCCGCCCCAAGTGCGGGTATGACAAGCAGGTTCTTCTCCGGCTTGAGCCTCGTGTGCTTCCCGCTCAGGGCGTCTATGTACCTCTTCCTCTCATCCTTCGAGAGCGAATAGAAAAGGTTCACGTAAGTGGATACCGCGGTCTTGAGCGCGGAAGGATCCGAAGAGGGGGTGGGGTCAACGGCCTTGAGGCCGTCTATCGCGGTGGACAATTCCCTCATGTGGGACATGAGCCTGGGCGCGAATAGCGTCGCGTTCGTGTTCCTCTTCCTGCATACCTTCTGCTTCGCATGGGCTATTGCGTAGAGTATCGCCTTGAAGGGCAGCGCATTGGCCCTGCACCTCATTTCCGTCTGGAATCGCGTTCTGGTCCTAGACCTTGACCTTGGGGTTCTCGTCTTTTCCAAAAACACCACTGGGCAGATGTTCAGCAGAACTTGCAAATCAATCTATATAAAGCATTGCCCCTACTTCCTGTTTGACCTCATGCCGTTCATCGCCTCGTATATGGAGCTTTTACCGACCAGCCGCGCCTTTATCTCATCGACGTCGTCCCTCATGATATTCCTTGCGATGTGCTCTGCCTGCTTGAACTTGTTGGAGAATGAGTTGAATGCGGATATCGCGGCTATGTAAGCGTCCCTTTCGTGGGGGTTCTTTATCCCCATGCGCCTTGCCGCGATCCTCTTCTCAGACATCTTCAGCTCCCTTTCCGGGCAGTAGAGCCTGGAGCTGAAGGCGGTGTTTATCTTCCTGACAAGGGCGCTGGGGTCGGTCTTGTCGCTCGCGACCACGACTGGGGTTCCCGCCTTCCCAATTGTCTCTATTATCCAACATCGACCCCCGAAGAGCATATGTGCCTTGAAAACAAGTTTCCCATCCAGGTCAAGGCAGGCTATCCCGCATGTCTTTCCCGGATCTATCCCAACTATGAGATGGACCAGTAATTCACCCCTTTATCTGGGAAAGGGAGTAGTTTATCGCGTATCCCAATGTCTGCGGCAGGGTCTGGTACCTGCAGTTGACTATTATGTCGGGGGTCGATGTTATGTTGTAGAGCCTCGCGAACTCCGCCTGTGTGTTCAGGTAGCCGGATACGTTGTCCATGCATGCACCGAAGCCCGTGGTGTTGAGGCCTGATCCCTCGACTACCTGGTACAGCGTCTGGTTGCTCAGCGGATTGCCGTTGAATGCTATGCTGAGGTTGGACATGAACTGCGGGAACCTCTGCTGCCTGGAGGCGCACTCCATGTAGCGGCCGAGGTTCTGCGTCTGGTTTAGGCCGAATCCACCATAATGGTTTATCGAATACACCGTGAATACGAAGAAGTATGACACGTTGACGCTGCCCTTGAAATTATTGCTGGAGTTTATCGCGGAATCTATGGCGTCGAAGGCTCCGGGTGCATACGGATCCGTTACCACGTATACCGGTATGGGCTTCGAGGTCTTGCATGCGACCTCGTTGTACAGGTTTATCGTTCCCAGCGATACCACGTTGTTCCTAGTGGTAATCTTTGGCTTTATGGCCTGGAGGAAGGAGCCGGCAAGGCTGAGGTTCGAATCGTAGAGCAGCAGGGACATGTTGAATACCTTCCCGTTCAGGAGCGGATCCATGTACGGGACGACAACAAGCCATTCCTTGCTCTGGGGTATGTAGCTTACGGTGGATTGGTTGACTAGCGAGTAGTAAGGGACCAACGCAAGCGATGTGTTGACGGTTGAGTATGCCGCTATGTACCTCTCAGCAGCGCCCAAGGCCTGCGTTGAGTTGTGCAGCTCGTTGGAGCTGCATGCTGCGCAGTTGTTAACTATTATGCCCTGCTTGAAGGTGCTCAAAGCGAACGCAAGTACTATCAATATGATGACAAGGGCAAGCAACGCGATGTGCAGGTAATCAAGCCCCAGCCTCCTGCTTGCTGGTCTTATTATGAACACGGGTTCCTTCCCGTTCCTAGCAGGTTTGTTTGCCTCCCTTGCCATTTTGTAACACCATTCGGGCCTGGTGGGATTTTCAAAACTAATGTTTATTTGAACCCACGACCTTCACCTTAGGGGGGTGCCGCTCTATCCAAGCTGAGCTACAGGCCCTTTTCGATAATGATATCTATTTAAGTTATTTAAATGCTCCCTAATCCAGCGGAATGCTACATCCTCTCTATTGCATCTATCCCAAGAAGGCCGAGCATGCGCTTCATCGAGCCCTTGAATGCCCCAGCGAGCCTGAGCCTGAATATCTTCTCATCCTCGGATTCGGCCTTTAGTATCGGGGAGTTCTCGTAGAACGATGAGAATCCATGCGCAAGATCATTGACGTATTCCGCTATGCTGTTCGGGCGCAGCTCCCTTGCGGCCTTCTCAACTATGTCCCCTTCCATGGAGAGCAGCTTGATCAGCCTGAACTCATGGTCGGTGATGCTATCCATCGCCGCCTCAGCCCTCAGGAGCTCCTTAGGCGCCTCCTCCAATATTCTTGTGGCCCTCGCATGCATGTACTGCGCATACGGGCCTGAATCCCCCTCGAAGCTGAGGGCCCTGGCCCATGAGAACACTATCTTCCTCTCCGGGCTTATCCTAAGGAACTCGAACTTTATCGCTGAAAGGGCTATGCTGCTGACGGCCTCATTCTCCTCGGATTCGCTGAAGCTGAACCTGCCGCTCATCCTCTTGCGCGCCTCCTTCTCCGCCTCCCTTATTAGGTCGTCGGCGCTGAATCCCATCCATGTCCCCTTCCTTCCGGAAATGGCCCCGGACTCCAGCTCCACCTCTCCGTATGCGAGGTGCCTTATGCGTTCGGCCCCTTTTCCGCCAATCGCTCCGAACACCGCCCTGAGCACCGATTGCGGATGGCTCTGCCTTATGTCTATTATGTTTATCGCCATGTCAGCTTTCGGAAGCCTGAGCCCCTTGCCCTCCTTCCCTGTAGTCATGAGCTTCGTCCCGTCCTCCTGCGTCATGAACACGGAGAACTTGAACGTGTCGTCCAGCATGCCCAGCTTCCACATGTGGAACGCGATGTCCTTTGCGAGATAAGTCGCATTGCCGTCGCTCCTTACAATTACTTTCATGCGCTCCTTTAATCCCTTCAGGTCGTCGGTCAGGTTTTCAATCGAGTCAAGGTCTATTACAGTGCAGTTCGCGTATTCCCCTGAATTGGGCTTCTTCACGAATCCGTACTTGAGCATGAGCGCCATGGCCTTCTCGAGTATGCGCTCCCTGAGTATGTCGCTCTCCCACACCATAATGTCATGGAATATCTGGTAGTCAGATGCGGTCTTGCGCTGGGCCCTTATGCATTCCGTCACGAGCTCCCTTAGGAGCGTCGATTCGTATGTGCCGTCCTGGGACATCAGGGCCATCGTCTTCTGTATATCAGCCTTTGACTTCTCGTCCATGTGCTCGTTCGCCTTTACGTATTCCTCCCCAAGCCAGTGGTCGAACTTTCCATTTGGCTTCGCGTCGTTGCCGCTGATGCGCCACCACAGGGTCTCAGCCATCTGGAGGCCCAAATCGTCTATGTAGTCCTCCCGCTCAACGGAATAGCCTATATAATCGAAGGCCCTCGAGACGGAATCGCCGAGCAGTGCATTTCTCAAATGGCCTATGTGCCAGGGCTTGTTCGGGTTCACGCTGGGGTATTCCACTATCACCCTGCCCTCCTTTTCGCCATGGGCATTTGCATCCCATGAGAGCACGAGCTTGGCGAATCCCTTTTTGTCGAGGTGGAAGTTGACGAACCCCTTCTCCGCGCTTACCGATGCGACGCACTCTGGCTTTGCGATGGCCCTTGCAAGCTCCTCGGCTATGCCGTTCGGGCTGCTCCTCCTCTCCTTTGCTATCCTGAATGCGATGCTAGATGAGATGTCCCCGAACTCCTTGGACATGCCTATGGTGGACTCAATCTCTATGCCCCTGGTGCTGATCTTGGCTGCCGCTGCGCTCAATGCCTCAGTTATCTGTTTCCTTGCGATAGAGTATGCGGATTCCATGCGATTACTTCATGTACGGTGCAACAGCCCCCACTCAAAACAATTTTAAGCTTTGCATCCATAAGATTATATCTCGTGTGCTTTTAAAGATGTGGTGGTGGAAATTCCGAAGGTCTACAAGGCTAACAACAAGCTCGCAATATACGTTCCGTACGACGTAGTGGAGGCACTGGGCCTCAAGGAGGGCGACGACCTCGACTTCCTTAAGTACGGGGACGGGACCTTCCTTGTCGCAAAGAAGGTCGACATAGTGAAGCTGCTCTCGAAGCCGGACACCATGCCGCAGAGGCAGGAGAGGCAGCCATTGGCAGTACAGCAAATCGCGCAGCAGAAAGGGCAGCCAACCCCGCAGGAGCTGGCCCTGCTCAAGAAGCTGGATACGATAAGGTATGCCGACAGGACGGAATCGAAGGTTAACCCGATGCTCGACAATTCCGAGAGGGCCATGCTGCAGAATATGATAAAGAGGCGCATGGTAACCTACTTCAAGAAGAGCGGGGAGCGCGAGGCGAAATACGGCATAAGCAAGGAGCTATACAACAACTACCTCTACAGGAAGAAGCCGCAGGAAGCCCAGGCCGGCCAGATGCTGCAGGCTTCCCAGCCGCAGCAGCCAAGGAAGCAGGTCATATCCCAATCGCCAAGGGCATGGGAGCAGAAGATGGGAAGCGAATCGTACATGCAGATGCTGGAGGCGAACGGGTTCCTTGTATTGTCGAACGAGGCCGAGGCCTCATCGATGTCCGCGGCACTTGAGGACAGCATAAGGCACGGACTTGTAGTGGGTACAAGGGCATTCAACAAGAAGTTCTACATAGGGCTACGTGGCTACATAAACAGGTTCGCGCCCAAGATACTTAACGTGATAGAGCAGAAGAGCAGGAACATATCCGACATAGCGAAGGAAGTCGGTATGGAGGAGGACGGCGCAAGGACCGTGCTCTACTATTTGTCTGAAAGCGGCGACGTCACGGAAGTGAGAAGGGACATGTTCAGGGCTGCCTGATACCTGAATATCATGCGGCCATTATGAAATGGTCTGCGATAAGTATGACGAACGCGAAGACCGCTACGGCCACGAGCAGTATCTTCGGGTTTATGTGCGGCCCCTTTGTTGGCGCGTCGTAAAAGCTCGTTATCCCTGCGGAACTCTGCGGTGTGTAAACTCCTCCTCCTGCCATATGTAATGATTCGCATGCGGTCTTTTAATACTTTTCCGCTCATCTATCCTTGCAAGTGATCCATTGGCCTTTGACAGCTACTACAAGAACGACCCGATGCCGGACCTAACCAGTCCCGCGCCCAAGCCAGAGGAGCTTCCTCCCAGGATAGCAGAGCCGCTGATGTTCTGGATAGGGCTCGTAGTCCTGGCAGCTGTGCTGCAGCTCGCTGCAATCCCGTTCACTACAATGTACCACCATACTGAGTTCAACAAGTACTTCAACGAATTCGCAGGATACGTCCTGTTCCTCCCAGGCCTTGCGATAATACCGCTGATAGAGTCGGCATGGATGGGCTACCGCGTCGGCAGGTTCGGGAAAGGGAGGGCGCATGCCGCCTCTCGCGGCCTCTCCAATGCCGCATTCGGCTCCATCGTGTACGGGGTAACAGTAGTGATAGTATACATAATCATGCAGTACCTGAGTTCCGGGGCCTTCTCCTCGATGAACACGCTCACATTCCTGGAATACCCGATAGCAATACCAATAGCGATAAACATGGTGTTGGTGCCGCTCTTCGCCGCCGCATCTGCCGGAAAGGCAGCTTCATGACCTGGCGGCGCTGACTATCCTTATGACGTCGTTGTCCTTGAGCACGTAGTCCTTCGACAGCCTCATCTTGCTCCTTGCATCAATGGCATACAGCATTCCCTTGGCTATGTCAGTATGCACCTTTGCCGCAAGGTCCAGGGCCGTGGAGCCATTCCTCATGAGCACCGCATCGGGAAGCACGTTGCCCATTCTGTCCGTCATCCTGTTCTCGTCCTCTACCGGGTACACGAGTATGTTGTCCTGTATGCCGAACACCGCCCTGTCGAGCACGTCGGACAGCCTGCCATTGGATTTTATGAAATTCCTCATGTACTCCAGCGCGCCTGACTGCTCCGCGCTTGCATTGCCTATTATCCTGAAATCCTGGCCAGTGCCGCTTATCATGCCCTGCCTCTCCGCCTTGGCCAGGGCCAGCTCCACGGCAGCGGATATGCCTATCACGTTGCCGTCGCCGAATGCGGATCTCAGCATGCTGAACCCTCCCTCTGCGCCCTTGGCGTCGCACTTGTTCGCCACCACTATCATAGGCTTTATCGACTCCATGAGCGCATTGGCGAACCTCTCGCAGTCCTGCTGCGACCACGATGCAACGTCGCTGGGCATCGAGGAGACCTCCATGGCGAATTTTATCTCATCCCTGCTAGCCTTTATGCCAGCAAGCGCATCTGCAAGTGAATCAAGGCCGCTCGCCTTCTTTGACATCTGCGGGATGTGCCTCATTACTATCGATGCCACCCATTTCGCCATCTCGCTCCTCACCATCTTTACGTCATCAGTGGGGTCGCAAGAGTCGCACTGGTTGCCGCTCCCGTCGGTCTTGCCGCTTGCGTCAGCTACCACGAGGAGAACGTCGGCAGCGGCCATGTCGCTGAGGAACTGGTTCCCCATGCCCTTGCCCTCGCTTGCGCCCTCAACCAAACCTGCCACGTCTATCACGTTAACTGGTATCTTCCTGATGCCGTTGGAGCACTGCGGATTCTTCTCGCACCTGACCCCAAGCTCCTTTTCAACGCATGGGCGCGTCGCGTATCCAATGCCCATGTTGGGCTTTATCGTCGTGAAAGGATAATCGGCCATCGCGACCTCGTTCAGGGTCATGGCTGAGAAGATGGTGCTCTTCCCCTTGTTCGGCGCGCCTACTATTCCTATGAGCATCAGATCACTCAGTCAAAAAGCTTTATCCTTATTATCTTCTTAGCCTTCCCCTCCCTTAGGGTGTAGTACACAACTATGAGCACCAACACAAGAATCACCCCGAACTCCAGCGCAGCTTTCGGCATTCCTGTGAAGAACACCAGTATCGCCACGGTGCCTATTATCGGAAGCCATGGGTAGAGCGGCATACGGAATGCGCCCTCCTTGCCCGACCTCCTGAAATGTATCAGGTCGAAACCCACGATCAGGTATCCGAAAAGCAGGCCGAAGTTGGCGATGGAGGCTATCACGTAAATGTTCCCTGCAAACAGCATGACTATGCCTATCGCAGCGGAGACGAGGATGCCATTGGCTGCCACGTCCCTGCCCTTGTCGTATTTCCTGAAGAACTTTGGAAGCAGCCTGTCTGAGCTCATCTGGTAGAGGAGCCTGGATGAGCTGAGTATCATCGCTATCGCAGCGGATGCGGTCGCTATCAGTGCCCCGAAGTCGACAGCGAAGAAGAGCCACGACGGCGCATGCACGCCCCTAAGCGCGAAGGAAAGAGGGTCCGCGCCTATCCTGTAGGAGCTTGCGGGAAGCAGCAATAGAAGCGCAACGACCACCAGCGCGTATATGATTATGCTTATTATTACGGATGAGACTATCGCCTTGACGTAGCCTTTGGTACCGTCCTTTATCCTGTCCGTTATTGTGGATATAGCCTGGA
Organism: Microcaldota archaeon; assembly: GCA_021829015.1. The sequence continues at coordinate 19,663 of JAJZOJ010000011.1, read as the reverse complement.
AGCCAGAGTACGCGAAGAACACCACGACCGAGGCGGCGAATATGTCCGAGAGGCTTCCCCTGCCTATGCCTACGGAGAAGTTCGAGGGGTATATGCGCATTCCAGACATTGCCATGAGGATCGCGAACGCCACGAATATGAGCAGTATCGCTATCTTCACTATCACAAGCCCGAAGTCGGCCTGCGCCGCCTTCTTTATGCCGAACATGTTGACTGCTGAAAGTATCGTTATCAGTATGATTGCGAACGGTATCGCATACGAGGCGACGGAGAGCCCGAGCATGCTCGACAGGTACGACCCGAAACCCAGTGCAACCGCGGACATCGCGGTCGCGAGCGCCATGTAGTACAATAATCCCGTTATGAACCCCATCTCGCTGCCCAGGGCGTTGTACGTGTAGGAGTAGGACGCCCCCTTGACATAGGGCATGATGGAGCCTAGCTCCCCGAGCTCGAGCGCAAGTATCGCCGCGACAAGACCAACAAGCACGAAGGCTATGAGCGCGTTCGCACCCGCAAGGGCTATCGCCGTGCCGCTGAGCACGTATATTCCCGCTCCTATTATCGCGGCAAGGCCAACGGCCGTAGCCACCGCAGTGCTTATCTTCTTGTCTGGCATGCTTGAAACACCAACAGCAAACTGGATATAATCTATACCAAGGATTATATATCATTAAGGGCAGATTAATAACGCATTGCAGGGATCGCGGAGCATGGTCAAACGCGCCAGGTTCAGGGCCTGGTCCCTTAGCGGGTTCGGGAGTTCAAATCTCCCTCCCTGCATTGTATTCCTTTTGAGTCCTCACGAGATTCAAGTATAAAGGTCTGACAAGGTCCTCATATTTTGCCTTTTGACGTTTTATCCACTTACATCTTTATTTGCAATTTTACGTTATACGCAGCCTTGCCATAACCCTGTAGCAATTCTTAAATAGTGGTATCTACAAAATAATATTATGGCTGATGTGAAAAGTGAAATAAACACGATAGAAAGGAGACTGGGAAACATTGAAGCCCAAATCACTCTTATTGTAAATGCAATGAAGAAAAAGAAGACCAACGGTTTGGATATAGGACTTGAAGAGTTAAGAACTGGCAAGGTTCATAAATACAAGACTGTAAAGGAACTTTCAAAAGATGTTTGGGGTTAGCCTATTCGGTGCTGCATTGTATGAAATACACCTGGCTGACAGTGTAAGAGAGAAGCTTAAGAAAATGGTAAAGAAAGATTCCATCAACCATAAACGAATTCTGAAGTTGTTTAATCAACTTGCTCAAAACCCATACGGGATTGGCAAATGGATGCATAGTGAATATGCAGGAGTAAGGGAAAGGCACATCGGGCATTTTGTCATAAAATATGTCATAAACGACAACGCAAAGGCAGTCACAATTGTCGATTACGACCACTATGCATAATGTATGGTATACTCACGCACTGGTGAGCGAAGAGCTCACATTCGTTATGTAGCCGCTCGGGTTCACAAGCACGTAGCTGTCATCGATTCCCGTCGCGTCGCCGTGCGTGCTGTCGTCCGTGAAATACCTGTCCACGTAGTAGAGCCTGTATCCCGAAGGGACGGTAATGTTGTATGCCGCCTTGGTTGCTGGGTAGTCAAGCACAACTAGGGTTGAGCCGTTTGCCATCGCGGTTTTCGATTCATTGAAATCGGACATCACTATCTGCGCCGATGAGCCGTTGGAGACGCTTGGATACAACATGTACGCATGCGGTTCGTACTGCGATCCGTTGAACATACCAAACGAAGTCGAGCCGTTCTGTGCAATCGTGGAGGTATATGCGACCGTCGACGTAGCCGCCTCATGCCTCTTCATTCCGCTTGTCACGGCGAATGCGCCGACTATTGCCAATATGACTACAACCGCAGCGACTATGTATGCCACATTCCTATTCATCGAACCACACCAATACCAATCGCATGATAAAAATAAGAACCAGCTAGTTAATCACGACATCCTGAACCCGTCCGCAGGCAGGTGCCTCATGATCTCGTCTATGTCCCCGTATCCAAGCTTTTGCGCTATCCTCTTCGCCGCATCGGACTTCCTGAAATTGCCCTGCGTCACCCTCACGTGGGCCGCATCCCCCAGGGTGCCGGATACCCTTTCGAATGTGGATTCCGGAACCGTGAAGAGCTTCCCATCGATCACGTACATAACTAAGGAAAGAACGTTGTCGCGGTACCATTCCCTCTCGCCGCTCAAGAGGAAGCTTCCCGTGCCTAGGGATCCTTTCGCGCTGGACTTGCTCACCTGCTCCCTTCGCATCGCGTATACGTCAATGGTCCTCAATCCCTGCTTCCACGCGCTTGAATGGCATGCGGCGAACTGCGCCGCCTCGATCCTCGACTGCTTCCCTGCCTTTGCGCCCTCCTTAAGGACCACTAGGTCGGCGCCGAATATGTCCGCATGGAAAAACAGGTCCGCATCCTCGAAGTGCCTTGAATTGACTAGCTCGTTCTGCTTCGCGTCCCTGCCGCCTATCGCGAGCATCCCCTCGCTAGTGAAGAACCAGTGGAACTTCTCGTACCACTCCTTCTTCTTTATTGTTATGATCCTTGGAACTTCGACAACGCGATTTCTGGATTTCTCGAGGCGCTCCTCGAGGTCCTTCACGGCCTTCTCCGCGCCCTGCCTCTTCAGCGCCAGCTTCTTCGCCTTCTTGTAGTACTCGTCCGCGTTCTCCTGCGCAGACTTCGTGAAGTCTAGCTCTATCTCCATCTCAGATCAGCGAGAGTGATCCCGTGATGATAAGCGATATCACTATCGCAAGGACGAACCCGACCACGCCTATGAGCAGTATGCCAAATATTATCAGCTTCGCCGCCTTGCTGAACTCGTCCCTTCCGGGCTTGTAGCTTATGCCCATAACGTGCTTCGAATTGTCCATGAACTTGTTGAAAGACTTGCCTATGCTCACAGCATCGCCAGAACTATTGGGGAGAGGTATATTTAATATTTGCACCGCGCAGCCTTTATAAACAGCTCAACGGATATATAACCATGGAACGGGGGATACTCATCCATTTCGGCGAGATATGGCTGAAGGGGCGCAACAGGGGCTCATTCATGGGCATGCTGCACCGCAACATAGCCGCTGCGCTAGCAACGGAGGAGCACGGCCAATTGAAAAGGATGCGCGACAGGTTCTTCCTTGAACTGAACGATGATTCCGACGAGAAGGCCATAGTGGGTCGGCTCTCGAAGGTGTTCGGCATAAGCAGGATATCCCCTGCAGTCACGTGCGGCAACGACCTTGATTCGATATTGAAGACTTCCAATTCACTGCTGGGCAAGGGTGGTACTGTAAGGATAGTCGCGCACCGGTCAGTCAAGGACCTGGATTTCGACTCATCGCAGATAGTTACCCATTTCATAGACAACCAGAAGCGACTGAAATTCGAGATAGACAAGCTTGCATCGGACTGCCTTTACATAAATGCCGCAAGGGGAATGGCATACATATACACGAAAAGGATACCTGGGGCTGGTGGGCTTCCGGTCGGGTCTTCGGGAAAGGCGGCGATACTCCTTTCCGGAGGAATAGACTCCCCAGTGGCATCATACTACGCTATGAAGAGGGGGCTTGCGCCCATATACGTTCACGTCCATGCATTCCCGAGCAATGACGACGCGCAGCTCTCGAAGATAAGGGAACTCATGGGCGCGCTGTCCGGCTATTCCGGAAAGGCAACCGCATACGTCATGCCAGGGCACGTCTTCCAGTCCGCTGCTCTCAAGGTGCCAAGGAAATACGAGCTGGTTCTGTTCAAGCTGTTCCTGTACAGGCTCGCGGAGCGGGTGGCGAAGAAAGAGGAAGCGGACTGCCTTGTAGGAGGTGAGAGCCTAGGGCAGGTCGCATCGCAGACTATATCGAACATAGCAGCATCCCAGCAGGGAGTGAAGCTTCCAATACTTCGGCCGTTGATAGGCCTCGACAAGCAGGAGATAATCGACGTCGCAAGGAGGATAGGCACCTACGACATATCGATAGAGAAATACAGGGACGTATGCTCCATAGCCGCAAGGAATCCTGCGACGAGGAGCCCGCAGGATGTTGTGAAAAGATTGTGGAAATCAGCATCGATGGACGCTGCCGTAACAGCGACACTTAAGAAATCCTCCACAATCAGCCAGTGACGCGCCCCAGCGCATCATCGTAATCCGCATCCAAGGAATACTTCTTGTTGAAGTAATCTACTATGTTCCTTATGTCCCGTTTCAGGAACTCATCCGCATTCGGGTGCCTGAGCACCACCGCCTGCCCGAAGTCTATGAGGACCGGCCTGCCTTCATGAACCAATATGTTGTACTCGCTGAGGTCTGAATGCACCAGGTTGCCCTTGTAGAGACTTTTCGCCTGCTCAAGCACCTTGTCCAGGAATTCATCAGGGTCCTCGAGAACCGCATCCTTAAGCCTCGGCGACGGCCTTCCGTTGGCATCGCCGATGAACTCCATCGCGAGTATGCTGCCATTTGCCATGTACGGCTCAGGTGCGCTTACGCCGGAATCCCTTGCTATGCGCAGGTTACCCAATTCCTTCAGGCACCATGCCTTTGTTATGTTGCCGCGGTTGAGCCGCATCCTTGAGAACCTCGGGTCCCCTTTCAGGTAATCGGACATCTTGAAGAAGGAGGAAGTCTCTATCCTGAAAAACTTAATTATGACGTAATCGCCCTTGACCTCCTCCGATGTACCGGGACTTGCTATGTATACGTCGGATTCCTTGCCCCTTGCGATTATGAACTCCAGTTTCTCTATTATGCCCTTGTTGTAGAACTTGCTGAGCAGCTTCATGGTCTTGGTGTCGAATATTCCTGTGTCTACCTTGTCCCTCTCCTTCTCCCTGTGGGTACCCCTGTCTGGCATCTTTCTCCTGCTTACCCTCCTTGCCATGCTAGCACCGGATACGGAATATATTTTAAGCCTTGCACTATAATAATTAGCATAAGCATTGGCTACCGGCTTCTGCTGTAAACATGCATATTACTGGTATTAATGAGAAACATATACGAGAGCAAGCACTACAGGAAATTCATACTCATACCTGTCGCGATGCTCCTGATAAGCCTTTACTTCATACCGCACATTCAGCTCGATTCAACGCTAAAGGGGGGCATCAGCGTGCAGATAGTCACGAATTCGTCCTATAACGTCAGGACCCTGACATCGATGGTGGATTCCAAGATACCCGGGGCCCAGGCAAGCATATCGAGATCCCCTGGAGGGTTATCGATAACCATGGCGGAGAATTCAAGCCTCTCAGCTGCGCAGTCGTATCTGCTATCCTTCTACAGCGCCTACAGCAACTATTCCGCTTACACACTGAACATAACCGCCTTCGGCGCGCAGCTGAAGCAGCAGCCTGGCAATTCCACGCTCAAGTCGATGATAAGCTCCTCGCAGTCGGGGCAGCAGAAGGCGATAGCCGCGATGCAAACCTCGCTCTCCGGGGAATTGGGGGAGCTGCAGCCGTTCATTGGGACGGTTCACTACAATGCCAGCGACTATGTCAACATGCCGAACGTCGCGAAGGGCAGCTACTCGAATGCATCGGCAGTATACAAGAACAGGGTGATAAGCAGCCTACAGTCGGTAATACCTTTCTCATCCTATTCTTACAATGAGGTCACACCGACGCTGGGCTCATTCTTCCTGTCGCAGATGCGCAACATAATCATATGGGCATTCATACTCATAGCGATAGCGGTATACGCGATATTCAGGACGCCTATACCGTCGTTCGCGGTCGTGTTCGGCGCCGCCAACGACATAATAGTCGCCCTTGGCGCGATGGGCCTTTTCGGCATACCCCTTGGAATAGCCTCGGTAGGCGGGCTGCTCATGCTTCTCGGATACTCGATAGACACGGACGTGCTCTCAGCGGTAAGGGTGCTCAAGAGGACCGAAGGCACCTCATCGGAAAGGGCATTCTCCTCGTTCAGGACAGGCTCCACGATGACGATAACCGCGATAATATCCTTCGGGGTGCTGTTCGCGGTCTCATATGTCGCATTCATACCCACTTACCTTGAGATATCAGGGGTAGTGCTAGTGGGCCTAATAGGCGACCTTGCAACCACGTGGCTGGCCAACATGCCGATGATACTGTGGTACAAGCACAAGCTTGAGGGGAAGAAATGAAGCACAGCATAAAGGGCTACATAACGGACAGGAGGATACTCCCACTGATAATCATAGTAGTTGCGCTAGCCCTTCTTGACTGGCATTTCGGTGTGCACTTCGGGATAGAGTTCATAGGCGGAACCCAGATACCCGTTACCCTTGAGCACTCGGTAAACGTGACAACGATGAGCTCTCTCATATCCGCGCTGCAGCAGAGGGTATCAACGTTCGGCCTCAAGCAGGTGACGGTCGAGGGAATAGGCACCTCGCACGTGTATGTCACTGTGCCTACGGTCTCATCATCAGAGATAAACCAGACGATATCGATAATAGAGAGCCAGGGAAGGTTCCAGGGAATCGTCAACGGCAAGGAGGCGCTCAACGGCAGCGGCATAATAAAGGGGAGCATAGGCCCGTTGCAGCCAACGGTGTCCAACGGAACGGTAACCTGGATGGTCACATTCTACCTCACTACCCCTGCAACCAGCAAGTTCACAAGGGTAGTCCTGGGGCAGGCTAACCAACCATTGTACATGTTCCTTGACAGGCCGGAGGGCGCGGTCATAATAATCAACCAGTCCAGCCTCGGGGATTCAACCCTTGGGATAAACAACCAGCAGGCGATGTCCGCGATGCAGTCCGCACTGCAGCTGGGCAACCAGACCATACCTGTCATAGCGGTATCCGGTTCCAACTCGAGCATAGGCAGCGCCGAGAGCTTCCTGAGGTCCAATGCGGGAAGGTACAAAACAGCTATAATACAGGAAGGGCTAGGGCAGGGGATAATCTCAGCGGCCAACTCCAGCAACTACACCATCAAGGTGGAAAGCAGGGCGAACATGACCCCGCAGTACACGAAGCTCACTGTCAACCAGAGCATAGTCCAGTCATGGCCTATCGTTGGGCTGCTATCATCCCCAGTGCTTTCCCCGTCGGTCACCAATGGTTCATCGGCCACATCGAGCTATGAGATATCCGGAGTTGCGCCGCCGACGGGCAACCTCGCATCAAGGGAGGCATACGCGACGAACCAGACGAAGACGATAGCAAGCATACTCAACGGAGGTGCGCTGCCAGTAGCGATAATCGCCGGCACTCCCACAACGATACCCCCTACACTGGGAAGGGAGTTCCTATACGTAAGCGGAATAGCCGGCGCGATCGCGATAGCGCTGGTATCCCTATTCATAGTAATAAGGTACAGGAAGCTGTTCCTCATAGCGCCGATATTGATGACAACCGTTGTCGAGCTCTTCATAATAGTCTCGATAATAGGCCTGATAGGAACGATAGACCTATCGGCTGTCGCGGGAATGATAGCCGTAATAGGAACCGGAATGGACGCCCAGATCATAATAACTGACGAGATGCTGGGCAAGGGGGAGGGCGGCTCGGCGAAGACCGTACTGGGCCATGCGTTCTACATCATATGGGCCGACGCGATACTACTTGTCATAGCCATGCTGCCGCTGTTCTTCTCGACCTCGCTGGTAACCGTAGTCGGGTTCTCCGAGTCCACGATAATAGGCGCATTCCTGGGAGTGCTGATAACAAGGCCGGCATACAGCGCAATCCTAAGCAGGCACTACGCGGAATGATCCGCGCAATGTCAGATGCTCACCTGCAGCTCAACGAGAAGCAGCCACAACCATGCCCTCTGGAATGCCTTTCATATACTCCAGAATCCTTGCCAGTTCCCTTGATGCACCGTCAAGCCTTCCGCGCGCGGCCTCGGCATCCCTAAAGCATTTCCGCGCCATTCTGCTGTCGGTGCAGTCTGCGGCGGCAAGCCAGGCAGCGAACCTCCTATCATACTCCTCCTTCAGCACCTTCACCCTCTCATACGCCTCTACATAAATGGTCTTCATCCAATCGCCTATCGGAGAACGAAACGGAGCGATAAGAACCTATCCCTGGAACGGAATTACCGGAACGGAGGCTGGGCTATTGGAAAGATGCCGCTTCCAGCAACCTTTTTATCCCTAGGAATCCAATACTACTGAATAACATGACGATATACTGTCCGCTGTGCAACAGGTCCAGCGAGGAGTTCAGGTTCATAGGCAGCTTCTGCGAGCCGTGCATAGTCGAGAAGCTGGAGCGCAAGCTTCCCAGCGACATACGCATATTCACCTGCAGGTTCTGCGGAAGGGTGAAGGAGGCGAGGAACACATTCGCACCGCTGAACAACGCATCGCTTGGAAAGGCGCTGAAGAGTGGCATGAAGGTGGACTACTACATAAAGGCCAAGTCCCACGATGCAAGGACCATAGAGACTGTGTTCATGGCGGATGTTGATGGCGAGAAGGTCTTTTTCAGGAAGACCCTGCCTTACAAGATATACCACGAGACCTGCCAGAAATGCTACAGGATAAGCTCAGGGTACTATGAGGCGGTGGTGCAGCTGAGGGGCAACTGGGAGCGCATAAACAACCTGATAACGAAGCTGACGAGGTACATAGAGCGCAGGAACGGCTTCGTGGCAAAGGTGGAGGACGTCGAGGGCGGCAAGGACGTATACACGAGCGACAAGCTCATGACCACGGAGTTCTTCCACGACTATGACCTGAAGCCCAAGAGGTCCTACAGGCTCTATGGGATGAAGAAGGGGAAGCGCGTCTACAGGAATACCTACTCATTGAGGTTCGAGTAGCAGTCAAGCTTTTTATTCGTTGGCTCCAATACAGAGGCATGGAGTATGTCCTTGTGTGCAACGCCTGCGGAAAAATGGCAGCGCCAGGCAGCTTCAAGTGCACGAAGTGCGGCTCTGTACTGGAGGTAAAGTACAAATACTCCAAAGCATACCGCAGCAAGGGCGGCAAAGGCATATTGAGATACTCGCAGCTACTTCCGTCAGGGAAATTGGTGAGCCTGAAAGAGGGCCAGACCCCATTGAGAAGGCTGAAGATGCACGGAGCGCTAGTTCTTGCCAAGATAGAGTCTGGCAACCCTACAAATACATTCAAGGACCGCGGCTCGGCGGTTGAGATATCGAAGGCCCTTGAGGCAAGGGCATCAAGGATATGCGCCGCATCCACCGGCAACATGGGCCTCTCCCTTGCCCATTATGCAAGGAAGTTCGGCCTGGGGTGCACGATATTCATGGGAAAAGGATCCAATGGTAAGAAGGTGCGCAAGATAAAAAACGAGGGCGCGGAAGTAAGGTACGTCAACGGGGACTTCAATACCGCACTCAAGGCCGCTGAGAAGCAATCGCTGAAGGATAAATCATTCCTGTGCGGGGACTACCACTTCAGGAAGGAGGGGCAGAAGACCATAGCATTCGAGATCGCGGAGCAGTGCAAGGGGAAGATGCCGGAATATCTGTTCATGCCTGTTGGGAACGGCACGCTCTTCTCCGGGGTATGCAAGGGTTTCAAGGAATTCATGCGGTACGGGCTCATTGACAAGCCCCCAAGGCTTGTCGCGGTGCAGTCCTATGGGTGCGATCCAGTGGTTAGGGCATACGCATCAGGCACAAATGTGAGGTACGTAAGGCCCCGCACCAAGGCCGATGCGATAGCCGTCGGATATCCGACGTTTGGCAGGGAGGTTCTTGACTCAATACGGTTCACGAAGGGCTCCGCAGTTGGGGTCTCCGAGAGCGAGATAAGCAAGGCGATGGCATTGCTGGCAAGGCAGGGCGTAAGCGCGGAACTGGGCGCGGCGACCGGAATGGCGGGCTTCCTCAAAATGAGTGGTGAACTAAAGGGAAGGAGCGTCGCGGTGGTCGTAACCGGGAACAACGAAGAAAGGCTAAACTAGTTTCTTAGGTAAAGCACCAGGCTATCAGAATTCAATGTTTGCAGATGCGCATGCTATGGCAAATCTATTTATATTCTGTTATACATGTTATACTAATGGAAAATGAAACGCTTGTGGTTAGGAAGGTAAACAAGAAAGTCTACAAAAGATTCAGAGCGAAAGCGCTGGAAGAGGATGCCAGTATCGGTGAGGCAATAACCGAGGCAATGCAGGTTTGGCTGGGAGTTAAGCAAAAAAAGAAGAAAATGCCGGATCCGAAGAACCTGCTTAAACTTAATGGCATCATAAAGGCAGGCAAAAGGGTTAGGTGGAGCGAGGAGATAGACAGTACATTATACGGTGGCTGAATTGATCCTGATAGACTCAAACGTTCTTGTAGGGTATATAGTAGGCGATGATGGCAACCACGAAAAGGCTGTCAGGGTCATGAACCGCATAGCCGCGGGGGATTTCGGCCCGCCATTGGTGTCGGACTACATCTTCGATGAGATAACAACGGTGACATTCGTTAAGTCGAAATCCCTGCCGAAAGCCGTAGCTGTCGGCAATTACATAAGGGAAGCAGTCAGGCTGTTGAGGGTGGACAGTGAGGTATTCGAGGATTCATGGGAAATATTCAAGGAGCAGAAAAATTCAAGGTTTAGCTTTACGGACTGCACGAATCTGACGTTGATGAAAGACAACGGAATAAAATACATAGCAACTTTCGATAAGGAGTTCGAAAAGGTCGCTTCGATAAAAGTGGTCGGTTAATCCGCACATGGTCAAATATCCTGCCCAATAATGGGACTGTTTAAATCTGCTGCTTTTTATTACCTTTCCGCTGAAGCCCTAGCGGGACTAATGGTGCCTTCTTCCTCCTCCGTAGTCGTGCCTGTTGGGGCCTCCGCCCCTTCCTCCGCCGAAGCCACCGCCGCCTCTTCCTCTGCCCCTGCCTCTTCCGCCTTCACCGAACTGCCTTCTCTCTCCATTGTTGAACTGTCTCCTGAAGCCGCTTTCCCTTCCATAATTGCCCCTGCTGCTCCTCATCGGGGGCAGGTTCATGTTCTTGAACTTGTCGGTGTCGAGCTCAAGATGCTTCATCTCTATGTTCGCCGCCTTCTTGGTCGCGACCATTAGATCTTCCTGGTCGAAGCCGTAAATGGTGAATGCCCTTCCGTCCTTCCCCATCCTTGCGGATCTCCCGACCCTGTGGACGTATACCCTTGGGTCGTCGGGCGCATCGAAGTTTATTATGTCTGACACGTCCGGTATGTCAAGGCCCCTCGCAGCAAGGTTCGTGGATATCAGGAACTTGGAGTGCTCCCTGAACGCCTTGAGGGAACGCTCCCTCACCGCCTGGGTCAATCCGCCGTGCATTATCAGTGCGTCCATCCCGTTCAGGGTAAGGACCCTGTGGACGTACTCCGATTCGCGCTGCGTGGATGTGAATATTATGCACTTGCTAGGCTTGAACCTCTCTATGTATGCCATAAGGGCGGCGAACTTCATCTTGCCGCTAGCCACGAAGTACCCGTGGGATATCGTCTCGACTGTCGGCTTCTCCTCCTCCCCTACTGTAAGCTTCACCATCCCCTCCTTCATGTACTTCTTTGCGATGACGAGTATGTCCCTTGGCATGGTAGCGGAGAAGAGCATCGTCTGCCTTGTCCTTGGCGACTCGAGTATTATCCGCTCTATGTCGTCTATGAATCCCATGTCGAGCATTAGGTCCGCCTCGTCGAGGACCAGGAACTTTATCCTGTCCAGGAATAGCGCACCGCGCTCCATAAGGTCAAGTATCCTTCCGGGGGTGCCTACCACTATGTCTGCCCCTTCCCTAAGGCTCTGCATCTGCACGTTTATCGACGCACCGCCGTATACGACTGTAGTCCTGAGCCTTCCGCCCCTTGACAGCTTGTGCGCCACGGAATTGACCTGAACGGCCAGCTCCCTTGTAGGCACTATGATTATCGCCTGCGGATGCCCCTGGTGGGACAATGCCTGGAATATGGGCACGAGAAACGCGCCCGTCTTTCCGCTCCCTGTCTTGGACCTCACCACGAGGTCCTTGTGCTCCAGGAGCGCCGGTATGGCCTGCTCCTGCACGTCTGTCATGTTGTTGAACCCCATGTTCCTGAGCGCATCCAGCAGCTCCGGCTTGAGGTTAAGCTCCTTGAATTCCTTCAATAATTCACCGTCTATTCAATACAAAATCATTCTCCTAAAAGAAGATCCTTCAATATGATTGGGCGTCAAAGCTTAAAATGGCTTCGTATGCGCCCTTCCAGCCATTGCAATTATATAATTGTGCCATTTGAAATATAAAACGTAGATGCGCGGCAAATCCTGCATATGCGGGACGCACGCGCCGATGATTCCGATGAACATAATAGTCGCCGTACCGCTCGGAAGCTCACTTGCGGAGTTCATAGGCAAGAGGAGCTCTGAGAACAGCATATCCTTCTACAACAGGAAGGAGCGGGGCAACGTGATAGTGGCTCTGGCTCCATCCTCAATAGACGAGAAGTTCTATGCGCTTCCCCAGACGCTTCTTATGGCAGACCAGGTGCTGCTGAGCACAGCGGAGCTGGACAGGGCCTTCGGGGAGGTCCTCGTCGCATGCTCACTGCTGGGCAAGAGGGTGATATTCACAAGGGACAACGACGTGTCCGAGATGGCGAAATCCCTCGGGCTTGAGGTGAAGGAACTGGCATCCAGGGAGGAGCTTCTGGACATGATACTGTCGAAGGGCAGCCTGGCTGATGCAAACGCCCCTGTAAGGGTTGACTTGGACAAGGCCTTCAACGTGAAGGGCGTAGGCACCGTTGCGCTCGGCATCGTCACTAGGGGAACACTGAAGGTGCACGACCAGTTGCTCCACAGCTCAGGGAAGCAGGTGGTCGTAAGGTCAATACAGAGCCAGGACGAGGACATAAAGGAGGCGCCCCCTGGGACAAGGGTTGGCCTTGCGCTTAAGGGGATAGACGAGTCGGACATGTCGAAGGGTGACATACTGTCGCCGGTCCAGGTTCCAGCGGCATCCCTAATAAGCCTGGAGCTCAGGCAGAGCGGATTCGCCAAGGAGCTCATAGAGAAGGGGAAGATGTACCAGATTGCCGTTGGATTCTCGTTCTCGAATGCTACCGTTGAGGAGATCAATGGCAGCAGCGTATCCTTCAGGCTCGAGAAGGGGATTCCTGTCGAGAAAGGGGATGCGGCGCTGGTCGCAAGGGCTGTCCAGCCGCGCATATTCGCCTACGGAACTGTTACATCAATCACAAAGAAGTAGCTTCTATATCCCTGCGCCGTACTCCTTTGCACCGCACATCCCTGCGAAGCCCAGCCAGAGGAGAGAGACCGCAAGTATCTCAGAAAAGTAGTAAAACGGCGATGCGGAATACGGCATCATCCCAACCGCAACGAATGCCAGGGCTCCAGGAATCGCTGCTAGGACCTTCGGGTTCCTGTCCTTGAGGAATGCCCTTGCAGAGACCGATATTATGGACAGCAGCGCAACGGCAGATAAGACTACCGCGACTGCCGCTGCCATCATGCCGAGCGGGTAGAGCTCAAAGTAGAGCAGAGCGATGGCCATCGCGCTCATCGCATAGTAATACGGCCTCTTGAGCCTCATGCTCCTTGAGAACTGCACGAAGCCCACTGCGAATGCGGCAATCGGTACCATGACCGCGAACCTGTATATGCTTGCAAGGAATGATGACTCCAGTCCCGCTGCGAACATGATCGATATTATCGTGGCTATGGCGAAGAGCCTCAGTCCAGAGCTCCATGCGAGGTAGCTTATGCGCTTCCTGTCCTGGAGGTATATCCGCGAAAGGAGGAGAGCTAGCACCGCATTGACGAGAAACAGCGATACCGCGATCATGATTTGCGCATAGCCTGCCATGCAGTTATTGCTCCGTGCCTGCTTTAAAGCGTTATGCGGAAAACCCGCGCAATACATGAAGGAATTTAAAATGATATTTCCATGATATTATTGTGTATAGGAAGGTCGGCCCGGTTGGGGCATTGCTAGTGTTTACCCTGTTCATGGCTGCGCTTGCGGCATCGCCGCATGCCGCGGGATACATACCTACCGGCCCGGCCAGCCTCTCATTGTCATCAATTTACGTGCCGCGCACCGTTAGCAGCGGGGCGCCGCTCATAATCTCAGGGATCATAGAAAACACCGGAGGCCTTGCAACCGGGAACATAACCGTCAACGTGGCATTGTCAGGATCTGGCGGCAGCGCTAATTACACCTACGTGGCAAATCCGCTCTCTCCCATGCAGAACGAATCCATAATGATAAGCGCCAACAGCTCCCTGCCTGCAGGCAGCTACACCGCCAAGATAACCGCATCATCACATGGGGCTGCCGCTGCGCAAGGAAGCTATAGCATAACTATACTCAATTCGGGCGCAGCCGCTTTGCCTAAGCCGCAGGATGCGCATCCAAGCATGTTCATGTTCAATTACCTCCCGATATACATGTCCGTCACCAATGGCAGCGAGAGCGTATTCAACATCGGGATAACCAACACAAACTCATCTACAGAGACAATAGGCCTGGGCATACCCTCCAACCTAAGCTCGATAGTCGCATTATCGTCAACTTCCGAGTACCTGCTGCCCGGGTCCACGGTATACGTGCAGATGCTGGTGAAGGGCATCGCAACCGGCAATGCGACTGCGTATTCGATACCGCTTGGCGTTGAGGTCTACAACGGCCCTGCCCTGCAGGGGACCTCAACCTATGCCATGCGCCTGGTGGTTGTGGGGAAGACATCAGCCCCTATGGTATTGCAGACCGTCGCGCTCGAGAACGCCAGCAGGCTGTCAGGGACGGTACAGGTCATGGGCGCGGCCAACGCGGCCAACGCCACTCTCGTGACACAGCTGCCAAGGTCTGACGGCATTTCAGGGATACGCACGTCAGGGCTTCCCGCAAGCGTCACGAAGTCCGGGGACTACTACTACATATACTGGAGCCTTCCGCCCATGAACGGGAACCAGTCTGCATATGCATACTACACCACATCGTACAATTCGACGTCGCTTCCATATACTACCCAGTTCACCGCCCTGTCGCAGCCCAGCCCCAATGAAGAAATAAGGATCCTGAACTTCTCGCTTCCAACGTTCTACACGAACTCCAGGGGCAGCATAGCGGTAGAGGCGCTCTATACCGGCACGAGGCCTGACAGCCTCGACTTCTACGTATCGGCACCTCCGGGGGTAACGGTGCTCAACTCCACCCAGGTCATAAACGTCACCCCTAATCAACTGGTGACCAAGCGCTTCACCCTTGTAACAGGGGGCACAACAGGCACCGTGATACTTACATTGTATGTCACATCCTCGCTGGCGAACATAACCTACTCATTGCCCGTGATAGTGCTCCAAAGGGGGCAGCTATCGGGCTCGCCACCGGGAGGCACAGGCGGCACCACATCAACGGCAGGGAGCACGCTAAGCCAGCTCCTGCCGTACCTTCCGTATGCCGGTGCAGCAATACTTATAGGAATATTAATCTATGCAGCCATTCTGATATCAAGCAAGCCAAGGTACAATTCCAAGAGGGCCAAGAGGCTCATGTCGATAAAGGAGGAATTGAGGAAGAACCAGTAGGTGAATGATTGGGAAAGCCGTACATAATAGGTGTGTCGTCGCAGAAGGGCGGGGTCGGGAAGACAACGATATCCGTAAACCTCTCAGTCGCGCTCAGGTCGATGGACTACAATGTCCTGCTCATAGATTCCGACACCACAAACCCCAGCGTGGGGTTCCACCTTGGACTGGAGAAGGCCAACGTGGGGTACAGGGACGTGATGCTGGGCAAGGTGCCGTTCCAGGACGCGATAGCGGTGCACAGCGTCACCGGCCTGCACGTCCTCCCTGGAACCCTCAACTCCAAGCAGTTCAATCCTGGTGTGCAATTGATACAGGCGATGGGCCAGACACTGGCCAAGAGCAACTACGACTACATAATAATGGACACCGCTCCCGGATTCGTCGAGAACGACCTCTCGATGTACTACAACGAGGCGCTAATAGTAACAGTGCCTGACATGCCCTCGTGCACCAGCTCGATAAGGCTGGCAAGGGACTATGACAACGTCAAGGTCAACCACAACCTGGTCATAAACAGGGTAAAGAACAGGAAGTACGAGATAAGCGTTGCTGAGATAGAGGAGATATACGGCAAGGCGATAACCGAGGAGATGCCCGAGGACGAGATAGTCCCGATAAGCATATCCGAGCATATCCCCGCGTACATAGTCAAGCCAAGGTCGCACTTCTCCACTACTGTAAGGAAGCTGGCCGGAATCTACATATCCGGCAAAAGCGGCCAGGCGGCACCCCCCAGGAGGCATTTCAGCATAGTGGGCTTCCTGAAATCCCTTTTCAGGATGAGATAACAGCAGAAATCAAACCATGTGCGGCTTTGTAGAAATCCTTTTTCTGACAGATTTTGTCCAATAACTTACAAAAGCCTCTTGCTATCTACATTTTCCATTCTCATGGAAAACATATGTACTCAACTTTCTAACATTATCTTAGCATTTCTACAGAGCCATATTTCAGATCAAATCAGGCAGCACACACTTGCATATTAGGAGATACTAGGGGCTTTGCCCCTAGAGGTTCATTCATCATTATCTTAGCATTTCTACAGAGCCCCATGTGCTTATTATCCGATTTCACGTACGCGTACAGGTACAAATATAAATGTTGACAGTCTATCTAAAAACATGAGTGGCCCACGGGGAAAGGGGCAAAAAGCACTGCTCATACTAATATCAGCAGTAGCCTTGATTACGATAACGTCCGCATACACCCCGCCATCATCACCGACACTGACCCTGTCCAACACAATGATAGACCAGGGCCAATCCATCACATTCACTGCAGGTGTATCCAACGGCAACGACCTCTTTACCTACAACTATCTCGTGGTCAATTCAGTCACGAACATCCCAATCGCCAACATGCTCCACACGAACGTCGCATCAAGTAGCGACACATGGACCTGGACCCCTGCGGCAAACCTCTACGAGTCCAACACCTTCGCAGCGAATGTCATCATAAGCGAGGATGGGGCATTCTCCAATACGGTAAGCACCGCCTACTCTGACATAGGGTATAACTCTGATCCGAACATGACCGTATCGGCATCAAACAACATACTGGACAGCGGCCAGACAGTGACATTCTACCTCACGAATGTAAATACAGGAAACCAATACGGCACCGGATCGAAGAATGCCAGGCTGTACAACAATACCGGCAGCTCGAGTCAAGGGGGCAATGTGATTGTAACAGGAACCGGGGCCTCAAACACCGTATCATTCAAGGTATCAAGCCCCACTGCATCAAACGTATTCATATTCAGCGCCAATGCCTATGATGAGGGCACCACCACGCCATATGCTTATGCCTCGGAGCAATCCATGCAGATCAACTACATACCCTGCGCCCAGGCGGGCTCCGCCTTCAATCCTTCCGGTACTCTTGTATACATGACAAACAACTGCGGCTACATTGACGTATTTGACTCCTCGACAAACACTGTCATAAACACAATAACAACCAGCACCTCCCCAGTACAGGTCGCCTTCAACCCATCAGGCACGATTGCATACTCCACGAACTACAATCCAAACACCATCAGCGTCATCAACGTCGCAACCAATACGGTAATAAACACCATTACTGTCGGAACGAATCCAAGCGGCGTGGCGATAAATCCATCCGGGACCCTTGCATACGTGACCAACTACGGCTCCGGTACGGTCAACGTGATAAACGTCGCAACAAACACAATCGTTAATACCATAACCGTAGGCACCAACCCGGACAATGTGACATTCGCACCCAATGGCACGCTCGCATACGTTACCAACTTCGGCAGCGGCACCGTTGACGTGCTCGATGTTGCGTCAAATTCAGTTGTGAACACCATAGGCGTGGGCCCGAATCCAGACAGCATAGCGGTAAACCCGCAGGGAACATTGGCATACGTGGTCCAAACTTCCCCAGGCTACGCCAATGTCATTGATCTAAAGACGGATACTGTGATAAACACCATAAATCTCGGAGCTTCCAGCGCATATGGCGTATCATTTGGGTCCGCAGGGTCCATTGCATATGCTGGCGCCACAGGTGGCAACGAAAAGATGATAGACGTTGCCACTAACTCTGTGGTCAACACCATCGGAAACGGCAATAGCAATTTCGGCGGCGCTCCTGCAATAAGCCCATCAGGAAAGCTGCTGTACGTGGGCAACTGCATTAACGGCTATGCATGCATGGTCGGTACCTCATTCGCAATAACCGTCAACCCCGCGATGACGACCCCATCCATCACCACTCCAACACCATCGACTCAGGAGGCAGGAAACACCCTGACATGGTCGACATCATTCTCGGGCGGAACATCGCCATACACCTACAACTGGAACGTCTATAACACGATAACGAATGCGATAGTCGCAAACATGCTGGTAACCAATTCCTTCGCTGGAAACACTTTCTCCTGGACGATACCTTTAGGTGCATCGGTGGTCGGGCCTGTGGATGCGAATGTCGTGGTGACTGACAGTGCGACCACGCCTGCTGTAGTAAACAGCGTTAAGTCGGGAACAATAACGATAATACCCTCGTATCTGACTCCGTCATCCCCTACTCTGTCCCTCTCCAATACACTTATCGACCAGGGGCAGTCCATCACATTCACTGCAGGTGTCTCCAACGGCAATACGCTGTTCACATATAACTACCTGGTCGTCAATTCAGTCACGAACATCCCAATCGCCAACATGCTCCGCACAAATGTCGCGTCAAGGAGCAACGCATGGACCTGGACCCCTGCTGCAAACCTCTATACCTCCAACACCTTCGCGGCGAACGTTGTCATAACTGAGGATGGCGCGTATGCGAATACCGTCAACACGGCATACACGCCATTCGGGTACAATGCCGCGATGACAACACCATCGATTACGACTCCGACAATTACGACGCAGCAACCAGGGAATACAATCTCATGGTCGACATCATTCACAGGAGGGACATCTTCCTACACCTACAACTGGAACGTCTACAACACGATAACTAATGCGCTCGTCACCAACATGCTGGAGGCCAACTCGTTTACGGGAAACACCTTCTCGTGGGTCATCGCATCAAGCACATTCGGCCAGACACTCTACGCGAATGTCGTGGTGACCGACGGGGCAACGACCCCGACCACAGTGAAAAGCCCGTTGTCAGGGGTCATAACGATAATAAACTCTCCGCTGGTAGCCGGGCCAAATCCTCCGCTCGTGTCTAATCTAACTGTCGACATAGGACAGACGGTGACCCTCAATACCATAATCGCGGATGGGTTTATCGGCTATGCATTCAACGGGTTCTGGCTCGGGCCATCAACTACCGGAACAGTGTCGGTCTCCAATTCGCCGGTGCGCACGACATCAAACACATATCCTCAGGACAACCTTGGCATAGCACTCCAGATAGCGTCCCCTACGCTAGTAAACACGCAGGTTGTTGGCGGCAGCGGCGATTCCGTCAGCTGCTATGGCTGCTATGGTTACAATGGGGTGACAAGCTCCTTTACTGTAACCAACTCCGTTCTCGGCACCTGGAATGCAGGGTTCACCATAGGGGATGAGAACAGCATAACATCTAACCAGATTACCACGAGCACCAACTCATTCAAGGTAAACCCCGCGATGGACGTGGAGATCGGCGCCAACGTGG
>JAJZOJ010000038.1 GCA_021829015.1 Microcaldota archaeon | reverse complement strand
ATCGGTGAAACGAATGGCAGACAAACCACACATGAATCTGATCTTTATAGGTCACGTTGACCACGGAAAGTCGACGACAGTAGGAAGGATGCTTTATGAAACGGGGGCGATAACGGACAGGGACATAGCAAGGTATAAGGAGCTGACGCAGCAGTTCAACAGGCCAACCTTCGAGTTCGCGTTCGTCATGGACAACCTGAAGGAGGAAAGGGAGAGGGGAATAACGATAGACATAGCCCACAAGGAGTTCCAGACCCCGAAGTACTTCTTCACGATAATAGATGCCCCAGGACACAGGGACTTCGTAAAGAACATGATTACTGGAGCGAGCCAGGCAGACGCCGCGGTGCTCGTGATAAGCGCTGAGGAAGGGATAAAGCCCCAGACAAGGGAGCACGCGATACTGATAAACGTACTCGGAGTCCCGCAGCTCATAGTTGGGGTAAACAAGATGGACGTATCCAACTACAGCCAGCAGAAGTACGAGGCGATAAAGACCGAGGCCACAGCACTGCTTAAGCAGCTGGGCTTCAAGGTCGACAAGATACCGTTCATACCCTATTCGGCGCAGATTGGCGACAACGCCGGCAAGAAGTCGGAGAAGATGCCGTGGTACAACGGCCCGACCCTGCTCGAGGCGCTAGACACCCTTGTGGTGCCAGAGAAGCCAACGAACAAGCCGCTCAGGCTCCCGATACAGGACGTCTTCAGCATATCCGGATTCGGAACTGTACCTGTAGGAAGGGTTGAGACCGGAGTCCTCAAGGTAGGCGACCCGATCGTGATAATGCCGAGCGGGGCAAAGTCCGAGGTAAAGAGCATCGAGATGCACCACCAGCAGCTGCAGCAGGCGCAGCCTGGCGACAACATCGGATTCAACATAAAGAACGTCGACAGGAAGGACATAAAGAGGGGAGACGTGATAGGCCCGTCAAACAACCCGCCGACGGTCGCATCTGAGTTCACGGCGCAGATAATAGTGCTGCACCACCAGAACGTTATAGCCAAGGGCTACACCCCGGTATTCCACATACACACCGCGCAGCTTGCCTGCACGATAGTGGACATAGTCGAGAGGAAGGATCCGAAGACCGGGCAGACGGCCGAGAAGAATCCGGAGACCATCAAGACCGGGGACGTCGCGGTAGTCAAGATAAAGCCGACGAAGCCCATATGCCTGGAGAAGTTCAGCGACTTCCCGCAGCTCGGGAGGTTCGCGATAAGGGACATGGGAGAGACTGTAGGCGCAGGGATAATCCTTGACGTGGTCACGAAGTGAGGTAGGAATCCATGACGCAGGCAGTGATAAAGCTCGTTGGCACTATCTCCAAGGACATTGACGAGATAGCTGGGCAGATAAAGTCCATAGCTACCTCGATAAACGTCAAGTCCAGGGGTCCGGTGCCCCTCCCGACAAGAAGGATGCACATAGTCACGAGGAAGACGCCCTGCGGGGACGGAAGCCACACCTACGAGAAGTGGGAGATGAGGGTCCACAAGCGGCTTATAATAATAGACGGCAGCGAACAGGCCCTCAGGCAGATAATGCGCATAAGGGTTCCTGACACCGTACAGATAGAGATAGGCCTTGCAGGCTGATCCTGCAGGCATGTCCCGATCCTCTTTTCCTTTTCTTTCTTTATGGCTTTCAGCTTTCTCTAGTTATGGCTTTCAGCAAGCAGCAAGCTGGAGCTTATTAGCCTCTGCTAAGCAGCTTATTAGCCTCTGCTAGGCATGTAGCAAAAAATAAAAGGCGGCATCCGCGCCTCAGTTCTGGTAGGTGAACACTACAGTTATGCTCTCAGTTACCTTGTTCGTGCCGCCGTAGAACTGCGGCGTCACCGTGACGCTGCCAGGGATTGCGGCTGATGATGTCACCCCATAAGCATACGGGAAAACGTTATAGCTGTTTATGGTTATGTTCCTGGAGATTATCGCGCTGTTGCCTATCAGGGACCTGGCCTGCGATGTCGCATTGCTCAATGCAAGGGCAAGGGCCTGCTTCCTCATCATGCTCAACTGCGCATCGGAGAGCCTCGGATATGCCCCAGTCACGTAAACGTTAGGTATGGCTGATACCGCCCCTATCGCTGCGCCGGTATTGCGTATGCTCGGCACTATCACCTGCACGGTCTCCGTTGCCTGGTAGCCGCTCCTGTTGTACAGCTTGTACACCTGGAAGCTCTGCGTCGTCATCTTGCTGAGATTGCCGTCTATGTATCCGGATATGGTGGAATTGAAGGAATTGAGCGTAGAGGTGAGGTTGCTCACCGCGGCGCCGTTAGTCGCCCCTGTTGCATTCATCGTTACGTACAGCAGCGCCTCGGCCGAAACGTTGGAGACCGTGCCGCTCGCGGTAACTGAAAGGCTGTTGGGCCTTCCTGCCTCCAGCCCATTGGAATGCACGCTTATTGCGGCAAGGCCCGCGAATACCAGCAGGGCGAGCAGCACGACCACGTAAATGAACATGTCCTTTCCCATCGAATCACATAAATGCATTTAGAATGGCATCACATATAAATCTTGTCAGGAGAGCTGGGCGCCGCAGCTTCTGCAGAACTTGGCATCCGATGGATTCTTGGTGCCGCACTTTGTGCAGTATGAGAAAGTGCCGACTGTATTGTCTATCTGCCTGTCAAGGTCCACCTTGGCAGTGGTCTCCTTCTGTATCTCCGCCTGTACATCGTACTTGTTCTCCAGCTTCCTGTTTATCACGTCCGCTAGCTCCTCCGCCTCCTTGTTCCTGAGGCCGTCTATCTCGCCCTCCTGCGCACCCTTCTTGAGAAGGCCCTTCTCCGTGCTGAATCCCTGCACGCGTATGAATACCGAAGATGATATCAGCCCGTGCTCCATCCTTACGCTTGTTATGGCTGAGTACGGTATAACCTCGTAGTCCCTCCTGAATCCCAGGGTGGCCCTGTTTATTATTATAAGCCTCATGTTAGTGACTACCACTGTGGTAGGTGTCGTAACTGAGCCGCCCGGGCCTATCCTTCTCTGCTTGACCGTGCCCTCTACGTTCTCCTCGGGCCAGAGCACCTTGCCCACGATCCTTATCTCATCAGGGTCAACATTCACAAAATCATTAATATTTAAAGGGAAAAGATTAAAACATCGCGTGTTAGGTGCTGCGTTGACTGAGATCCTGAATTCCAATCCGGTGAATCCCGACATCGGCCCAATATCAAGGGCCGCCGAGATAATAATAGGCGGCGGGACCGTGGCTTTCCCCACTGAGACGGTATACGGGATAGGCGCAGACGCGTTCAACGGCGCCGCGTGCGGCAGGATATTCGAAGCAAAAGGGAGGCCGAGGGACAATCCCCTCATCGTGCATATATCATCGCTTAAGCAGCTTGAGGGCGTCGCCGTAGATGTCCCGAAGGAAATATCAGTGGCTATGAATACCCTGTGGCCAGGGCCGGTTACGTTCATCCTAAAGAGGGCAGATGGGATACCAGACGAGGTCAGCGCAGGACTCGATACCGTAGCTGTAAGGATGCCTGCCCATCCGATAGCGCTCAGGCTCATCGATGCAAGCAAGACCCCCATAGCCGCGCCTAGCGCCAACCTTGCGGGAAAGCCCAGCCCGACGAATGCAGCACACGTGATAAGCGACCTCAATGGGAGGGTTGATGCGATAATAGACGGAGGGGACTGCGCCTTCGGCCTTGAATCGACCATAGTAGACGTAACAAGGAGGCCCTATGCCATGCTGCGCCCCGGGGCATTCACGATTGAGGAGCTGTCCGGGATACTGGGCCCGATAGAATGGAACGGCATCAGGGTGCTAGGCGAGGGCGAAAGGCCAATGGCTCCAGGCATGAAATACAGGCATTACGCACCCGAGGCTAGGCTGGAGATAGTGGAAAAGCGCCTGCTGCTTGACCTTCCTGAGATAAATATGCCTTATGCGGTACTGTGCACCGACGATGCTGCAGGCGCAATCCACCGGGCAAATGCAAGGGTGGTGCGACTGGGCAGTGAAAGTAACCTTTACGGAATAGCAAAGATGCTGTTCGATTCCTTCAGAAAACTTGACGCTATGGGCGTGAAGCTCGCATTGGTGCAGGAATTCCCTGAGAGGGGCATAGGGCTCGCGCTTATGAACCGCATAAGGAAGGCGTCAGGGCGCGAAACCATAAGGACAAGGGCGGAGCTTGAGGCCGCTATTCGCTTATGACCTTCGGCAGCCTGACCCCTACCTGTCCGGAGTATGATCCCTTGGAGTAGCTGCTTTCCACCGCGCTTGATGCCTTTATGAATACAATGTGCGCAAACCTTGTAGACGGCTTCAGCCCTATAGAGTAGGGCGCGTTGTTTACAACCTCAAGGGTGATGTTCCCGTTGAATCCCGCATCTATTATTGTAGGAGGCATAGACAATCCGTGCCTGGCCCATGTGCTCCTGAGCTCCACAATGCCGACAAGGTCATCAGGGAGCCCGACATGCTCCATCGTGGAAAGAAGGACCTGCTCCTTAGGCCTTATCAAAAGCCTTTCCTGCCCTTTCCTGACCTCGTATGCCTTCTCTATCATATCCTTGTTAGACGGATCCATTACGAAGTCCTCACCAAGGTCCCTCCTATGGTACGCTATCTCGTCTGCAAGCCTGAAGTCCATCCCATTCTCCCTTACAATCTCCCTTGAAAACGGCTCTACCTTAAGCCGCCTGCTGTTAAGGTAGTTCAGCAGGTCAAAGTCTGAAAGTATCATTAGACCCCCTTCTCTTATTTTATCGGCAAACTTAATATATTATCGCACCCACATAATCAGCAGCGCTCCTATCGTCCAGCTCGGCCAAGGACACTGGGCTTTCAACCCAGGAACTCGGGTTCAAATCCCGATGGGAGCATAAGACGTCTGGGTATGGTGTCCACCATATTAATGTGTCCGAACAAACAGATATACCTATTGTGAAGGATTATCTGCATGATGGTGCTTTCAGGCTTGAATACGCAGTCAGGAAGGTAGGAGAACTGCCAACAGCTAATAGGAAGCATTCGGAGGACTACAAGCACTATCTCGAGCTAAGGAACAGGAAACCAAGGACAGTAGCCAGGAGACTGCACGAATTGCTCTATATTTTCAAGCTCTTGGGAAAAGATGCCAAGAAAGCCACGAAGATAGACATCGAGAACGTGGTATTGGAAATAAACAAGAGCGACATGGCAATCATAAGCAAGGCTATGATAAAACGAACCATCAAGAAGTTCTACAGATTCCTTTACCTACCAGACAGCGATGATCCACATGAATACCCTGCAATAGTCAAGTGGATCAAGGTAGACAAGCCAAAAAACTCAAAGCTACCCGATGATTTGCTAACCGAGGAAGAGATGATTAGACTCATCAAGTCATGCAAGAGCCATCGGGACAAGGCAATCATGAGCATACTCGCCACTTTCGGGTGCAGGGTTGGAGAATTGCTCAACCTGAAGGTAAAGGACGTGGTTCTTGGCGACAAGGAAGTGAGCTGGATACTATTCGATGGGAAGACAGGAGAAAGGCGAGTGCCTTTCACAAGCAATTCCTTATGCTATCCATATATCGTAAACCATCTGAATGAATATAGTCCAAAAGACCCGAATGCACCACTGTTCATCACAAAGGAAGGAACATCATTTGATTACAAGAATGTCAGAAGGCTATTGTTCCACCTCAAGGAATGGACAGGGATAAAGAAAAGGTTACATCCGCACCTATTTCGCTATTCGGTAGCCACTGCACTCGCTGGAACACTTACAGAGCAACATCTTAAGAGATACATGGGCTGGTCGCAGGATAGCAATATGGCAAGTGTGTATGTAAAGATGAATGACAAGGACCTGGCAACAGGTCTAATGAGAGCTACTGGCATGAACAATGAGCCAGAAAAGCACAAGCCATCTGTGAAAACATGTATAAAGTGCAAGAAAATAAGTGCTATTACCAATAATTTCTGCGAGAATTGTGGTTCTTTATTGGACATGGACAAGATATATACTGATACATTGGATGTAGTAAATCAGCAACAGGAAATGAAAACACTGAAAAAGGAATTGTCTGGTTTAAGGGAAGCAGTAAACTTGTTATTGAAGAATATGAACTTGATTGAAGGAGGGTCGATAAGCAAAGTATTGGAAAAAGAGGAGTGATATTCATGTTAATGACTAATTTATAGTATATGAGTATGTTTTATAGACTTTATTGGAGATGAAGTAATCAAGAGGAAGTTACAGGTGTGCGTCAATGTTAGATATAAGAACTCTTGAAAACTGGCTTTGGGATGCCGCTTGTAAGATTAGAGGAGAAATAGACGCACCCAAATATAAAGATTACATCCTGCTAG
>JAJZOJ010000012.1:4148-28404 GCA_021829015.1 Microcaldota archaeon | reverse complement strand
TGCAGTCCCGGTCTTGAATTGCACCCTGAGCATAGAGCCTACCATGCTGTCATTCAGCGCCCTTGCGTTGATCAGGCCTAACTCAGAGTACTCTCCTGCGGAAACCATGTACCCTTTCTTATCCTCGTACCTTGACTCTGTCTGCGTGGACGAGTCTGAGAATATGGAAATCGGCGAATTCTTTGTGCTGAGGTACGTAACCTTCCTGAGCGGCATGTGCTTTTTCGCGGTCACATACGCCTCTGTCATGTATCCCGTGAAGCTGCCTGTGTTGTACCCATCAACAAATGTATATCCCAACCCAAGTTTCCTCGGCAAATTTATGCTCATTGACTCATTGCTGTCAATATCCCTGGCGCTTGCGGTTATCCTATTCTTGGATTCGAATCTTAGCATGAGCCGTATCCTGTCGTGCTCCTTGATCGGCTTCTTGAACTGGTAGAGGACCATTGGGCTGTATGCATCCTCGTTGTTTATCTGCAGGAATATGCCGAATTCTGCATCTGTTTTCCTCTCTTCATTGCTGTTGCCCTTGGCGACGTCTCCATCTCTTTTTAGGTCTACCACCCCAAGCTGCACCCAGGATCCCTTATCTGTAAGGCCGTTGAGTATGTACATGGCGTATTTCACCTTGGGGTCTGTCTGCCGCACGGCCTCGACGGTGCATTCAAGCTCCGTTCCGCCTGTAGTGGTCTCGCCGGTCTGGTAGTCGTATACTGGGCCTTTCATATTGCCGAATGTAACTACTGGCCTGTTCCCGAACCACGTCTCTCTCATGTCTATCCTGGTCTGCTGTATCTGGCCGTGCCGTGCACCATAAGAGGAAAGAATGAGTGCTGACGAGGCGGCAAGCGTAAGCGCGGCCCTCTTGGCAGTATCGACGGCCTTCCTGAGCATGGATCTCTCATCCATGCGGTGGCCAGACTGCATTATGTCGCGATAATCGTCTTGATGATCTGATTGCCTGCCCCTAGTGTGCTCCAAGGAACTCCCAGCATATCAAGCGTGGCTCCTCATATTTAAGCATTGCTGGCATGTGGTACAAGCGACGGTTAAAAGGCTTTTTATCCTTTGCAGGGATAATAAATACGTGGAGGCAGAATTCGGGATAATAGGCGGCTCTGGCTTTTATTCGCTCCTGGAGGGCGCGGAGAGGGTTGACGTCGATACGGAGTACGGGAAGCCCAGCGACAGCCTGTTCATCGGAAGCATAGCCGGGAAGGGCGTAGCGTTCATACCTAGGCACGGCAGCAGGCATTCATACCCTCCGCACCTAGTGCCGTACAGGGCGAACATACAGGCTCTCTCCGACCTGGGCGTCAAGAGGGTCATAGCCACCAATGCGGTCGGGTCCCTCAATCCGGAGTTCAGGATAGGGCAGATAGTCGCATTCGACCAGTTCGTCAATCTTACGCATGGCAGGCCTGATACCTTCTTCGAGAAGCAGGTCGCGCACGTAAGCACAGCCGATCCGTACTGTGCAGAGCTCCGGACCGTTTCAACGATATCAGCATCAGGGCTCGACCTGGATTACAGGGACGGCGGTTCTGTAGTGGTCGTCAACGGCCCGAGGTTCTCGACCAAGGCGGAATCGGCATTCTTCTCCAGGCAGGGGTTCGACATGATAAACATGACCCAATACCCAGAGGTCGCTCTCGCAAGGGAGAGATGCATGTGCTACCTTGCTCTCGGAATGGTCACCGACTACGATGCTGGCATAGTGGGCAAGGACATAAAGCCGGTCAGCAACAAGGAGGTCCTCGAGACCTTCACAAGAAGCATAGAGAGCGTGAAGAAACTGGTAGAGGCGATAATAAAGGACGCGCCGAAGGAACGAGGGTGCGCCTGCTCCTCGGCGCTTGACGACGCGATAATACACGTCTGATACTAAAAGGTGGAAAGATGGAAACGGTAAACTCTGACATTACGTATAAGTCCGGGAACGAGAACATATCGGCAAGGCTCGCGGTTCCCGCGGCAAAGGGCAGATATCCTGGAATAGTCCTGGTGCATGAGATATTCGGCTTGGACGACCACACCAAGGATGTCGCAGGCAGGATCGCCGCTGAGGGATATTCGGTCATCGCGCCGCATCTTTTCTCCAGCGAAAGGTTTGCGGTTCCGTTGAGCGACCAGAACATTGCCGCAGCGATGAAGTTCATGATGTCGATCCCTCCGGAAAAGCATCGCGACGAGGAATACAGGGCAGCGGAGCTGGCAAAGCTCGGCGATGATGAAAAGAATGCGGTAACAGAGGTAAACAAAATATTATTCGAGAACCGACCCGTCGATACGTTCACCGAATACCTCTCCTCTGCAGCCGACTACCTAAATTCCAATACCGATACCGGCGGTAAGATCGGCAGCGTGGGCTTCTGCTTCGGCGGAGGGATGTCGATAAGCCTCGCATGCACCGGCAAGACCGATGCATCAATCATATTCTACGGCGAGAATCCCTCGCCCATAGACAGGATCGCTAAAGTCAAGGGCGCGGTGATGGGCCTATACGGTGGAGAGGACGCGAGGATAAACTCGAAGATACACGAGCTAGTCGCCGCCCTCACGGCTAACAAACTGCCGTTTACGATTAGGGTATTCCCTGGTGCAAGGCATGCGTTCTTCAACGACACCAGGCCTATGTACAACGAGAAGGCCGCGAAGGAATCATGGGAGATGGTGAAGGGGTTCTTCAGGGACAACCTCACCGGTAAATAGCCTTCCTTATATGCCTCAGCGCGGCCTCATGATCCATGATGGTTTCGCTGAGGTATTTCCTTGATGACAGCTCATCGAAGGTTACCCACTTGTAGCCTGAGCTCTCGAGATTCGTGCGTATGGCGCTCGAATCCGACCGCAGCACGAACAGCATGTTGCTCCACGTTGTCCCCTTTTCGCCGTCAAAGACATGGACAATAATTCCTCTTCCAGCCCTCTTCAGGTCCATTCTGTCCAATCCTGTTTCCTCAATGACCTCGCGGTATGCGGTATCTATGTATGCCTCTTCCCGTTTCCTGCCTCCTGCTACCAGGGACCACTTCCCCGGATTGGCCACAAACCGCCTTACGAACGGGATGTCGCGCCTCTTAAGGAGGAGTATCCTGTTCTTGTGCACCACGGCAACGTGTACCCCATCCCCATGGGTCTCCCTGAGCCTTCGATGCCCTGCCTTGCCGCCGGTGCCTTGCATACTACTTATTGCACTGGATGGCTTTTATTGCCTGCGCAGGCGCCGCGCAAACCTGCGCAAAAGGAAACCCATAAATCCTTGCACTGCGGAATGCTATTGGGGATTAAAATGGGTGGTGGAATTGGTTGCGAGGGGTTCGAATTATGAGGAGCACAGGGTAGACGCGGCGATAGAGCGGGCTATCCCGTTCCTTCCGGAAGGATTCCTGCCAAGGCATGAGCACAGCGCGAGGTGCTTTGGGGTCCTGAAGCACATACTATATCCTGACGAATACACCATAATAGAGGCTAAGCAGAGCATGCTCAAGTCGCCGGCGCCCATGCGCCTTGTGGCGACGAACCGCAGGGTCATAATGGTGAGGCCGTCGTTCTGGTCACTGTGGGCCGGGAGAAACATACTCTTCCCTACGAAGTACGAATCAATGCCGTACGAGAATATAGTCAACATAGCTCTGTATACCGGGATAGTATTCTCTACATTGTCGATAAGGCTGAATTCCGTGGCTGACGGCGGCGTCGGGGACCTCGGCGGCCTTAAGAAGAACGACGCAAGGGCGATGTTCGCATTCCTTGAGAAGATGGCCGAGTTTCTCCGCGCTCCATCGCGTGATTCGGCCGTTGCGCCATCGGAATGGCTTCCGCGCCACATAGACATGGTGACGACGCGCAAGCTTGCACAGCACCGCAGCGCGACGATAATATGGCTGGGCACCGAGCCAGTGGAGTACGTCTCCGAATCAATGAAGGTCAATAAGGATGCCATAATCCAGATGAACGCCGCAGCGGTCATGCACCTTGACGCGGAGAGCGCCAAGGGCCTGGAGCACTGCATATTCGTGTGCTACGAGGACAGCCTCGCAGAGTTCGCATCAAGGCAGCTCAAGGAAAAGCTGGGCCTGGACTCTTACGTGCTCGAGGGCGGGCTGAGCCGCGGCTCCGGATACCAGTACGACAGCATAGAGCAACTGTGACGCACGCATCAGTCCTTCCTGTAGCTGTAGTACACGTCGAGAACGCCGAACTTGCAACCTATCTTGTTGGATATGAAGTCCGCTATGTTCGAATGCTCCGTCCCGTTCGGCAGCGCGGCCTTCACTATTATGCCATAACTGCCGTCGGCGAGGGAAACCTCCTTCACGTGCTCCAGGCCAGCAAGGACATTCGCTATGCTGTCAAGGTCCGCATTCTCGATAGGCTCTATCAGGTAGAACCTGTGCGCCGTTCCGCTTTTGCTACTTGTATTTCTTTTTCCCAATTTCACCAACCATTGGGGCGATTGGCGCCCTTATGGAAAGGAAATGGCATGGAAGGGCCTTCACGCTGTCCTGTAGAGATATGCCCAGATTTTCCACCAATACACCCCAAGCCTATTTGATAGAATATAATATATAAATGTTTACTTTAGGTAAAGAAAGGACATAAAAGTAGCTAGATTGGCACCCTGTGCAGCTTCCTTATCTTTTCGAGGACATTCCTCTCGTCATCGCCTATCATCGAGGAGAATTCCTCAGAGAGGAGCTTGAAGTCGCCGTCCCTCATGTCGGTGTAAAGCGTCTGGCCGTCCCTTACCTGCCTGCCGAAGGTGGGGCCATCGACGGATATCGCGACCATGTCTCCCTTCTTAGCCATCTCGATAGGGGTCTTCTCGTTCTGTATCCCGCGTATCTTCCCTATTGGAGTGCCATCATCCCCTATCAGCCTGTATCCTGGCTTTATCCTTCCTGCAATTACGCTTATCCCGAATATTGCGGGATGGGACGCCCTGAAGCAGGAGTTGGGCAGCACCTCTATCGCTGCGGGGAAGACTACCCTGTCCTCCGCCGCCTTGGCGGAGCTCCTCTGCTGCTGCTCAACGAACAGCTTGTAGTCGTCGATGAGCCTGTATATTATCTCCCCGGTTATTATCGTCACTCCGCTCGATTCCGATGCGGCCTTCGCATCCTCCTCCATGCCAACGTTGAAGCCCATCACCACGCTGCCGAGCTGGTCGCTAGCCTTCATAGCAAAGGCGTCGAGCACGTCGCGCTTCGTTATGGTGCCTATGCCCTTCTTGCTTACGCCGAAGTTCTCCTTCTTGAGCAGCTTCGATATCGCGTCCATGCTGCCTATCGTATCTGTCTTGAGTATTATGCCGTTCCTGTCGGTGCTGAAGATGTCTCCCATTTCTGCTGTTATGCTGCTCGAGTAGTCATCCCCAACCGCCTGGACTATCGGGGACCCCGGCAATGCCTCATCGAGGCCGGTGCCGCTTATCTTTACCCCGCTGGCCGCGCTGACGCTCTCCATGTATTCAAGTCCCTCTGTTCCCTTGCCCCTTGCCTTGGGCTTAAGCAACGCCTTCACCTTGGCGGTGCCTACCCCGTTCTGCGTGGCGAATGCTACTGTGTCGTTGACGTGAAGCGTGCCGTCGTACAGTATGACGTCTACCGTGACGCCAAGTCCCTTTATCTCCTTCTTCTCCAGTATGCTTCCCTTTCCGGGGCCGCTTATCTCTATCTTGAGCTTCGATTCAAGGTACCGCTGCGCAAGCCCTGTAACTACCATGAGCAGCTCCGCTATCCCTTCCCCTGTCTTGGCGCTCATCGGCACTATCGCTATCTCCCTCTGGAAGTCCCTTATCCTGCTGTAGAGCTCGCTGCCGAAGCCGAGCTCGCTGAGCTTCCCGACTGTCTGATATACCCTTGAATCGAGCTCGTTGGCTACCTCCTGGGTCTGAAGCTCCAGCGCCTTCGCGAGGCTGTTCGAGCCTGACGCCCTCCATCCTGTTATGAGATCTATCTTGTTCGCGGCTAGCACGAACGGGGTCCTGTACTCCTTTAGTATCTCTATCGCCTCGAGCGTCTGCGGCTCGAACCCCTTGGATATGTCGACGACGACTATCGCTATGTCCGCGACGCTGCCACCCCTTACCCTTAGGTTTGTGAATGCCTCGTGGCCAGGGGTGTCTATGAAAAGCAATCCGGGTATTGTTATCTTTATCCCGAGCGCATTGAGCAGCGGGCCGCATATCGCGTTTATCGAGCCAATGGAGACCTCGCTCGCCCCTATGTGCTGCGTTATGCCTCCGGCTTCCCTTGATGCCACTCTCGTACTCCTTATCCTGTCGAGCGTGGCGGTCTTGCCGTGGTCGACGTGGCCCATCACCGTTATTATCGGCTGCCTTATCATGGAAACCCCTGCACTAAAGTCATTTATATTTGAAAGCTTAAATTGGTATTTATATCGGTAGAACCTACGTGTGGTAAAAATGGAAGGTATACAATCCAACAAGGGCAGGCCTAAGACGCTTGGCAGCATGAAGATGCATCAGATAGCCAGAACGCTGCGCATAATGGGTTATAAGGAGATACCATCGGGTCACAATGCAATAGTGTTCACGAACGGCGAGAACTCCATTAAGTTCCACACCAACATGGGTGGAAGGGACTACAACAAGCATGTCCTGAGGAGGATGCTCAGGAACTCCGGCATCTCCGAGGAGAATTTCTGCAACAATGCATATTCATGATGTATGGACTCCGCGGGATTTCCATATATTTTTCCATTGCAGAAAAATAATTTTGAACCCGCAACCTCCTGCATGCCATGCAGGCGCGCTACCGTTGCGCCAGGAGCCCGTTTTTATGCAGGGGAGACGAATATTATGTTGCCCCCCCTTAGCAGTATCGTGCCTATCTTCGCCTTGAGCTCGCCATCCTCTATCTCCTCGGCGTTCTCCACAACGACATTCATGTGGGCGTCGAAGGATACGATGCGACCGCGTATGCTCGTGTCGCCCTTCAGCCTTATCATTACCTGCTGGCCCAACACCCTGTTGAGCAAATCAAATGGTCTTTCCTGCGGCATTCGTTCACCGACAAAATGAATAGTAATAAGCCGCGCATCTTTATATAGCTTCCCCCGAAGCTCGGCATCTGAGCGCTGTTAAATGCGCGCCGAACCCCGTGCATAAGTTTAAATATGACGGGCGCTGCGTATCTTAAGTGATAGGATGGCGTCGAAGTCAAAATTCAAGAAACGTGCAGCAAAGACCGCCATGGTCGCAACGCTTGTCACTGTCGGGTCTACCTACGGCCTGATGCTGCTGCAGCAAAAGTCCTTCAGGGACGGCCTGGACCACTTTTGGGCCGGAACGCGCCACATTGCAGAGGAAGCATGGAGCTACCGCCCCGTAACGCACTCGGAATACATGAAACTCCAGCGCAGGGACGACGACCTTTCAACCGAGGTAAGGGAATACAGGATGGAGCTGCAAAACGGGCATAAGGAAGCAGCGCGCGAATCAGAGCCCAGCTTAAAGGAAGAGCGCAAGAAAGCCTGGCACCTCAGGACTGGCACATGGTACAGGTTCGACAGCTCCGGAAAGCCTGTTCCTGCGAATAATGAATGATCCTGTTAGGAAGAGCTGCAGCTGAACCAAACAGCTAATTGAATGGAATGGCAAGGCGCTAGCCAAGCCATCCATTTGAGAAAAATCCGCGTGATGCGCGGCAAGGATCACTTCAGCTTCTTTATGTTCTCCTTCTTTATGATGAGCTTCACGATCCCGGTTCCTAGGGATATCTGCTTGCCTATGAGTATGTTCTCAGCGACTCCATTGAGATGGTCCCTCTCGCCGAACACACCTGCATTGACGAAGTGCTTGACCGTCTCCTCGTATGCGGCCCTTGCCAGGACTGAGTCCTTGTCCCCTGCTATGCCATGCCTTCCGGCGCTGCGTATGTAGCCTGTATAGGTCATCGCGTCCGCAAGAAGCCCTATGTGCCTGAAGCTGACGTTTATTCCCTCGTCCCTTATGGTGGATATGAGCTCGTTGGCGAGCAGGTTCCTGGCGGCCTCTATGCCGTACACTCTCGCTACCTCGAACTGGTCGTTGGAGTATATGTTCCACTTCTCTACCCCCTCGATCTTCATGACCTCCTCCATGTTGCTGCCTCCAGTAGTTATGTAGAATGTGCCGTCCTCGTTCTGCTGTATGAGCGCCTTGTTTATCCCCTCTACGCCTATTATCGCGCTGTTGAGCACGTGCACGAAGGTGGTGCGCACGGACTTGACGCCCTCCTTCTTCTTTATCTTTATCTTGATCGAGTCGCCCTCCAGTTCCGCGGATATGTTGTCGCGCTTCGAGAGCCTGGACACAACGGTCCTACCGTTTATCTCGTATGAGGCCATGCGCTCCCTGTCAAGGTGCAGCACCAGCGTTCCGGACCTGAGGTTCTCGTCGAAACCGCTGATGATGCTCGATATCTTGACCTCCTCGAGCCGCCTCCATATCTCCCTGGCCTTCTCGTAATTCTTCGAAACGCCCTTCTCCAATGTGACTATCATGGACGGGAACTTGGGCCTCTTCCTAGCGTCTACGAGCTCTATTATCCTCGGGAGCCCCTTTGTGGCTATTACCGAGGTTATTCCAGCGGAGTGGAAGGTACGGAGCATCATCTGGGTGCTTGGCTCCCCTATCGACTGCGCAGCGAGCGTGCCTGCTGCCTCTCCCGGAACCACGTGCTCGTCTCTCTCTTTCTTTTCCCTTGCCATAGTATCACTTGTTCTTGCTCAGCCTCTCGACCGTTGGATCCTTTCCGTCCCCTCCGTATATCGTCTGTATGAGCGAGCCGCTCGCGTCCTTGACGCTCAGGCTCTCGTCAACGTAGAAGTCCTGCATCGCGTTTACGAGCCTCCTCTGCAGGTATCCGCTCTGCGCTATGACCAGCGACTTCGACATGGCCGAGTCCCTTGATCCCATAGCGTGCATGAAGAACTCTATGGGCCTCAGGCCGTTGAAGAAGTTCGATGTCACGAAACCCTTGGCCTCTGGGGTCTTGTCGTTGCGCCTGAAGTATGGGAGCACCCTTCCGTTGTACCCTCTCGAAGGCCTCTTTCCGCGCACTGCCTGCTGCCCTAGCAGCATGCTCGTCTGGACGAACTGGAGTATGTTTCCCCTTGCCTTGACCATAGCCATGAGCATCGTGTTGTTCTCAGGGCCTATGTTCTTGTTGAGGACCTTAGCCGCCATCGTCCTCGCGCCCTCAAGCTCAGCCATGACCTCCATCTCCAGGGTCTGGCGCATCGTGTATCCCGGCAGGGAATCGAGCTTCTTCTCCTTGTACTTCTCTATCAGGTTGTCCGCCTTGGTGCCTACGTCGTTTATTATGCTGTTGAGATCCTTGTCTATCTGCATCGAGTTGTAGTAATCGCTTATGCTTACAGTAACCCCCGACATGAGTGCGACTCTCGTGGATATCTTCGCCATCTTGAGCAGGAACTCGGTGGTGAACTCCGGTCCGTAGTCCTCGATCAGCTTCAGCAGCAGAGCGCCGTTGCTCTCCCCGACCATCGCCTCGCTTATCATTCCATCGGTTATCTTTCCGTTCTTTATCGCAAGGTGCTGGCTCCCGTGCTTGGCCTCGAAAGTGAGGTCCTCGGGCAGCATCATCGAGAATATCGCCTTGCCGTCGTACCTGCCGTTCTTCCCAGCTTTGGGCAGCTCGGTCAGGCCTACCGTTGCAAGGAGCAGGCAGGCCTCACCCTTGCTGAATGTCGCACCATCCTTCGTGAGGTGGTACATGCCTATTATTTCATCTTCCTCGAGGGACATCGTGGGCTTCCCGTCCCTTGGCGAGAGCAGCAGGTCCTTGGGCTGCATCAGGTACCTTGCCTCAGCCTGCGCCTCGAGCGTCTGCGGCAGGTGGAAGTTCATCTCGTCCCCGTCGAAGTCCGCGTTGTACGGGGCGCATGCGGCAACGTGTATCCTCATGGTCTTGCCCGGGAGCACCTTGACCCTGTGGGCCATTATCGACAGCCTGTGCAGCGTGGGCTGCCTGTTCATGAGACCTATGTCACCGTCGACAAGCTGCCTCTCTATTATGTATCCCGGGGCGATGGACTGGATTATCTCCTCCCTGTTCGTCTCGGTGAGCCTCTTCCTTATGCCCTCGCTGGTTATGACGTTAAGCACTGTCGGGTACTCCTTGCTCTCAACGAATTTCTTGGCGTGCTCGATGTTCCACTGTGTCACGTATATCGGCACCGTGAGGTTCTCCGCTATCCTTATCGGTATCCCTACCTGGTTTATCGTTAGGCTCGCGTCAGGGGATACGACTGTCCTTGCGGAGAAGTTGACCCTCTTGCCGCTCAGGTTGTATCTCAATCTGCCCTCCTTGCCCTTGAGCCTCTGCGCAAGGGTCTTGAGCGGCCTTGTGGACCTGTGCCTTGCGACTGGTATTCCTGGAGTCTCGTTGTTGAAGTATGTCGTCACCTGGTACTGCAGGAGCTCCCACAGGTCGTCTATGATTATCTGCGGCGCGCCCGCGTCTATGTCCTGCTCCAGCCTCTGGTTTATGCGCATTATGTCGACGAGCTTGTGCGTCAGGTCGTCCTCGCTCCTCTCACCAGATTCAAGGGTTATCGAGGGCCTTACGTTGACGGGCGGCACGAGCAGCGCGGTTATTATGAACCACTCCGGCCTCGTGGCCTCCGGGTCTATCCCGAGGACCTTGAGGTCGTCGTCGCTTATCTTAGAGAGCCAGTCCCTCATCTCGTCCGGCTTCAGCTTGTTGCTGTCTATCGAGAAGAACGTAGGCCTCTCGAGCCTCAGCTTCCTCTGCTGGGCCCCGCAGTATGGGCACTTCTTGACGGACTTGAGCTTCTTCAGCAGCTGAGTCCTGTTCTCCTCCTCCTCTATGTTCGTGAGCACAGCGGATGCCGACTCCTCCTCGAGCACCACTATGCTCTTTATCGCGCCCTTTATGTCGTCGGTCTGCTGGTCCGTGAGAAGCACCCTGTGGCACTGGTAGCATGTCGACTGGAGAAGGGAGTATATCGTCTTTGCGAACTCCGGGTGTATCACCGGCCTTACCAGTTCGATGTGGCCGAAGTGTCCCGGGCATGTCTTTATCCTCCCGCCGCAGGTCTTGCACCGCAGTCCAGGGTCTATGACCCCGAGACGCTGATCCACCAATCCGCCGTCTATCGGGTAGCCCTCGTCGTTGTAGGTATCTGGGACTATGAGCCTTGCCACGCTCATCTTCTTTATCGTCTGCGGTGACAACGTCGTGAATCTTATATAGTTTATTGCCTCGGCCTGCATGCGATCACTCTTTCTTGAACCTTATCCTCGGAAGGATGTGCAGCGACTTTATCTCGTCGAAGAGCAGCTTGAATGCGTAGCTTATCTCGACCATCTCAAGATCGTTGCCGCTGCATGTCTGGCAGACCGGCACGTTCTTTATGTAGTCGTAGTAGCCAACGTCCCCGCAGCTCCTGCATACCCATACCTCCGCCTTGTCGCTCTGGTCGAGCATCCTCTCCTTTATGAGCAGGCTCGCCCCGTGGGCGACAAGCGCATCCCTTTCCATCTCCCCGAACTTGAGCCCTCCCCTCCTGGGCTTGCCCTCGGTTGGCTGGTGCGTGAGTATCTGCACCGGCCCCCTTGACCTCACCTGGAGCTTCAGGCTGACCATGTGCATCAATCTGTTGTAGTATACTATTCCGTTGAACACCTTCGCGGAGAACTTCCTCCCGCTCCTCCCGTCGTAAAGATCCTCGTCGCCGAACTTGTCGAACCCGTGGCCCTCCAGTATCGAGCCGTATTCGTCTATCAGCTCCTTGCCCTTCGTGGAGAATGCGGTTCCGTCGGGAAGCGTGCCGTTGAGGGCGCCGACCTTCCCCATGAGCGTCTCGAGCATGTGCCCGAATGTCATTCTTGACGGAAGGCTGAGCGGGTTGAGCAGCAGGTCGGGCACTATCCCCTCCTTAGTGAAGGGCATGTCGTTCTGGTCGACTATGAGCGCCACTACCCCCTTCTGCCCGTGCCTGCTCGCGAACTTGTCCCCTACCTCCGGTATCCTGTTGCTCCTTATCCTTACCTTCGCTATCCTTGTTGCGCTGGTGGTCTCGCACATCATCACGCTGTCGACCACTCCTGCCTCCCCTGCCTTGAGCGTAACTGAGTTGTCCCTCCTCTTCTCCTCGCCGACGCCGAATGTCGTCTGCTCCTCGAGGAACCTTGGCGGCGAGACCTTGCCTATGAGGGCCTCGCCCTCCCCAACTGTGGTTTCAGTCTCTATTATGCCGTCCTCGCTGAGCTTGGAGTATGCATGCTCGCCGAGGTAGCCTTCCGTAGTTGCCGGAGGAACCTTGAAATAGTCCTGCTGGCTTCCCGGATACCTCCTCTCCTCGTCGGAGTATGTCTTGTAGGAGGCGCTCCTTCCCATGCCCCTCTCCACGGATGCCTTGTTGAGTATCACCGCGTCCTTCATGTTGTAGCCGTAGTACGTGGAGAGCGCCACGACGAGGTTCTGCCCGTTCGGGTGCCTGTCCATGTGCAGCGACCTGTACGCCAGGCTGTTGACTATCGGCCTCTGCGGGTAGTACATCACGAATGCCCTGGGGTCGTACCTCCTGTTGAAGTTCGTTGCATAGAGCCCCTGGCTCTGCTTAGCGAAGTTCGAGGATATCGGATGCCTTCCTATGGTGTTGTATTCCGGGAAGACGATTATGTTCATGGTCAATCCGAGTATCGAGGACTTGTCTATCTCGAGGTGGGTCGTGCCGCTGGATATCGCATCCTCGTTCAGCGCGACTATCGCATTCTCCTCCTCCTCCGCATCTAGGTACTCCACGATGCCCCTCCTGACCAGGTAGTTGAAGTCTACCTCCTTGTTCTTCAGCCTAGCCTTGAGCTCCTCAGTGAATTTGCTTGCGCCGTTCTCCACGACTATGTAGGGCTTCCTTACCCTGCCCCTGTCCGCGTTTATGTGGACCTCGTTGAGCTTCCTAACGTAGGAGACGTTTACCTCCCCGGATATTACGCCGAGCCTGCGGTTCTTCCTTACCTCATCCGCCAGCTTCCTTCCTGACTTGACGGCGCCTACCAGCCTTCCGTCTATGTAAACGTAGCATTTCCTGTTGTTGTTTTCAGCCAAGCATAACACCTCTCATATCAGTTTGGACTCCTTCAGCTTCTCCTCCAGTGCCTTGTAGTCTGCGCCGACCGTTATCTTCGACATGAGCGCAAGGTACTTCGTGAGCCCTACGTCCGTACCTTCTGGAGTCTCGCTCGGGCATATCTTGCCTATGTACGTGCCGTGCACGTCCCTGGCCTTGAAGTGCGGGTGCTTCTTGGACAGCGGGGACTTGACCCTGCGCAGGTGCGCAAGGGTGCTCGTCATGTTCATGCGGTCGAGAACCTGCGATATTCCCGTCTGGCCCGCAGGCCATGAGCCGGTTCCCATGGAGTAGAGTATCTTCTCGGTAAGCGTATCGGGGTTTATGTTCGTCCTTACGCTGAGCTTCCTCCCCCTTGCGGTGGTCCTCTCTATGTGGTACTTTATGTCCTTTATGAAGAACTTGAACGCGTTGTTGAACAATTCCTCCATGAGGTCCCCTGCGAGCTTTATCCTCTTGTTCGCATAGTGGTCCTTGTCATCGCCGCGCGCATACCTGTATGCAACCAACGAGGCCCTTTCCGCCATCCTGAGCAGGTATATGCCCTTCTGCTTCCTGGATTCGGAGCTGTCGCCTATGTGCGGCAGTATGTAAGTGTCGAGCTGTATCTCCGCCCTCTTCTTCTGGTATTCTTTCGTCTGGTTCGGTGCAGCTATCTTGCCGAGCTCCATTATGGACTCGTTGGATGCAAGCTCCTTGGCGCTGCTCAGGTCTATGTTGAGGAGAAGGTCGTTCTGCACCTCCTTGTTCTCTATGCCCTTTATCGCCTCCTCCGGCTTTATCCCCAATGCGGAGAGCAGCAGGACAAGGTCCATGCCCTTGGAGACCGTCGGGAACAGCACCTTGTATATGCCGTACGAATCCCTGGTAACGCTGCATCTCGCCCTGAAGTTGACTGTAGTGGAGAATACCTTGCTCACCACGTCCCCTCCTGTCTCCTTAGTTGTTATTATCCTGTTCGGCGCCAGGTCCTCTACGCCTACGAGAACCCTCTCCGTTCCCTTTATTATGAAATACCCTCCAGGGTCGTCAGGGTCCTCCCCCTCGCTTATGAGCTGCTCCCTTGTCATGTTGTGGGTGTAGCAGAGGTCGCTCTTAATCATCACTGGCATTTCCCCTACGAAAGCCTCTCCCGCGGCGTCGTCCTTCTCTATGCCGCTCACCACAGGCACGTATGTTATGTACATCGGTGCCGCATAGGTGAGGTTCCTCGACAGCGCCTCTATTGGCATTATCTTCCTCGTGGAGCTGTCAGATTCTATTATTATAGGGGGCTCAATCCTTATGCCCTTGAACTTTATCGCGAAATCGGATACCTCCGGCTCCACCATCCCATTGCTCTCCACGACCTTCTGCATGCCTATTCTCGTGAACCTGTTATAGCTCTCGACCTGCTGCTGCACCATCGACGTGGAGTTCAAGTAAGATTCCAATACCTCATGGCCATTCATATTCGCACCTTTGCGTACCTTCCGTCAGCCTTTCAGCCCTTTACAACAAGCCTGTAATACGTGTAGCTGCCCGTAGGGTCGTTCCTCTTTATCGCTATCATGTCCCCCGGCTTGGCCCCAAGCTTTTTCGCCTGCGGGTCGCTATCCTGTATCTTGGGGAATTTCTCAAGCAATGAGTTGTATTTCTTAGCTATCTTCCTGGCTTCAGCTGGGCTCAGCAATTGATGTTCCGGTATAAGTGTGGGTACATGAACCAATAGCTCACCGCAGGATTACAGCATTACGGCTAACAAAGACGGTACTGTTTAAATATTAAAAGAATAGGTATTTAAATGCTACTTCCATGCGCTTTTATCGCATTCAATGGCCTGGGCAGAACTGCGGAATTAAAAAGGAAAGGAAAAGAAAAAATAAAAAGAAAGAGGGAAAATTATTCCCTCTCCGCGACTGCGCCTGCCCAGCTTATTATGAAGCCGAGTATCGTCAGCCAGAACAGCACTCCCAGGGCGGCTCCAGCAGTTACCGTAAGAGCCACGAGGGTGAATGCCGCAACGCTTGCCAGCTTTGGTCCGGTCGAGGATGCGGTCTTCCATAGAAGTCCTCCTATGCTGTAGAAGAACAGGGCTATGGAGCTTAGCACCGCGGCACCAAGCAGCAATGGCAGCCACAGCTGGCCGGTCGTGTTGAACACCGTCGGCGTGCCGCTCGTGAATACTAGGGCACCTCCGGCCGTTACGTTAAAGACTACATAAAGGAAGAAGAGGCTTGCCAGCAGTCTTAGACCATTGGGCCATGCGCTCCCCTGCTTCGGTGTTGATCTGTCAGTTCTTGCAGTTGTTCTTGGCATAATCTCACTGTATAAACTGAGGTAGGAAGGTTTTTAAACTTAATTGGAATTCGGTTATACGGGAATAAAATTATTATCTCGCGGTAAATAGGGCTTCCCGACGTTAATCATGGCCGCCAATTCCTGCAGCATGCTCCTTGACTCCCTGCGTTATCTCATTCAGGCTGTAAATGCTCCCGCGCCATTTTATCTCATGCATCCTTGATGCGGCAACGAGGTTCACCAGGTATATAGGATTCAGGATGAAGTATATGAAAAACGATGACGCCCTGCCGGACCTTGCGTACAGCCTGAGCGCCCCTGCAATCGAGGGGATCAGGAACAGAAGGAACAATGGGTTTACAAGAGCCGCAAGCGCCACCGATGAAACCTGCAGGAGGATTATCGCAGAGTAAGATG
The DNA here is from genome assembly GCA_021829015.1 of Microcaldota archaeon. The sequence continues at coordinate 12,576 of JAJZOJ010000012.1, read as the reverse complement.
CTATGCCGAAATAAAGGAGCCTCCTGTTCGCTGCGGTGAGGAGTGCTGTCTGCCTGGTGGACCATTCCGCGAACTGCGGGAAGCTGTCATTGCAGTCCGATGAGGGATTTGCGCTACTTACATACGCTATCCCAAGGCCCCTGCCCTTGGCTATGCTCGTAAGCGCTATGTCATCCGATATGGAATCTGAGAAGTACCTAAAATCCTTCCTTGACATAAGATCCTTCCTGAACGCAAGGCTGCTGCCCACGCCGAACCTAGTCCTCTCGCTTTCGAGAAGCCCCTGCCCTATGAAGCCCCATGCATGCTTGACCTTCGACCAGAAGCCGCCGACAGGGTTGAAGACCTGGAATGCAGTTGATAGGCCAACGCTTCTGTCCGCAAGCGGCGCGACGAGCCTGCCAAGCCATCTGCTGTCGACTCTTGTGTCCGAATCAAGTATGACATATATATCGTAGTTCCTGAATTTGCTAATAGCTGCGGCAAGGGACCTCACCTTCTTGCTGCCCTTGCACTTATAGGAACCGGAAAGCATGTGCCTAGCCCCTGCCTTCCTTATGTCCATCATTGCGGAATCCTTCCCATCCTCAACTATGGTTATGAAATCGTATCCCTTGAGGTCTTGCCCCATCGCTGCGCGGATTGTCCCAGCGAGGTCTATGTCATGGCCCTTGCATGGCATCATGACCAGCACCCTGGGATTGAAGCCTTTCTTCCATTGGTATCCCTTGACCTTTGGCCTCCTTATCGCGGCGGCAACCATCGCAATGGACAGAAGGAACAGGAATGCGATATACGCATCAAGGTAAATGTACATGATAATCAGAACGACATAGACTCCGCGGTGCGGTTTATCGAGAGCGCTGTTTTCTTCGATACAGTTCTTGTCTTGTCGTTGCTCTTCATCTCCTCGAGCTTTATGAAGAACCAGCCGGAGCCGTTCATGCGCCATGCGATGAATGTTTCCATCCTTGTGTTGCGCTGCCATTCGACAAGGCCCTCGAACCTGTCGTTCTCTATAGACAGGCTGTCCCTGTCCCATGCCTTGCACTCGAAGGCGAATCCTCTCCCGTCCTTCACCGCTATGAGATCGGGGCTGAGGCTGTTGACACCGCTGCCCGCGCCCCTCATTACGGAATAGCCCTTCCCATGGAGGTCGTGGAGCAGCTCACGCTCCGTCCTTGCGCCCTTCGAATACCTGGTCACTCTATCGCTTATATTGCACTGGAAGGATTAAAAATAACGTGCGCCTACAGCCTTTTCTGCCCTGTCCTGCCGCCCCATCCGCTCTCCAGCGCCATCTTCGCCTTGAGGAGGTTGTCGCGCATCTTCATCTCCCTATGCATTGATATGAAAAGGTAGGCCTCGTCCTTTGTGCCCTTGGCCACCATTATGAAGATGCGCCCGTACTTCATGCGCCCGGCTCTTCCCCTCCTCTGTATGTTCCTTATCTCGTTGGGTATCGGCTCGTAGAATATTACCGTATCTACAGTGGGTATGTCCAGCCCTTCCTCCCCAATGGAGGTCGCGACAAGCACCCTGAAATGCCCGTCCCTGAATGCGCCTATCGTCTCCTGCTGGTGCTGCTGCGTAATCCCAGCCTTCTTTCCAACGAATTCCCTTGCCTCTATTCCGTTGCGCTTCAGCACATCGGTTATCTGCCTTGTCGTTGACCTGAACTGCGCGAATATTATTGCGCTGTCGTCCTTGAGCTCCCCTTTCAGCATATCGGCTATCTTCAGCATCTTCGGGTGCTCCTCTCCCTTGTCAAGCGCCTCCTTCGCAATCCCCTTTGCTGACATAACCGCCTTGTTGGCGAGCAGCCCCTTCAGGGTCCTGCTCTTGTTCTCCCGCTGCTCCAGCGATTCAATGTAGTTCACGAACGGGTATATCCCCTCGCAAGCGGCGAGGTCGTACGCATGGGACAGGTTGAGCACGTATATGTAGTTGTACATCCCCATGAACCTGTAGTTCTGCGCCTCTATCTTCCTTATCGCATCGCCTATCTGCAATAGCCGCCCCTTCGGCATGTTCCTGAAATCCTTGAAAGGGCTAAGCCCGTGGGAATAGAGGTTCATGAGATGCTCCTCTATGAGCGGCCTGATGACCTCCATTATCGTGGATATCGTCTTCCCGGTCTCGACCATCATATTTCTAACGTCCTTCCGCATCACGTAGGGCGCTACGTCCGGATCGGTGCTTATCCGCATCTCGATGCTCTGTATGCCAAGCGCGGCTACGAGCGCGTTTATCTTCTTGCGGTCGCTTCCGGGGGAGGCTGTGAGCCCTATGACCTGAACACCACGAGTCCTGCACTCCTCAGCGATGTAGGTATATGCGTATCTTCCTACCGCCCTGTGGCACTCGTCGAATATCACTATGCCGAAGTCGTCCATGGATATCCTTCCGCTCTTGAGGTCGTTCGAGAAGGTCTGCGGCGTGGCTACTATAACCCGCGCAGCCTCCTCCATCTTCATCCTGTTGGAGCCCTTTATGCTGCCGGTAAGCAGCAGAATCTCGCCACGGTCTATGTTCAGCAGTTCCGACATGCTTTTGTAATGCTGCTCGTTCAGCGGCCTTGTGGGTGCTAGTATAAGGGCCTTCCTGCCCATGTGCAATGCCCTAGCGATCGCGAAGACCGCGATGAGGGTCTTGCCGAGTCCTGTCGGCAGCACGATCAGCGTATTCCTCCCTGAAAAAAGGCTCTTGGTTATGCTTATCTGGTATGCCCTGGGCTCGACCGATGATGTATTCACCAGGGAGCCATATGGGGACAAATCTTCCCACGAGGGCGGCATAGTATGGTTTTGGATGCTACGATTATAAGCATTCTCAACCGATGCGCCAAAACAGCACCGTGAAATAGGAATATATATCTTGGAGCACATCTAAGTAGGCAGTAACGGGGTAACCAAATGCAGACACGTTCACGCCTCTCCAAAGCGGTAAGGGGCATGGCAGCAAGCATATGCACTGGCATGGAGGAAAGTGCATACGTCCAAAGCATGAACCAGAATCACGACAGGGCCGCATCATACTATAAAATGGCAGCAAGGATGGCCAAGCTGTCCGGGGACGCCAACAGATCAGTGACGTTGACGCTCAGGGCCTCCGGCAGCCTTGAGGACAAGTCCAACGAGTTTGCGAAGAACAAGTATACCCAGTACCTTTCTGCAGTCATACTGCTTGATGCGATGCATGTTGCACATATTGCAGGCATAGATAATCATTCAAACGTAAAGCTGAAGCTGGACACCGTAAGGATGCGCCTGAGGGGCGCATTGCGCGAAGACAAATCAAACGACCAGGAATTCGAGGCAAGGCTAAGAAAGGAACTCAAGAAATACGCATTGCTGAGGAAGGCCATTGGGGAATGATTTAATATTCTCCCATGCGATACTAACCATGTAATTGCGCCGCAGTAGCTCAACCCGGGAGAGCATCCGCCTGAAGTCAATTTCTGAAATGCAGAAAGCGGATTGTTGCTGGTTCAAATCCGGCCTGCGGCAATTAAAATCCTTACAGGTTATACCGATTCCTGTCACTTCACTATGGTGACGCGTATGAAGCTTTTCTGCCTCTTGATGCCGCTTACCCTCAATCCCGCGCCCTTTGCGGCTTCCCTTACCTCATTTTCCGATACCGCATGCGTGGCAAGCACCAATCTGCGCGTTCCGGACAGCCTCTTCCTCTCCATCTCGTAAATCATTATCTTCCCCCCTTTCCCAAGGAATCTGCTCAAGTACCTCAGCGATTGCGCCTTGTCCGGCCACGCATGGAATGACATTGCCGTTGTTATCAGTCCGAATTTCCTCTTGAGCCCAAGGTGCCTGCTCGACCCTTTTGAAAAGTTTATCCCAAGACCCTTGGTCCTGCGCCTTGCGATTCGCAGCATGCCCTCAGACGGGTCTACAGCGTATATATGCCTGAACACTCCCGACTGTGCAAGCGCCTTTGGGACATCGGCAGGGCCTGTCCCGACATCCAATACATCGGAATTGCCTGCATGCTCCAGGTCATCCACGACGAACCTGTAGAACTCCCTTACGCTGGGCAGATGTATTATCATGTAATACCCTAGCGAAGAAATAAGCCCGAAGCTCTCGTCCCCCTTCATGTAGTACTTGTCGCTTGCCATGATACCCCTGCCTGCCAACCAGAACATATCTGCGGCGCTGTTTTTATTGTTTGTGTAGCACATGGGTCTATCAGTGCGCAGCCACCGTCCATTGGGAAATAATAAATATCTATTCGTGCGTGTGATTACTGTGAGACAATGGAGAAAGGACTTAACAATGTAGTAAGGATTGCAAAGCCTGAGGTTAACCCTACATTGATGGGGTTTTCAAGTGGGGATTTGGGGTCCACATTGGGCAGGACTAGAAAGGTAACCGAACTGCTCCGTGGTGGAAAAAGGGTTATGCCCAAAAGGCCCACGCTCTCCCAACTTGACGGGGAGGAGAAGTACCTGAACCTGAAGCCCAAAGATTAAATCATTTACTATATTTGAAGAATCCCAGCCTGCCCTTGCAGGCTATGGGCCTCTTCAGCCTTTCCGGCTTGCTTATGCGGAAACCGTAGGTCGGGACGTGGAAGGCAGCGCCGGTTGCGCGATGCCCTGACGTGTCAGCCATGAAGCTTTTCAACGTTTTGTATGTTTTTACCTCGTCAATGTTCGCGCTGCCCACCAGCGCTCCGTTCCTTAACGTGTCTGGGTCAATTCCAAAACGCCTGCATGCCTCTTTGTCCGTTTTAAGCGAGGCGTGTACGAGGAACCTTCCCCTATGATCCGTATTCCAGCTGCGCAGCTCTATTGTCTTCCTTCCCGAGACGATGAGCTCCGCAAAGGGCTGCCGCAGCGACAGGCACTTCATGGCAGTCTATGCCATGCAAGGTATAATAGGGTTCTAGAACCCCAGCGCCTCCTTGACTATTATGACGCTTACCCTGCCCGGCTTTTCCCTTTCATATACAAGGATCTTGTTGACGCTGCTCCTTGGCATGCCGTAGGCCTTCTGAACCCTCTCGCTCTCCAGCTTCAGCGAATGCTCGTATATCCTCTTTATCGCGTCGTCCAGGTTCTTGACGAGCTTCTGCGCGCCCACGACCCATATGACATTCTCCGCGCCATAGGTATACGCAGGCAATTGGCTGCCGCTCGCCGAGGCTATCACAACCTTCCCGTCCGATGTTATCGCATGCACGCTGCCTATCGCATACTGCGGGCTGAGCAATGCCTTCCTGAGCTTTTCCCTCTCTACAGGGTCATCTATGGACCTCACCTTCTTGCCAAGGGATTCGTATTCGCCGCTCTCCTCTATCGCGCTTGCAACCCCTATCGTGTCAAGCGTCACCGAGGTCATCTTCATGACCTCTGCGCCCTTCGGTATCATCTTCAGTACAGCTTCCCTGGCCTCCGCGCCGTTCTCGGCAACCGTCGCCTCGAACCCGTTCGCCTTGAGCGCCGCTATAGTGCTCTCTATCGTATTGCTGTCCGCAACATCTGTCCATGCCATTTGAATCACGTTCGATAATATATAGGTCATCCTATATATAACTTTCTGGCTTAATCATGCAATCGCGTAAAAATTTGCAAAGTGATTTAAGGAAACGCTGCGCAAGCTGAATGGTGCTTTTCTGAAGGGAAAGGATACGGAACTCAGGAAGCTGAAGGCCGAGGTAGTCGCCCTACGGAAGAAGGAGAAGGAGCTCACGAGGCTCGTCTACCTTGACCATCTCACACATCTGGGCAACACCCGGATGAGCGAGCTGATGCTGTACAACGGGGTATCAAGGTACGACAGGGACGGCTCTGAGATGTGCGTGCTTGTCGCCGATGTGGACAACCTGAAGAAGGCCAACGACAGCGGCGGCCATCACAAGGGTGACATGCTGCTGAAGAAGGCCGCATCGATAATGAAGGACATGGTCAGGAAATACGACGTTGTGTGCAGGACAGGGGGCGACGAGTTCACTATAATAATGGAGGGGGCAACGATAGGGGATAGCCTGATGCTGGCCCACAGGATGACTAACAGATGCGCTGCAAACGGCGTTGACATTTCCATCGGCGCGGCAAGCATAGCAGAGGTATATTCAGACGGGAAAGATGCCGCGTCTATCGCGGCGAAAATGGTAGCCCTTGCCGACAAGAGGATGTACGCCGCAAAGGCGCACCGCAAGAAGGGACGCAGAAGGTAATCGCGCTATATCTTCTTGAGGACGAACCTGTAGCCCTTCATGGACTCGTAGGCCTCCTCAAGCCTCTTCCTGTTTGCCCCCTTCGGAAGCTTTGCTGGGTCGTGTGCCCCTATCTTCTCCAGCATGGACCTGTGCAGGTCCATCATCACCCTGACCTTTTCCCTGTGCAGCATGTTACCACCATATATTACCAATACATCAGGCAATAATAAATATTATCGTGCCGAAAGATGTATCCAAGGGGTAAGTTCAATGATAGAAAGGACTCTAGTGCTGGTTAAGCCCGACGGCGTAGTTAGGGCGCTTACCGGACGCATAATTGCAAGGTTCGAGGATGCGGGATTGAAGCCTGTCGCGATCAAGATGGTTAAACCCAGCAAGGAGCTAGCGGGCAGGCACTACATAGACGACCCCAAGTGGCTTGAGGAAACAGGGGCCAAGGCGATAGCCGCATACAAAGAAAAAGGCGTAGAGGTGAAGGACACGCCAGTCCAGGCGGCAATGCGGATAAGAGGATACTTAATGGATTTCATATCCAGCGGCCCGGTTGTCGCGATGGTATTGGAGGGAAACGATGCGATAGCGGTCACAAGGAAGATAACCGGCGCAACGGAGCCGAAGAGGGCAGACCCTTCTACGATACGCGGATACTTCTCTACCGATTCATACGGTATGGCCGACTCAAGGAGCAGGCCGCTGAAGAACCTGATACATGCGTCGGAGGACAAGGCAACAGCAGATCGCGAGATATCTATATGGTTCATGGAAGCGGAGCTGGTCGACTACAAGAGGGCCGACGAGGCTGCGCTGTATTGAAGCGGCGCAGCCTTACGGCAGAAATTATTTATATTAGGGCAAACAGAGGAATGCTTGAACAAGTGGTAAAAATGGCAACCGTTGATATGTCCTACGAGGACATGAAGAAAATGCTAGAGAGCAGGTTCACGACGCCAGATTTTCTTGACAGGGCCGTTGACAAGTACCGCGGCAATCCTGAAATGCTTGCACAGATAGCTCTGCACCCAAATACCACTGAAATGGCGCTTATGCGCATCGTCAATTATTTGGGGCGCATGGAGTCGATGAAGGGAATAGAGCAAGTCGACATGGATTCCATACGCGCGGCAAGATTCAACGCCAAGAATCAGCTAGAAAGCAAAAGACGGCTGGCAGGCAAAAGCGCCTCTGCGCTGCGCAGATAATGACGCTGCAAGCATTATGAAGTGTACTTGAGCTCGTCGCTCATCATCTCCGGGCCCCATAACGGGTCCCAGACGAGCTCGAGTTCTACTTTTCCTATATCCTTTAATGCCTCTATCCTCAATTGAGCGTCTGCCATTATTATGCTCGTCACTGGGCACATAGGCGAAGTCATCGTAAGGGTCAGCTTCACGTCCTTCCCGTCGTTTATTCGAATCCCGTAAATCAGCCCTATGTCTACCACGTTGGCACCCAGTTCGGGGTCCAGGCACTGGGTAAGCGCACCCACAACATCGTTGACCGTTACCATGATTACTTGTTACCAGATTAAGATATTTAATTGTAGCCTCGTTTTGCAAGGAATCGCAAAGGGATAAATAGCATCGCAGATAATGCTGCATGTGATCTTATGGCAAAGGTGCGCGTCTGCGGAAAGGGGGAACTGCAGCCTGGGACAATGGTCAGGCTGAAGCCCGAGGGCATGGACGAGATAGTGGTCGCGAACGTCAACGGCAAGGTGTACGCGATGCGCGGCATATGCAACCACCAGGGCGGCCCGCTTGCCGAGGGGGAACTGAGCAACAACGTGATAACATGCCCGTGGCACGGGGCGCAGTGGGACGTGACAACAGGCAAGCTCGTGGAGTTCCCGCTTGAGCTGGAGGCCGAGCCGGTCTACAAGGTAACCGAGGGGGACGATGGCATATTCGTGGAGACGTAGCGAGACTGCACTATGTTATTAAAGGTTTGCAGAGAATGGTAAAAAGCTGGTAGGGATGAAGAACCTTGATGTAAAGCTGAGGTACGCATACGTGAGGCTCAAGAGGAAGGTAAGCCTTTACTTCACCCTATGGTTCCTGGCGCTGCTCGCCGGGGTAAGCCTGATTATCGACAGCATATTCATAAGCAACGAGGCCTATACCTTGAAGCTGTGGTCAGCGGCGCTTGTCATGATACTCGCTATCAAGCTGGCGTACGATGCCACGACCAACGCGAAGAGGCAGTACACGGAGTTCAAGACTGAGAA
>JAJZOJ010000012.1:0-4048 GCA_021829015.1 Microcaldota archaeon | reverse complement strand
TACATACCCCTATCCGCATAGAACAGCTGGTGCTTCTTGGGCTTCAGGGCCTTGACTATGTGCTCGAATGCCTCGTGCGGCTTTGCCCTGTCCCCGCATGTGTATATGTCGAGCGTTGCGTAGTTGTATTCATTCCATGTGTGCAGCGCGACGTGGCTCTCCATTATAAGCGCTATTACCGTAACCCCTCCCTTCTTTCCGCCGAAGGGCCACGCCTTGACCTCTACAAGGCTCATCCTGGCTATCTTGACTGCCTCTACGATTATTTCCCTGAGCCTGGCTGGGTCGTTTATCAATGCTGGATCCGGCTCGTAAAGGTTCCCGAAGACATGCGAGCCCACTATGACGTCCTCCTTGGAATTTTGGCTTTTTATCATCTGCAGCCTGTACGTTTCCGATGCGGCGTTGGTCATCTTTATCGTTTTCCTTTATCCTTTCCGTGCTGGAAGAAATACGAATTCTTGAAAGGTTACGTATTTAGCTCTTTCTACTGGGTGGACCTGTGCATAAAGTCGTTCAACCCACTCTGGCCATCTTTTCCATAGTTCCGCTAATAATTGATGTACTATAATATTTAAATATGTATTTAAGTAAACAATTATTTATGAAAGTATAAAAGGTGTGTTAGTGAAAACGTATCCAACAAAGATATGGCCTCTAATTATTAAGGCCCTGAAGCATGCGGCAATTCCTTTTTTGGTCGTAATGCTTATTTCAAGGCTGACAATGGCATCGAGCCCGCTTGTAACAGAATTGAACGGGGTCCAGTTGGTTCTCATGCAGATAGGTCCTGCCCTAAGCGCGGTGCTTTTCGTTCTGGCTGGAATATTCTATGCAATAGGGCAGATGTTGCCCCCGGATAAAAAGGCGAATTTCCATACTGCTGCGGTCAATATAATTATCGGGGCGATAGTTGTGGGGGCTCTTAGCATAGCCTCAACCTCCCTTGCCGTAGCGTCAACACACCTGATAAGCAACTTTACCTCTAATACGCTGTGATGTCTTGTTCGGCACATACAACATTGCGGTAATGCTCATAGCGATAATGCTATCGGCATCTGGCATAGTGCTAGGGTTAGGATACGCCATTGACGACAAGCGCATGAAGGAGTTTGGACGGTCTGAACTGTACCAATCAATAATAAACGGGGTAATCGTTGGCGCCCTTATAGCCACATTTGCCACAGGCGGCCTATTCACCGCTGTGATAAACAACATGGTTGGCAGCACTGGGGCGTCTGCTGCGTGTGAACAGTCTATGAGTGGAAATTATGCAATATGCTTTGCATACGACTATCTTGTGGGGATTCACCCGGTATCAATAAACGGGGCCAGTTACCCAAGTCTACTTGAAGAATCTGCAGGCCTTTTGATTCCGGTTTCGATACTATATGCCGGGCTGAGCATGTTGGGTTCCATACACTTGTCTATAGGGATAGTGAGCATGGGCTTTTCCAGCATGCTGAAGCCGGCACTAACAGCATTGGATTACGTGATAGAGGCGCTTACGGCTTCCATAATCGGGATAGAGGTTCAAAGCATACTTCTAAAATTCATATCTGTAACGGCTATACCCATACTGCTCCCGATTGGAATAGTGCTAAGAATCTTCTATTTTACGAGAAGGCTCGGCGGCGCAATAATGGCCATAGCAATAGGCCTATTCGCTGTATTTCCGCTAACATACGTGCTTAATGCCACACTCGTCTCATCGTATTCATCAAACATAAATAGCGGGGTCATAACAAGTTTCATAAATACGGAAACTAGCACGGCATCAGGGATAATCGGAAGCGCAACAAGCATATCCAATAACACTAAGTATGCGTACGGCATAGTGGGGTCCCTGGAATCATCAATAAATGGGATAATAAACGGTATAGAAGGTTTTCTTAATCAATTGATGAATGCAATCGCCTTCATAATAATCGAGGTGTTCTTCCTGCCGATATTCAGCATCATACTAACCGCAATATCTATACGAGAGCTGGCAAAGATCCTGGGATCCGAGATTAGCTTCGGCAGGCTTTACATATTTTAGTGAATCGTATGGCCAACCATGACTATGTTTTTTACCTAATCTCAGCGGCCCTTGCGATAATGACAGTTGCAAGCATACTCACTCTTAGGACATACGTGATAATGATCGGTTTCATCATATCTGGGCTTTTCATAGTCTCTTACAAATTCAACTACATAATAGACTCCTTCGTATTCAAAAAAACAAACCTGGTCCAGATATTGGATGGTTACGAAGTAAGTGGGGATAGGGGCGTCGCGATAAGGAAAACGGATAAGGGTTATTGCGCAACGGCTGCGGCTTTGCTTAAAAACAACAGTTCAAATGGAAGGATTAGCAGGGAAAACGTAGAGAACATAATATCAAATTCACACTCGCCATTCAAATTTGTAATGCAAATAGAGCGGATAAACATAGACAAGCTTCTTGACTCAATGAAAACAAAGCGAGGTATGCTGGAGATAGAACTTGGCAAAGTTTCATTATCCGGGGCAAATTCAGCCAAATCAAACGTGCTAAAGAGGCACATAGATCAACTTAACTCCGAAATTGGCCAGATAAGCACTGGTGGCGCTCCGTTGAAACTTGCCCAGTACATAATGACTAGCGCGGTATCTGAAAGTGGATTCACTGCACAGGAAAAGGCAAAATCGCAACTGCGCGAAATAACTGCAGAATTTAGTGCTCTTGCCGGATCAAAAGCAGAAATCTTAAGCGGAAATGACTTGGTGGATATCTTAAAATTCGACTCGGTGATTGTATGAGGCACTCAAATTCCAATTCGAAAGATGCAAGCAACGTCATGCATCTGGATTGTATGTCCGAACCAGAGATGCTGGACTGTTCCGGTGTATATCTCGGAAAAAGCTTCATATACAAGATTCCCGTTTTCCTAAATCTTGATCTTATGATGAATAAGAATATAGCCATAATAGGGATGTCAGGAGCGGGAAAAAGCTACATGTTGAAGAGCTTTATAGCAAAAAGCAGCATTCAAAGGGGTTCTGCAGTACTAATAATAGATTGGAATAATGAGTATGGTGAACTTGTTAGGCACATGGACGGGGCGGTTTTGTCACTGGGAACGGACATAACTGTTAATGTACTGGACCTGCATGACCTGCGCATCCCTAAAAATGTCCGTAAAATAACGGAGATGGTTGGGGTGATGCTAAAACTAAGTCCTGAAGAGGAGTATTCGCTTTATTCGGGTATGCTTTCAATATCCGAAGACTTTAGCCATATGAACATTAGAACACTAATAAAGTGCATGGAGAGCCCCCAAGACGACACTTCGTCAAAGGTCGCCAAGAAACTACTTCAGCTAGTTGGGAATCCTATGTTTGCAGATTGTACGAATCTTACAATGGCTGATGCAATGCACGGCATTGTTAGCCTTGATTTCTCTGCATTAAAGGATGATTTTCAACGGGGTGAAATATCTGGGATGATGCTTAAAGCAATTATTGAATTCATGCATGCTTCTGGAATTACACAAAATGGCATTGAACGGATTATAGTGCTTGATGAAGCCTGGAGGCTGATACAGAATTCAAACGACGTCAATGTGCTTTTCAGGGAGGGTAGGAAGTATGGATTTTGTGTCGCGGTAGCGACACAGCTTGCTAGCGACATAAATAATGAAGTGATATCAAATTCCGCATGCGTTTTCATATTCAGATTGCAGAACGAAGCCGATTATAAAATACTAGAAGATTCAGGGGTTATAACTGAGGGCGATAAACGGGAAATAATGAGACTACAGACCGGTAGCTGCCTTGTATCCTTTGCGGGAATAAACTCTACAAATTCTGAAAAACTTATTTTGTCAAGAATAGACGGGGTAGATCTAAGGACATGCTCAATAATTGGTGGGAAAATGAAGAATATCATACCGCGAAAGGCATTTGAACAATCATTGAATGAGCTTGATGCAAGTGAAGTACAAAAGACGCAGGTAATGGGATCACTTTCGGAGAACAACAATGAAATTGACGATGTGGCAATCATCATGCTTATGATGCGACT
>JAJZOJ010000021.1 GCA_021829015.1 Microcaldota archaeon | reverse complement strand
CGTAAGGGTTGACCGGCAGCTTCCTCCTTAGGGTCGTGGCTATTCCCAGCGCGTCTATGACTATCTTTGAATGTATCTCCTTGTGCTCCTTGTTCTTGTCCTTCCCGAATATGCCTGAAATGGAGTTCTCGTTCATCAACGGGCCCTCGACCTCGAATTCGCTTACGTATTCCGCGCCGGAATCCAGCGCATGCTTCAGCAGCTTGCGCTCGAATGCTGGCCTGTCGAGCACGTATCCCTCTCCGTCGAACAGGAACCTGCTCTGCAGGTTCGGCGAAAGCGCCACTACCCCGTCGACCTTCAGGTCCAGTTCGGGCTTCGAGAACCTAAGGTCCACCTTCTTCCTTATGTATTCAAGGTGCGACTCCGCTACCGCGTCCCCGCAGGTCCACCCCCAGTTGGTCTTCTTCCCAACCTCCGCTTCCTTGTTTCTGTCGAGGAGCAGGACCTTTGCGCCGGCCTTTGCGGCCATGGCTGCCGCGAGCGAGCCGGAAAGCCCCGAACCTGCAACAATTATATCGTAATTATCCTGCATGCTAAGCACTGACATTAAAGTATAAGACAGGTAGTATTATTCTGTCAGCTATTTATTTAAAGTTTCTCCATGCGGCGCGGTTGAGGTCTTCACGCCTCAGTTCCGCAGTATGCGCTGCCTTAGGCGGTCTGCCGGGCCTCCTGGAGCGGTATTCGGGTGCTTTGCTATGATTCCCCTTATCAGCTTGAAATACGTGCGGGCGTCGACACGCATAAGCTCCCCGTTTATTACCTCCTCGCAGGAATTGTCGCGCAGCCACTGTTTGGGCCATGGCTTGTCTACGTACTCCGCGATTATGTCGATTGCCCATGGAGGCGTATTCTCATTGCCCGCAACATTGACGAGAAGCCTGTAGTCTTTCTTGCTTACAGCCCTTCTGGCGAGGTCATTCAGTTCTGAAGGAGAGGTTGCCCTTTCCGCCCTCCAAAGCAGTCTGCTGCCCCCATGATTGAAATTCGGCCAAAACATCAGTACGCCCTGGTTTGCTATTTATCATTAAGGCCGTTGGGTATTTTTAGATTCGTCTGCTTTCCTCATGAGCTTGCGGGCGTTGTGCAGTGACCCATACAACGAATAAGTAGCTGCGACCACTGATATCGCAACGCCTGAAACGACCATTGCCCCGTCAAGGGAGCGCATGGACATGTTATGCGCAAGGTAAAAAGCGGTTCCCTTGTCTGCCGCGAATGCAAACGCCCCGAAAGCGAGCGAATGCGCAAAGTTCTTGCGCAGCAACTTCAGATCCTCTGGAGTCTTGTTGCGCACAGGCGCAACGTTCTTGGCGGTTCTTGATGTCATGATATCACTGCGTCGTCTTGCTGGATGTATGATTTTTCCTCAGGAACTTTCCGAGCCGCTCCATGGTTACCGCTGACGAATCCAAAAGTCCGTAGAATGCGGCCACGCCGACGCCTATTGCTATTTTCCCGTTGGCAGCATAGACTGAGAGGTGGTGCATGTTGTAATATGATATGGTCCCGTACAGCGCGCCAAGCGATACGGCTGAAATCGCAGGGGCAACATACGGCTTGTCGAATGCCTTTGCGGCAGTCTCCCTAACCCTGGCCAGCGAAGTTGCCATGCCAGACTTATTGCCCTCGTTTCCCCTGTGGTTTATCGTCTTCTCAGGCATATTATCACGGTATAGACGCGTCGTACGAGATATATAAACGTTGATTTGGCACCGTCGGTTGTCGTACTTTCGAATACTACGTCCGGAGCCTCATCTGCTCGACCATATTGGCATGCCTTGCCACCAGCGCCTTATTGCGCTTTTCGAGCTCATCGCGCCTTTCCTCTATCATGCTTCCGAGCTCGCTAATCTGCTCTATGAAAGACAGCTGGTCCCTGGAATCGAACAGCTCCGTGGATATGTCCCTCATGCGGCTGTGCATCTTGTCGAGAGTCCCTGCGCTGATGTTCTTGTGGTTTATCAGCTCTTTCAGGATGCCATACTGCCCTGTCATCATCGCGGCATCGGATGCGGCATCCAGTGTCTTTGAGCTGGAATTGCCGTTTCTTGCTATGGCGAGCAGAACTTCCGCCTTCCTGTCGTCTGCCGAAGCCCTGACAAGTCCAAGAAGGGTAGAGTCTGGCGTATTGACGTCCTGCGCCTGCCTGAGCTGCCTAGTTGTGCCGTCAAGGCGCGCGATTGCTTTGCCGAATAATTTGTTCATTTTATCACATGCGCAAACATAAGCGTAAAATTGCTATTGCCTGCGCCGCTTATTTTGCTGTCCGGGCTAATATATAAACGTTGCCGTCTACACGTCGAATGACGCCAAATGCTGGCGCTGGGTATGATGCTGTGCAGGGGGTGAGATTTGAACTCACGAAGGCGCTAGGCCACAGGATCTTAAGTCCTGCGCGATTTTCCGTGGCTATGCCGCCAAACCAGACTCCGCAACCCCTGCAGTTTAAGCGTACATCGACGGGCCGGTGCTGTCAACAGTCTTCTTGTAGCCCTCGTGCGTCTCCCTGTGCTTGTTGATGATCTCCTTTATCTTCGCCTGGACCATCTTCGCCTCCTTGTCGAGCTCCGTTATGTCTATGTTGAGCTTCATCAGCTTGTTGAGGCTCTGTATGGCTATTACGGCGGTAGACGGGTCTATTATGTTCTGCTGCACCGGCACCATTATGTTTATGTCCTTGCCCTTCTCGTTTGCGGACTTGAGCAGCAGCATCGCGCTTACTCCAGTGGATACCCCTTCCTCTACCGGCTTGAGCCCAGCATCCTTCGCCTCCTTGAGCGCCGCAGGGGTGGATGCTATCGCGAATGGCGCATTCGCATCAGGGCCCTGCTGAGGCAGTGGCATTCCGCCTATGGAGTATATGGAGGAAAGTCCGTTTTCCTTAGCGAAATTGTATATCGCGTCGCTCAGCGGATAGACCAGCTCCATTGTTACCGCGAATTCCGCGAATATCGCAACCAGCTTGTTCTCCTTTGAGGCGTATATTCTTATAGGGGGCATTGGGGTGCTTCCATGCACCGAGACCAGCGGAGGGAACGATTCGCTCTCCACGTACCCTATGTAATCCATCTTAAGCTTGTCGACTATGTAGCTTATTGCCATCGGGCCCACGAGGCCCACGCCTGGGAATCCCTCTATTAGAGTATAATCCTTAAGGTCTGTCTTGCCGAACAGTTTTATGCTTATCATTGACTCACGTATTAATCATTACGGGAAAAGCTTTATAGTTTAGGCTTGATTTCCGCTGCTCGCTTCCATCTTTATGGATTAGCATGCTAATAAATACTGACGGTAAATCGACGATAGTTATTTAAAGGTGCCATGTGTTATCTAGACGGTGAGTTTGATGGCAGAAAGAATTGGCTCTGAAAAGCTGTCGAGAGAAGATGGATACCTTTATTACCTTGGCAAGGACGGCTTCGTATGGAGGACACCTATGAAGACGAACTCAAGGGGAAGGAAGGCGAAGATAGGGAGCGAGCGAATAAAGAGAGATAAGGGATTCCTATATTTCATCGACAAGAGCGGCTATGTCGCCAGGGCGAAGATGAACAGGAGGGGAAGGAGATAATTCTTCCTCCAAGGCTTTGCCCGTCCACGCTTTGTGGATCGGGCGTTTTTTGATCTTTTTCTTTATGATTTTCAGATGCGAGGCGCAGCCTTGCGCGCATTTGCAATGCCTAGCCTTGCGGTTGAGCCAGCCCTTATCTTATTTGATCTCACGAATCCCTCGGCCGCCTCTATGACGTACATGGAATCTGATTTGGGGTAATATGTCCTGCAGTTCCATATGGACCTGCAAGGATGCAACGCCTCGGCATAATCCACAACTTTCAGCCTGCGGTCCAGCCATATGACGTCTATGCTCATGAGCATGTTGCGCATCCATATGCCTGGGCGCTGCATGCCGCCGAAGGTGAATAGCATGCACTCCCCCTTGCCTATTCTTTTCCAGAACATGAGCCCGAGCATCTTCTTTATGCCGCTGTCGGCCATGTAAGCCTTGAGGCGCACGCCGTTGATCTCGACACTGGAAACGGAATACCGCTGCATTGCCGAAAGCGTCCTCAGCATATGCGCACCTACTTAGTTACAGATATGCTCTGCTCCCTCATGAACTGCTGCAGATAGAACCTGCTCCCGCTCCCCTTTCCTGTCAGGCCGCTTCCCTTCCAGCCGACGAAGGTGTGCATGCCGACTATAGCTCCGGTTGTTGCGCTTATGCCTCTGTTCACATAGACCACGCCTGCGAGTATCCCGTTCGTGAACCTCTTTATCTCCTTGGCGTTTTTGCTGTAGAACCCCGCGGTGAGGCCGTACTCAGTGTCATTGGCCATGTCTATCGCATTGTCGAGGTCGGTAAATTCCTCTATCGTAAGCACCGGCAGGAAGAGCTCGCGCCTGGCAAGCTCGTTGTCGTGCTTTATCTCTATTATAGTGGGCTCGACGTAGTAATTGTCGGCAAGGCCGTTCCTTACGCGGTTACCGCCATAGAGTATGCGGGCGTTCGTCCTTGCGGATGCGACCACGCTCTCGAATCTCTTGTACGCGCTCTGGCTTATCAACGGGCCCATGTATACATCCTTGTCCAACGGGTTGCCTATCTTGAATTCGCGCACCTTGTCTATCAGCTTGCCTATGAACTGCTCCTTTACCGCCTTGTGCACATATACCCTTGACAGGGCGCTGCACTTCTGCCCGCAGAAGCCGAAGGCTGCGCTTGCGACCCCGGATACCGCCATGTCGAGGTCTGCATACTTCGTTATTATCGCGGGATTCTTGCCGCCCATTTCCACGACGAATGCCTTCTGCTTCCCTGAGCCGAAGCACTCCGCCATCATCCCCAGCCCGGTTGACTTCGATCCTGTGAAGGCTATCCCGGATACGCCGTCATTCGACACCAGCTCGCGTCCCACGATTCCCCCCGGCCCTGTTATGTAGTTGAATACTCCTGGAGGCAATCCAGCATCCCTGAACAGCTCCCATATCTTAAGACCGGTAAGCATAGTCATGTTGTCCGTTGACGAGGGCTTGAATACCACGGTATTTCCTGTTATGAGCGCGCCGGTGCTCATCCCTATCGATATGGACACAGGGAAATTGAACGGTGCTATCACCCCGAATACGCCATAGGGCTTCAACGGTATCTTTATTTTCTCGCCTGGCGACGGCGCGCCCTGGAAGCCGAGCTCCGCGAGCTTGCCGCTCGGCTCTATCGAATTCTTCCTTATGTAGCCCCTGTTTGACTCGATGTCATCGGCATAATACCTCATGAAGTCTATCGCCTCGTCCACCTCGCCCACTGACTCGTACCTAGACTTTCCGTTCTCGTAGCTGAGGATCGCAGCCATCATGAATTTCCTTTCCGACAAAAGCTTCGCCGCCTTCCTGAAAATCGCAGCGCGCTCCCTGTAATCCGTTCCAGACCATGCGGCAAATGCATTGCTTGCTGCGGTAACCGCTAGCCTTGCATGCGTTTCGTCGCCTTTCTGGAATGTGCCTATGGTCCTTGAGTCTATCGGCGACTTCTCCTCTATGAGCTCCTTGGCGTATTCCGGCTTGCCGCCAATGTACATTGGGTGCGCCTTGCCGAACGAGTTGAGAGCAGCTGTCACCGCCTCGTCGAATTTTGCATCGAATTCGCCCTCCCTGTTCGATTCAAGGAACCCTTTGTAAGTTGACTCGTTGACAAATTTATTTTTCATGAGCTTCACCAAAACGAGGACATGTGGATTGTCTCTGAAACTATTTATCCCTATTGTAGCCAACCGCTAACCTGAGTACAGGCCCCCGCTTTCGCCAGGCACTGAGCAGGATGCGTAGTACATCGGGGTGGGGTAGCTGTATGTCTCATTCCATTGCCCTATGCCCTGGCTGGATATGGGAGCGTAGTACGATGCGCTGGTGTCGTTGCCGTAGAATGTCCCAACGCAGAATATGTATCCGTTGGATACTGAGCACCCGGAGAGGGCCAGTGCGGTCGGGTAGCTGGTTGTCGGGATCCATGTGCCGACCGCCCCGTTGCCGAGTATGTGAGCATAGTATGACGATGTAGACGCATTGGTAAAGTTGTAAAGGTTGCCTACGCAGTATATCGTGCTATTGTAAATGTTGCAACCCTCTCCAGCTAAAGGCACTGGATACATGCCCTTCCCCGCCGAGGAATTGCTGGTTAGCGACCAGTCGCCTATTCCACCAGTGGATACGGGAGCATAATAAACGTATTGCGTGGTGTTTATCGATATGAGGTTGCCCGGGGAGACGTAATCGTTCCCTACACAGTAGATGTACCCGTTGTATATCTGGCATCCCGCATTGTAGAACCCGGAGGGATAGTTCGTTGTCGGCTTCCATTGGCCTATTCCGGTATCTGATATGGGCGCGTAGTATGAACGGTAGGAGGCGTTGTAATCCCCGCCGCCTATGCAGTAGATGTATCCGTTATAGGCCGAGCAGCTGCCGAAGTACATACCTGTAGGGTAGCTTGTGGTCTCGCTCCAATTGCTTATTCCGGAGCTGGAGACAGTGGCGAAGTATGATGAGGAATTTGACATGTTGTCCAGAGTACCGACGCAGTATATGTGGTCTCCGTATATCGTGCAGCCGTCCCGTTGT
>JAJZOJ010000003.1 GCA_021829015.1 Microcaldota archaeon | reverse complement strand
AAGGGACGCATACATAGCCGCGATATCCGCATTCAACTCCTTCTCCAACAAGTTCAAGCAGGCGGAGCACATCGCAAGGGAGGTAATGAGGGACGACATAGATGAGATAAAGGCGCGGCTGGTCGGCAAAAGCTCCATATACGAGGCAATGAACGGCATGAGGTCCAACAGGAAGTAGAGGCAATGCTTTATATAGATTGATTTGCAAGTTCTGCTGAACATCTGCCCAGTGGTGTTTTTGGAAAAGACGAGAACCCCAAGGTCAAGGTCTAGGACCAGGACGCGATTCCAGACAGAAATTAGGTGCAGGGCCAACGCGCTGCCCTTCAAGGCGATACTCTACGCAATAGCCCATGCGAAGCAGAAGGTATGCAGGAAGAGGAACACAAACGCAACGCTCTTCGCCCCCAGGCTAATTTCGCACATGAGGGAATTGTCCACTGCGATAGACGGCCTTAAGGCCCTTGATCCCAGTCCGTCATCGGACCCGTCGGCGCTGAGGACCGCGGTATCCACTTACGTGAATCTGTTTTATTCGCTTTCGAAGGACGAGAGGAAGAGGTACATAGACGCCCTCAGCGGGAAGCACACGAAGCTGAA
Organism: Microcaldota archaeon; assembly: GCA_021829015.1. The sequence goes on along the minus strand of JAJZOJ010000003.1, from coordinate 6,378 downwards.
GCCGGAGAAGAACCTGCTAGTCATACCCGCATTGGGGGCGGAGCTGAGGATGCCCAAGGACGAGGTCGTAGGCATACTGTACGGCTCGCTATACAGGATGCCGTTCAAGATATTCCACGATTCCTGCAAGTCTGCATTGCAGGTCGCGATGCTCGAGCAGAGCATGGCTATAAAGAGCATGTCCACCGACACGATAGAGAAATTCTCCAGGTCCATGTCCAAGATAGAGTCAAGGATGAAGTCTATAGAGAACGGGCACATCATGCCCACGGGCGACGAGGAGGCGAAGGCGGATTTCATCGAGAGCGCGATAGAGTTCTCCAATGCAACGGACATAAACGTCGCCGGGCTCATATCGGAGAAGGTCGGTACGGAGAACGCGATAAGGGCGAGGATGCAGCGCCTCATACGGAAGGCCAAGTACTAATATACCGATACGCTAAAATACTAGAGCGCCAAAGTACTAAGGAATCAAAAAGGAAAGGGCTAAAGGTACTAATATCTGGTTCTGGAATAATTAACTGGCTCCTATCGTCCAGCTCGGTCAAGGACGCCGGGTTCTCAACCCGGAAACTCGGGTTCAAATCCCGATGGGAGCAATCGTGATTTTGGTATAATAACAGACGGTACCATCGTGGTGTCAATTCTCTTCCGAGGTCGTTGTATGGGAGGAGTTAGGAAGTTAACCTAACAGCTCTGAGCAGTTTTTGGAGTCTTTCTAGCTTTTCTGGTCTTACCGTCTCTGAAATTTCAATCAGATTTTCCTTTGCATCTGTAAGTATAGCCTTGAATTGTGCAGGTCAGTTTCACGTATTCTACTATTTGAGCGGATCTGTGCGCAATACAAACAAGGCAGTCAGCAAGGGATATGGCTGTATGCCAGCGTCTCGTATGGCGGCTCGTCATCCACTTACTTAATGCTGAACAGTTCGACATTTTCCCCAGGGCCTGTCTCCTGCATCAAACAGCCTTTTAGGCCTGCCTTATATTTATGTCATAATTTTTCTGTAGCCCCAGCCGATTGCATCTATTACGGGATGTCTCCCGACACAGTAGCGGCCAGTTTCGTCCGGTTTATTTCGGTCGGCGCTACTACGTCTACCAGGTCCTCGTTCTTGTAGCCTATCAGCATTGCGCTGCTTGAATTGCCGTTTTTCATCTCCAGGTAGGTGTATGTAAGGCCGTTCGATGTGGCGTTTGCCGCCAAAACGGTGTTATTTATTATGCCTGAAATGGTTCTCGACTGCGCCGTGTAGAGATATTCTGCCTCAGGGGACTTTATTACGAATTCGGATATAACTATGCTGTTGCCGCTTGCGGTTTTTCCATATATTGTATAGCCGGCATACCAGTATGCCAAAACATTACCCGCATATATCCCGGACTCGTTGGTCGGATCTGACTGGTACATCGCCGTGTAGGTTCCGTTGCCGCCCTTGTTTAACAGGCCGCTCATCTCATTCTCGCTCATGTATGACTGGCCCGGGCCGCCCCCCGAATTGATGAACTGGAAGGAATTCCCTGAGCCAATTGAGCCAATAGGTGGAATCGTGGTTGTGGTTTGCTGCGAGGTGGTGCTTTGGGAGTTTATGGTACTGGTTGCCGCCTGGCCTGCGCTGCCTGCATTGGTATGATGGCCCAGGAGGAGGAAACCTAGGCCTGCCGCGACTATTACCACTAATATACCGATCGATATTATCGGGAGTAAATGGCCTGCCCCAGTTGGGCCCGGTACGCTGGATTGCGGCGCTGTTTGGTTCATGCCTGCATCCTGGTCCTGTACAATGGCCCCTTGTTGCTCGTCAGAAATTCAATCATCCGTTTTACCATCGCAGATTATGCTTATAAAGCTTTCCGGCATGCTGCAAGCGAAACCGTTATAATCCTTAATGCAGAATCTGATTCGATCGTATGGGGAGCACTAAGAGCCGCACTAAATCGGGCAAGGCCAATGGTTCGAGAAAATCCGACGCCAGCCAGCTGAGGAAGACAAAGGCTGAGATAAAGCGCAGGATAAAGAGGAAATACCGCACATCTGATCCGCATGCGGACCTGTACAAGAAGAAGGCTCACGAGGTGAAATTCTCCAAGGGAGTATGCCCGATATGCGGAAGCAGGATAGACGAGAATGGGATGTGCGCCTGCGGCGCAGGGGACTCCTGAGCTTGCGGACAATGCAATGCTCAACCATACACTACCTTCGATTCCAGCAATCTTCCTATGTCAGTTACAGGAGTGCCATTGTCGTCCACTTTCTGCGATGCCGGGAAGTTCTTCATATAATCCGGTATGTTGCCGGCTATCCTTTCCTCGTATGTCGACACAGTTTCGTTCTTGTAGAATACGCCTATAGGTATCTTGTCCTCTCCGATGTATGCGTTGCTTATGGCCTGGTTCATCTTCTTTATGGTTTCTGATTCATCATGCACTTCCGGGTCGTCCTCCAGGTTGTACAGCCTTTCCTTGTACCATTCATTGGTATTTATGTCATTGTACGTTGGGCAGGGCTGCAGCACGTCCACGAGCGCCATACCCTTGTGCGCGACCGCCTGCTTTATCAGGTCTTTGGTGTGAACTGTGTCGTAAGCGAACCCCCTGGCCACGAACGTGTATCCGGATGCAACCGCAAGCGCGACAGGGTTTATGGGCCCGTTTATGTTAGGCTCAGGAAGTGACTTTGTGCGCTCACCCATGGGCATGGTCGGGGCTGCCTGGCCCTTTGTAAGGCCATATACCCTGTTGTCATGTACTATCAGGGCCATCGAAAGGTTCCTCCTCCCGGCGCTGACAAAATGACCGACTCCTATCCCGAAAGTATCGCCATCCCCTGCGTTGATTATGACCTTCAGGCTTGGATTTGAGAGCTTTATCCCCATGGCGAAGGCCAATGCCCTGCCATGAAGGGTGTGCACCCCCGATATTGGCCCGGATACGAAATGCGGCAGCTTCCCTGAGCAGCCTATTCCGGATACCAGTACCGCATCGCTGTAGTCAAGCTTGAGCTCCTTCAATGCGCCCTCCACGCACCTCAGTATGCCGAAGTCGCCACACCCCAGGCACCAGTCATTGAATTCAACAGCCTCATTTGCCTCCATTCAATACCACCTTCTTAGTTCCCTTCTTGACGATCTCGGTCACAGCGGCGATTATCTCGCTCCGCATTATCGGCCTCCCGTTCCATTTGAGTATGAGATTTGTTGGCCTTATTCCGGTGCGCTCCGCAAGCACCTCAGCCCCAAGGGCATTGTAGTCGTTCTCAACGGCTATTATGCGCTTCTTGCCCTTCAGGGCCTTTGACATAAGCTCTGCAGGGTAGGGGCTGAACAGCCTCACCTGCACCATCTCTATGTCTATTCCCTGCTCCGCGAGCTCGTCCATCGAGTCCATTATCGCGCCCTTGGGCGATCCCCACGTAAGGAGAACTGTATCGGAATTCCCGACTATGTTCACTTTTTTTGCGTCGGGGACATACTTAGAAGCGGCGTCAAGCTTCATTATCCTCTTCTCGTACATTTTTGTCCTGTTGAGGGTATCTTCGGTTATGTGACCGTATTCATTATGCTCATCACCGGTGTAGTACATCTGCGCGTGTCCGAGGAATGCTCTCGGGGATATGCCGTCTTCCGTGAACTCAAATCTCTTGTAGCGGTCTGGGTCATCAGGGAACACTATTTTTCCCCTGCTTATCGAAAGTGTCTCCTGCCTCAGCGTGCTCTCGTCAAATACCGAATAAGCATTTGCAAGGGTCTTCTCTATCACGTGCACTGTAGGGGTCTGGCACAGTTCCGCCAGGTTAAGTGCCAGGACCGCGTCCTCGAATATCTCGCTGTGGTCCCCTGATGCGATGACTATCCTCGCGAATTCTCCGTGACCCGCGTTGAGCGCCAGTTTTATGTCGGACTGCCCGCTCCTTGTCGGCAATCCGGTTGCAGGGGAGCCGCGCATATAATATGTGATAAGCACGGGCACCTCGTTCATGCCAGCCCAGCTTATCCCCTCGTTCATCAGGGAGAATCCCGGTCCGGATGTAGCGGTGGCTGATCTGGAACCGGCGAGGGCAGCCCCGGATGCGGCGTTTATCGCGGCAAGCTCGTCCTCGACCTGAACCACAACTATGCCCTGCTTCGCCTTTCCTTCATTTGTATCAAGAAGCTGGTTAGCCTCTATGTAGGTGCTCTCGTCAGATGCAGGGGTTATCGGATAATATGACTGGAACCTCAGTCCACCGTATACCTTTCCAAGCGCAGACAGCGTGTTGCCGTCCAGCTGCACCCTCCTGCCACTGACCTTCAGGGTTTCCAGCGAATATGCATTCTGGACATTCTTGTAGCCCGCGCTTACGGCAAGCATGTTCAGGTCTATGAGCGCCTTTTTGCTTGCAAAGCTGCTTCTGACCGCATTCTGCAGGCTGCTTTCCGGAAGGCCCAGAAGGGCAAAGGAGGCACCTATGCATAGCATGTTCCTCGCCCTCTCTGCAATGAACGGATCCATCTTAAGCTGGTTTATTATCTCCTTCATGAGCGGCCCGTAGTCTATGGGTATTACATTCACCTTTTTTGCCTTTAGGTACCTGACTATATCGGCTATCGTTGTCCCGTATCCCGCATCCTCAAGCAATTTAACCTGCCTTTGGCACAACTCACTTTCGATGGACCTTATGCTTTCTATGTTGATGCCATCATGCGCCTTGTCATATATCATGTATCCTGTTACCTCGTCGAAGTGCTGGGCGACCGTTTCAGCATCGAAGGCTGCCAATATGTCTACGGTCTCGTCTATGCTGTGCTGCACCTTGTCGCTTATCACTATGCTGAAGTAGCTGTGCCTGCCCTTTATGTTCGAGAAGTATTCCCTGCTCCCGAATATGTAGTAACCGGAGTGCGCTATAGCGGCGCCGAAAACGTTGGCGGAGGTATCGACCCCCATCCCCTGTGCGCCACCCATCATCCAGCGTAATCTTGTCATCCCATCCCTTCAATCTAATGCGCCGCAGCGGCATGCATAGCCAGGCCGGGCACGGGCATATATCAACCTACACCTATTTAAGATTATAACCAGTCGGGCCTGCCATGGCATGGCATGCTATCCGAACAGGTCAACTGCGGTGTTTATCAGGGCTATGTGGGAGTATGCCTGAGGGAAGTTGCCTAGCAGCTCCCTGCTTCTCCTATCTATGTCTTCTGACAGGAGGCCAGGCCGAAGCACGAGGGGGGCCTGCTCGCGCAGTATGCAAGGCTCGTTACCGGCGCATCGGAAGGCGCAATACTGAAGGAAGCGCTTGTCTGGCAATACAATAATCAGTACGACCTTGCGAAATAGGCGACATGCCTTGCCTCGGCGGCGCAGTACACGCATTTCGAGAAGGGCTCCTCCCTTTCTACCTTTATCAGCCTGCAGGTCGCACCGGTTTCCTCCTTTATCTTGTTCTCGCAACCATCTGAGCCGCACCAGCATGCCCGTATGAAACCTTTCTTTTCCAGCTGCGCCTTGAACTGCGAATAGCTCCTAGCGGTGAAGGTCCTGGCCTTTAGGTCTGCTTTAGCCTTCTTGAGCATAGATTTCTGCATGGAGCGCAGTTCGCGGCGTGCGGACTTTACCACGTCGGCTTCATTGACCGCGCGCTTCTCCTGCTGGTCCCTCCTTGAGAACGTCACCTGCCCCCGCTCCATGTCCTTCGGGCCTATCTCTATCCTAAGCGGAACGCCGCGAAGCTCCCACTCGTTGAACTTCCATCCCGGGGTGTATCCGTCCCTGTCGTCGATTGCAACCCGGAAGCCCTTCTTCGATAGGGAATCACGGATCTTTCTAGAATGCGCAAGCACTGAGTCCTTGCTCTCGTCGCGATATATCGGGACAACTACAATCTCTATCGGTGCGACTTTGGGCGGCAGCACAAGTCCCTTGTCGTCCCCGTGGACCATCACCAGCCCGCCAATCAATCTTGTGGATATGCCCCATGATGTTGTGAAGGGATTCTGCTCCTTTGCGTTCCTGTCAAGGAATGAAACGCCGAAGGGCTTCGTGAAGTTCTGACCCAGGAAGTGGGAGGTCCCGGATTGCAGGGCCCTTCCATCGGGCATAAGCGATTCCAATGTCACGGTATATACGGCGCCGGCAAACTTCTCCTGCTCGGACTTCCTGCCCATTAATACAGGAAGGGCAAGATATTCCTCCATTATCTCCTTGTAGAAACCCGCGATGAGCATGACTTCTTTCTCGGCGTCCTCTGCAGTTTCATGGGCGGTGTGCCCCTCCTGCCACAGGAACATGTATCTCCCGCTGCTGATTCCCGAGCGTTTATTGGAGGTAGAGGGCGAGCATTTCGAGGGATTCAAGCCCGAGGTATACTGGGTAACGAAGAGCGGAAACAACGACCTT
>JAJZOJ010000015.1 GCA_021829015.1 Microcaldota archaeon | reverse complement strand
CCTTTAGGTCGCAGAGGAGGTCATTTCTATACGTTTATTGGCGAACTTCAGCATAGATATTTAAATGAGCCAATGGCAATTATAGATTCAATGCAGATAGAAAAGGTAATGCTCATCGGCCCGAGGGGGTTCTGCGCAGGGGTTGACCGCGCAGTGAATACCGTTGAGGAGGCCCTCAGGGCCTTCGGATCGCCAATATACGTGAAGCACGAGATAGTGCACAACAAGGTGGTCTGCGACGGACTCAGGGCAAAGGGAGCGATATTCGTTGAGGACGTGCTTAGCATACCAAAGGGCAGCATTTGCATATTTTCGGCCCATGGCATAGCCCCTGAGGTCAGGGAGCAGGCAAAGGCAAACGGCCTTACGACAATAGATGCGACATGCCCCCTTGTGACCAAGATACACATAGAGGTAGGCAGGTTCACCAGGGAGGGCAAGGAGATAGTGTACATAGGCCATAAGGGCCATCCGGAGGCAATAGGCGTCATGGGCATACGCCCTGACATAACCCACCTTATAGAGACTGCAGATGATGTCGAAAGACTATCAGTCAGGAATCCCGACAATCTCGTTTACCTGACGCAGACAACGCTGTCGGTCGATGAATGCAAGGACACTATCGCGGCGCTGAAGGAGAAATTCCCTGGAATAAAGTCCCCTCCGTCCGAGGACATATGCTATGCCACTACCAACAGGCAGGCGGCGATAAAGCAGGCTGCGAAGCAGTGCGACGTGATAATAGTCATAGGGAGCAAGAACTCCTCGAATTCCAATAGGTTGGTCGATACCGCAAGAAACAGCGGGGTTGACGCTTACCTTGTGGATGGCGTAGCGGAGATAGAGGAATCATGGTTCAACGGCAAGAAGCGCCTTGGGATATCCGCAGGGGCCAGCGCCCCTGAGCATGTGGTCCAGGAGATGGCCCAGCACTTCAGGGAAAAGGGCGCATCGGTTGAGGAGTTCACCGCCATGGCCGAGAACATGAAGTTCACGATGCCCTACGAGCTGTACAGGACGGGAAAGGAGGAGATATGAGGTTGGTTCTATGGTAGTAATAAAAATGAAGAAGGAATCGGGATGGATGCCAAGGAGGAAGAGCCTCCAGGTCAAGGTAAGGAACATTTGGGTTGGGTCGGACCACCCTGTAGCGGTACAGAGCATGACGAATACCGATACCGGGGATGTCAACAGGACCGTTGCCCAGATAATAGAGCTGCACAAGGCCGGCTCTGAGCTGGTACGCTTCACCGTCCAGAACCTCAGGATGGCCAAGGCCGTAAAGGACATAAGGAAGATACTCGACGACCTTGGGTACGACATACCCCTCATAGGGGATTTCCACTACAACGGGCACCAGCTGCTCAACGAGGTCCCGGAATGCGCGGATGCGCTTGACAAGTACAGGATAAACCCCGGAAACGTGGGATTCGGTGAGAAGCATGACGACAACTTCAAGGCGATAATAGACGTGGCAAGGGACCATGGCAAGCCCGTGAGGATAGGGGTAAACTGGGGCTCATTGGACCAGTCGGTACTGACGAAGCTCATGGACGACAACACCAGGAGCAGCACACCGAAGAGCGCGGATGACATAATGGTAGATGCGGTGGTGGAGAGCGCGGTGCAGTCAGTAAACAAGGCAGTTGAATACGGCCTGGAGCCTGACAAGATAATAGTAAGCACCAAGATATCCGAAGTTCCGCAGATGGTGCATGCCTACGAGCAGCTCGCAACAAGGATAGAGCAGCCCCTTCACGTAGGGCTTACGGAAGCGGGCTTGGGGAGCAAGGGCGTTGCCGCGTCAAGCGCTGCGCTGGCCATGCTGCTTACGCAGGGAATAGGGGATACGATAAGGGTCTCCCTTACGCCAACCCCTGGATCGAGCAGGTCTGAGGAGGTCATAGTCGCAAGGCAGATACTGCAATCGCTTGACATAAGGCACTTCTCGCCCTTGGTATCCAGCTGCCCTGGCTGCGGGAGGACTACGTCAACCACATTCCAGGAGATGGCCCAGGAATTGACAGGATACCTGCAGGAGCGCATGCCGGAATGGAAGAAGGAAGGGTATTCCGGAGTCGAGGAGATGAAGGTAGCTGTCATGGGATGCGTGGTCAACGGCCCTGGGGAGAGCAAGATGGCGAACATAGGCATATCCCTTCCAGGAACAGGGGAGAACCCCTCATGCATAATATACGAGGACGGCAAGCAGGCCGGCTCAGTCAAGGCCTCGGATGCGCCGCAGGAGTTCAAGAAGCACCTGGAGAACTACGTCAAGTCCCACTTCGGGCAGAAGCAGAAGCAGGAGGCAAGGAATTAAGGAAGGCAAAGCAGCTGGTTCATTTGTATTCAAGGCAGGCAGGTTCTGGGCCCTTGTAGTATAACTTGGATAGAACGCGGGCTTCCGGAGCCTGTGATCCGGGTTCAAATCCCGGCGAGGGCGTATATCTTAAGGATAACATCTTCTACTTTATCTTAATTCTTAACGAAATTAGTTCCCCTTAGGCTTAGCCGCGGCACGCCTTTTAGGCGTTTTACTAACACATAGGCAAGAGTTCCACGACCTTTGGGTCGTGGAGAAGGTCATTTGGAATTTAGAGTTAGTCTGCTTTTACATTTAATACTGCAACCTCTACATAATGTATAGATTGATTGTCGGTACTGTATTTTGCCCAGATATATCCATTTATGCGTGTTCCTTTTTTTATGCCTGGCGCAGTTGCCGGTAAGGTATCTATAAGTTCAGAGCCTGTGGGTAAAGAGCTATTATATGCTGCGTCTAATTTATTAAAAGAGAGTATAGGAACGCCTGAGCTATTAATTGGTGTCCCTGTGGGTATAAATATAAAGTATACATTACTCCAATTTAATCCAGTATTTTGTCCTAGTTGTATAGTAAGATTGCCTGTTGCGTTGCTTAAAAATGCATTACTGCATAGGTAATTTGTTAAAGCTACGCAACCGGTAAGACCCCCAGGAGGTAAACTCGAAAATGAATTAAAATAGAAGTTTATAGCAAACATCAGAACTACTATGGATATTAAAATTACCAAAAACCATAGGATTAAATTCCTATTTTTTATTATCTTTTTAGGTTTATTTCCCATATAAATCACTTAATGGTATTTGCTATCGGAAGTATATCATTTGGTGGCGGGGTCTTTATTCTTATCCATTGAATTGAAGTCTGTGCATTAGATCTTATTGCAAACAAATCGTCGGAAAACGTTTGTGTTGTGGAGTTGTAGTTCTCAAAGGTGTTATTGTACCCTACTTCACCATATATTTTTCCATTTTCTAGTGTAAGCGATAACGGGAGTAAAAATGGTATTGAAATTGAGGGTTGCAGTACGTTCTGCGGCTGGAAAGACTGCCTATAACATGGGGGATAACAACCATCAGTAAAAGTTAACATCGATTTTTTTAGTATCGAAACTCCATTATTTGAATATAGAAAAAGTGCACCACTACTGTATCCAGATGTTTCATCTGATAAACCACCCATGTCTATTGAACTTATTATGCTACCATTTACTGCGCTATAGAACGCCAACTGACCACCATTACTGACATAGTAATACTCACCACAATAAGGATTGCATGATAAATAGAAACTACCGTAAAAGTTTTTTATAGGGAAAGTCACTGGAGGTTGCCAGGGCAATACTAAAGCGGTACCTGCAGTCCGTAAAAGGCTAAGGCCGAGCCGCGGCCCGCCCATTGGGGATATGCGGCGTTCCTGTCAGGCTCGGATGCGGATCGCGGCCTGCTGCCATGCGAGGAACCGCTCCGCCTCCTCGATGTCGATTTGCGTCGTGAGCTTTATGTTGTACCTGGCGCCCTCGAATGTTATCACGCATCCTCCGATGTTCTCCACCATCGCGGCATCGTCGGTAACGTCGTAGTTCGTCCTCTCGTGCGCCTTTGCTATCAGGGCGAAATCGAATACCTGGGGCGTCTGTATGATCTTGAGGCTGTTCCTGTCTATTGTTTCCTTCACCACATCGTTGCCGTCCTCCAGCCGCGTCCTTTTTACCGTGTCGTTTATGCTAACCGCGGCTACCGCTGCACCGGTCTTCCTCACTGCTGCCAATCCCCTTTCCAGTATGCCTTGGGTTATGCAGGGCCTTGCTGCGTCATGTATCATTATGGTATCGTAGTCCCCTATGAGGCAGTTTAGCCCGTTCCTGACGGAATCCTGCCTCAATTCCCCGCCAGGGCATATCCTCATCACCTTCTTCCAGCCCTCCTTCATGACAAGCTCCTTGCCCTGCTTAATATCGTTCTCATTCAGCACTAGAACGATCTTGTCCACATGGGCGCAGCTCTCGAACGCATCTACGGACCAGGCCAGCGTCGGCCTCCTGAGCAGGTCCATGAATATCTTGTTTTTTCCCATCCTGGTGCCCAGGCCTGCGCCGACTATTATAGCTGCGGTTTTTTGTCTCTCCAGGGTTGCCACCGTGTTGCATTAAAGCCGTTGTTGCATGAATTTGCATGAATGCCTGCGCTCGCGCCTTGAATCAGTTTACCTGGCTTTCGCCGTGTACCAGCTCCTTGGTGCCTATTATAGACACGGCTGCCCCTCTCTCCCTTGGGGGCAGGGTGTCGCAGTCTATGTGCAGTATCCTGTCGTTGCCATCAAGCTGCAGCCTTCCGTCCTTGAACTGCACAAGTGTATAGAACCCTATTAAGGAGGCCATGACGTGGCTCTGCCCGTTTAGGTCTCCCAACGGCTTGCCGTCCTTGCGGAGCTCAAGCGCTCCCTTTGAGCTTAGCCTGTTGTGGTAGTACTGCGACGGGTCCTCAGGCGCAACCTCTAGAAGGTCCCTGTGCAGGGAATCCATCTTGGCCGGGTCCATCTTTATCATGCCTATCGTGGTGTGCAAGGTAGTGACCAGTGCATATCCGTCGTTCAGGCCGGATTCCGTAACTATCCTCTGCACCTCATCCGTTACGTCCTTGTGCCAGAACCCGCTGCGGGGCTTGTCCGGGACAGTGAACCTCCTTATCGAGTCGACCTTCACTAGCGAGGCGGTAAGGTCAAGCTCATGCCTTCCTATGTTCTCGTCTATGAGCGCAGGCCTTCCCCATGTGCCGTAGTCGAGCTTGCTGCCCTCGAAGGGTATCGGGAGGTAAGGGGTCATTATAGAGCCTATCGTTCGCTGCGCCCCCGAGCCGTCGTTTATCCTTGAGAGCACCCTCTTAAGTGCCTTCTTTATGTCCCTTGCGGTACCGCCGAAGCTGTCGAATTCCGAGAAGGTGTATGTGAAATCGTTTATTATCGCTATGCCGCTCCTAAGGTCAGGCCGCTCGAGGACCGCGTTCTTTACCGTCATGTCAAGGGCGTCGGCTACGTTTACCACTATGTGCTTGTCCAGGAGTCTCTCGTTAACCTTGCGCATTATGGCCATCTCCTCCTCGTTGCATATCCCTTCCATCTTGTCGAATACGCTCTTGGGGATTATGCGCTCCTTGCGCACCTCGAAATTCATCTTGTGGCCCAGCTCGAACAGGGCCCTGACGTGCTGTATCTTCTCCTTGTCCTCCGTAAGGAACAGGGGCAGCTCCCTCCTAAGGGTCCTGGCTGCGCTGCCACTCTCCTCTTTAGTGTGGGTTTGCGGGGTTCGCATCATCGTTTCTGCCATTCAATCATCGGTCGTTATGTCGTTATGCGGCATCGCAGGGGATCCTGCTTATCCTTGTCGTCCCTTCGCAGTACTGGGCGATTACGCCGCCCATGGTGTGGTTCTCCAAATATGGCGCATATGCGGCCCCAGCCACAGCATGCGGGCAGTGCGCCATTACCGTTTGGCCATCCATCTAAACACGCTATGATAACGGTTCGGCACGTATAATAATACCCCTTTGCGGTGCGGCATTTGACGTATCGCACCAAAAGCATCCCTGTTATCTGCCCATGTGCAGCGAGGTTCGTTAACTTAATATATCTGAAAAGGGCAAATAATACGTTGATAAGATGGCCAGCAATTGCATAGCGGCAGACAGGAACTTCGCAGAGATAACCAGGCACACCGATGGCAGCTACAGCGCCAAGGCCCCGGCGAAGATAAACAGGGTACTGAGGATAAGGGAAAGGGACAACGCCTCAGGAATCCACAATACCGAGTCTATCATGCTTGCCGTCTCCTCGCCTGTCGATGAGGTCAGGGTATGGCCATCCCATAGGGGGGACTTCAGGATAGAGGGGAGCATAATATGCAATAAGGAGAGCAACATACTGCTCAAGGCCAAAAGGGAGCTCGAGAGGGCTATGTCTGAAAATGGCGACAGGCCTGGAATAAACTGCGTAATCAGGCTGCAAAAGGAGATCCCGATAGGGTCTGGAATGGGTGGGGGCAGCTCCGACGCCGCGGCGTTCATGAGGATAGCCAACAGGATATTCGGCCTGGGGTTCAATGCGAAGGAGATGGAAGCCATAGCATTCAGGGTGGGCAGCGATGTCCCGTTCTTCCTGAACGGGGGCCACGCGGTAGTCCGGGTATCGAACATGCCTGCAATCACACCAATCGAGGGGCGCCTGGACAGGTATTACGTTATAGCAAGGCCCCACATGAGGCTGGAATCAAGGGACATGTATGCCGAATTCGACAGGTTTGTTGCAACCTCCTATAGAAAGCAGTCGCAGATCACGATATATGACGAGCTTAAGCTTCTTAGGAACTCCACTGACAGGTTTGGTAGCAATGGCCACACTAGCGAGCTGTCAATAAGGACAGGTCCTGTCAATAATGATTTCACGCTGCTGGCCGCGGCCAGATGCAGCGACGTATTCCTCTTGATGAGCCAGATGTCCCCAAATGCAGCTGAATGGGGATTGACTGGCAAGGGCCCTACGGTGTTCGCAGGGTTCGGCAAGGCCGAAAACTGCAACAGGTGCGTGGATAAGATAATGCCCTGGTTCAACGGCGACATTTACATTGCAAGGCCTGTAGAACGCTGGGGCATGTAAACGGAGCTGCAGCCCTTTCTATTTCCTGGCGAACCCGCTGAGGCCGTGCATCTCCGCAACGTGCCTCCTGGCCTCATTGTCCGCATCCAGTATGTCCCCAAGCGATGGATTGTCCCTTGAGGGATGCTTATGCATCGCGCCTCTTACAGATTCCTCTATGTCCAGGAACCCTATCCTGCCTTCCAGGAAGAGCCCCACTGCCATCTCATCCGCGCCGTTAAGGACCGCTGGCATCGTGCCTCCCATCTTTGCTGCAATGCGCGCAAGCTTCAGGCATCCGAACGTCTCCTCGTCCGGTTTGTAAAACTCGAACCTCTGGGATGTGAGGTCAAGCCTACTGTCAGACGGGTTGGGATTCCTTGTCCTGTATAT
>JAJZOJ010000039.1 GCA_021829015.1 Microcaldota archaeon | reverse complement strand
CCATATCACCACGCGAATAAACTACCATAAGAAAATATAATAATGGCGCGGCTCAAAATCCTTCTGGGCCAGGATGGCAGATCGGCTATGCGGCCGCCTGCAGAGCGGCATAGGGGGATTCGACACCTTAGGGCGAAATTTCCCCTCCTGGCTTGCTTGATGGGTTTAATACCTTTTGGTTCGTATCAGTAACCATGGAAGACGGGATGCTCAAGGGCCAGAGCGCGATAGAGTTCCTGACGACCTACGGGTTCACGTTCATAATCATAGCTATGGTACTTGTCTTCCTGATAATATTCGCGAGCATACCAAAGGCGACATTCCCAACCGAGTGCTCATTCTACAGCGAGTTCAACTGCCTTGACAGCATCTACTTCAATGCCAACGGAGGATCCCAGCTGGTTGTGCTTTCCACGGACATGGTCCCGGGAAACATCAGCATAGGAGGCTTCAACGCGATAATCGGCTCCTACCCGAGCACCGGGGGGTTCTGCACGCCCAACACGATAAAAGCTGGCCAGATGTTCTACTGCGCGGCCAACTTCAGCGAACCGGTGACCCCAGGGCAGCAGTATACAGGGATGTTCAGCGTTGCCGCCAATTACTGCGCCGGGGCCCCTTCGCGCATATCCAATTCGACATGCCCCAAGGAGGCATACTACTTTGGCGGGCAGCTCAGGACAGATGGATCTGTACAGCACCCCATATTCGTCACTTTCATAGTTAAGGACCTGCAGTTCGTAAGGAACGGCGCTGCCCTAAGGGTCAACGGCAGCAACTTCGAGGATTACCAGCTGCCGCTGGTCGAATTCTTCCAGTACGGCAGTTCCCACGTAGCGGAGTACAGCCCGGTGATAAGGAACTCCGGCATGTCCGCATACATATTCAATTCTGTCTCTGGATGCGGGCTGAACACCGAAGGAGGCATCATAACCGCCACGAAGAGCTGCACGGTAACCGCAACGTACAACAGCGTGACATACCAGCAATGCGCCTCGTTCCCCACGAGCGGAGGCAGCAACCTAAACAGGATATCGGCATCATACTGCTACGTTCCGGGCTATAACATGAAAGGAGACAATGTCAACCAGGGCGACCTGAACTACGCCGATCTCGAGGCTGCGAACCTGAACAGCACGAACTTTGACTATGCGACATTGATGTTCGCGGATTTGCAGAACGTCTACGCGTACAACATAAACTTCGATGACGCAAACCTTGTCGGGGCGGACCTGCAGGGCATCACCGCTACGCAGGGCACGAACTTCAACTATGCGGACATGGAGTACGCGGACCTTCAGGGAGGCAATTTCTCCGGGGATAATTTTGAGGGCACCAACCTCGAGTTCGCGAACCTAGGGGGCGCCAACCTGACGGACGTAAACTTCCAGAACGCAAATCTGCAGTATGCCAACCTCGCTGGAGCCAACATAAGCGGCGCGAAGTTCAAAGGCGCGAACATGAAGGGATGCACCGGCTGCCCATGAATCCGTTGGATTTCTGCCATGCCCATTACTTTTGGTGTTCAGAATACCCACGCATTGGCTCCGCTATACCCGCTTTTCTTGATGCTCCTCTTCATTGGATGCCATGCTGCGATTACTTCGAGTAGCGCTTTGCGTAGTCAGTTATTACTGGCATTACCACGTCCCTTCCGGCGTACGCCTCCAAGCCGACGTATATGCCGTAAAGCCACATGAAGAGTAGGAGCAGCGCCCCTATTACACCCATCAGGAATATTCCGAAGAACGACAGAATATCGAACACCACGGAAATCAGTATCATGGCGATCCCGAGGAATATAGACTGCATGGAATGCAGCTTCACTTTCGCATCGCCCTCCCCTTTCAGGAACAGCACGACTATCCCGCTCACCATGTATGGCACTATGTATGCCGCCAGCAGCCACATCTTGTCGTGACCTCCCCCTTCGCCGCCTTTTTTGGCCATAGAATCAATAGGTTTGCTTCAATTACCTTTTTATTCATTGGCATTGGCGATGCTCAAACGTCAAGCACCACGTGCGCCTCGATGCCCCTTTTTGCGCGCTTGAGCGACAGTTCGTACCTTGAGACGCCCTTGACGTCCAGCCTCGAGGCCTGGTCGCTCCTCTCCTTGGCAAGTATCTCTACGTCCGCGGTCTTCCAGGCGCCGCTCTCGCCGAGCCTGATCCGCCTTACGGAATACCCGAACAGGCCCATTGCGTCTTCGTTTGACAGAACGTCCTGCAGCATGTACCACAGGAGATCCTCCAACGTCTTCGCCCTGCTCCTTACCCTCATGATCACTTTCCTGTCCCTTGACCGCAAGAGCCTAGATATGTAAGAAGAGGTATCGAACATAGCAACTAGCGCATTGGAGAAGCACTCCCTCTCGTCCTTCCCGAAGGCAACGTACTCCACGTCTGCGGTGTGCTCCAGGAACCTGTACCCCTTTGCCATAAGGGTTGTTTCGCCAGGAAGTATAATAAATTAGTTTGCCCCACAAAAGATACTGTCCGATGACGATAAGAGTAACTGCTGACCTATGATGAAGCCCATCTCGGCCGAGGACCTGTTGATTTATATGAACGACTCCAGGGAAAAGAGGATGAAGCTGCTCAACAGGGAGTATTCCCTGCTCCCGAAGAATTCGCCTGATTGGAGGCTCAGCAGAAATTTCGTCCCTGGGGAGGGGCCCCTTGACGCCAGCGTCATGCTGATAGGCCAGGCGCCCGGAAGGAAAGAGGACATAACCGGAAGGCCGTTCATAGGGGCAAGCGGGAAATTCCTAGACAGGCTCATCGAGCTTGCAGGACTTGAGAGGAAAGAGGTCTACATAGCCAGCACTGTCCAGTTCTTTCCCCCGGACAACAGGATGCCGACCGACAGGGAAATAGGCCTGTGCAAGGGATTTCTGCTCGGGCAGATAAGCATAATCAGGCCCAAGGCGATAGTACTCATGGGCTCCGTGGCATGCAGGGCGATTCTCGGCATAGGCGGCATATCAAAGGAACGGGGCAATATAGTCAAAAGGGACGGAATATCGTACATGCTGAGCCTGCATCCTGCGGCCGCGGTGAGGATAAGAAGCAGGATGCCCGTCATGGAAGCCGACTTCGTGAAGTTCGGGAAGAGCATCCGCAAACTTTGACACTTTTGGAGGAATGCGCGGCATTTTGCACACAAGATTTTTATAGATTTTAGTCTTTTCCTAATCCGGGTAATATAGATGATGACAGAGAGGCTTGCCAGAGCGGTCGAGAAGGCCAAGGACGCCCTGCCAGATGATGGAAAAAGGGCGGTTAATGCGATAGTACAGGAGATGCACGCGAATGACAGGGAGATAGTAAGGCGCAGGGAGGAGATAAATTCAGCCATGAATCTGCTGAAAAATGCACCGAACGGGATTAAGTTAAGCGACAAGGCGCTCAAAGGGCTAAGGAATGAAATAAAGGAGAACGGCAGCAGGATTATGAAGACCGTGGAGGAGAATATCAGGTCAAGGAAGGAACTTAAGCATCTGGCAAGGACCGGCTTGCTCCCAAAGTATGCTGACGAAGCACTGCAGCGTTAATGTTGTGCAGCATGCAGCGGAGCGTCAATTAGATCCGTTGCGCGCAAAGTAGAGGAAGGAACCCCATGCCGGCTTGGGCTGCAGGGTATTGGGATTCAGCAGCCCGAAGTCCGCGGCGCCTGAGGCGCCTGCAAGGTGGAACCAGTATATCCTCTTGACGAAACCGTATTGAGAGAGGAAGCCCATGCTTTGCCTCAGGGCCGCTGCCTGCAGCAGGTCGGAGCGCGGCGTTCCATTCGAGGCATAGCCGGTTTCCGTCACCCATATCGGCTTGCCTGTCAGGTTCTCGTATGCGTTGAGCGTTAGGTTGAGCTCCTGGCCCAGGGTCATCCCGTACTCGGCCTGCTGCGACATGTTGTAGTATGGCTGCGAATAGTAATGAACGGATATCGCGTCGCAGTACCTTGAGGCGCCGTACTGCCATACCTTGCTGTAGAGCTGGTACTCGTACCGCACAACGCTAATCGGGAAAAGCTGGGCCCCGCCAAAGCACACGATCGTGCTGTTAGGCTCCCTTGATTTTATTATCGCATATGCGGATTTTATCATCTCGTAGTAATCCAGGGCGCTGGAGTTCTCGTACCCGCTCGCGAAGTTGGGCACGAGCGGCTCGTTCCAAATCTCCCATGCGTTAACCTCTGGGTACTCGGACAGCGCATTGTATACGCTGGCGTTCCAGTCGTTCAGGCTCCAGTTGCATCCGCTTATGCAGCCGTCCGGGGAGGGCTGGGCGCCCACGGTCTCGTAGTCAAGTATTCCTAGGACTGAGCCGCCTTCTTTTGTGACGTTGGAGACATAGCCCTCGTCCGCGGCGGTCGGCGCGATATCGGTCCTGAAGCAGGTTACTCCCGAATCAATCGCGAGCCGCATGGCAGTAATATTCTGCGCCGCGTTGAGGCAGAAGCCCTGGCCGTAACTGGCGTTGCCGCCTCTCGATGCGGCAGGATGCATGCCAGAGATGGCAAGAACCGCAATAGCCACAGCCACTACGGCGACCGATGCTGCAACTGCGATGAGCTTCCTTTCCATTAAGTCCCCAGCTAGAATATTTATCAGAGAACGGAATTAATAAATAATCTCTTTGCTCTGATAGCTGCGAGCTTGATGAAGATCGCGATAGTTAAGAGGGACGGGGAGAGGGCGGATCTCTCAGCGCTGCACAGGAACTTCGAGGTGGTAAAGTCCGGCTACGACGTATGCATAGCGGTTGGAGGTGACGGCACGTTCCTCAAGGCGGCGCAGATGACTGACAGGCCGGTGCTGCTTATAAGGGACGGCAATGAGCGCAGCAGCGCATACCACTCGGACATAGGCATCAAGGACATAGGCAAGGCGGTTAAGCTTCTCAAGAGCGGAAAGTACAAGGTTGAGCGCCTCTCGAACAGGATAGAGATAACATACAAGGGAAGGAAATACTATGCGGTGAACGAGGCAAGGCTCAACTTCGCAGTAAGGGAAGTGAGCTTCAGGGTATTCGAGAGGTTGGGGAACAGGCGGATAAGGATATGCCCATTCACCCTGAGCGGCGATGGGCTCATACTTACGAGCAAGATGGGCTCCACCGCATACAACAGGTCTGCAGGAGGGCCGATATTACTCGAGCCGGACATGATGTGCATAACCTTCCTCAACATAGACGGGCCTTTCTGCAACCCGATAGTCTTCAGCAGCAGGAAGGAGATAGAGGTCGAGATAGCCAAGTATGAGGGTACCCTGGGTTACGACAGCGATACCATAGCCAAGCTGATTGAGGGGGACAGGTTCACCGTGAGGCTGTCCGACAGGCAGATAAGCGTCATAAGGCTCGACGGCTTCAGGCACGGCATCGCAGAGAGGCTCGAGAGGAAGATAAGGAGCAAGATGCTCCATTGATATGCTGAAGATTCTTTAATTCGCTATGGCAAATCCTATCATGCACCATGCTACGGAGCTTCCGCTCCACGGTGGGAGGGCGCCTAGGTGGCTCTTCGGGCGCATGGTAAGACTGTCCGGGGCGATATCAGAGGTGATACTCGACGACTTCGGTGGTAGAAACGTTCGACCGCGTCGAAACCGCGGTCACTCTATCACTGAAAAGATGTTGAAGGAAAAGAAGATATTTCTTGACTTCAACCCCCTACGAAGTAGGGGGAATTCTTAAGGTATTAAGATTTCAACAGCCTATTCATGCCTTTACATGCGCACGCCAGGATCCAGGCATATGCCAACACCTGCTGGCTATTAATCATCTATGGCCTTCTTCTTCTTGCGCCTCTTCGCTACGAAAATCAAGAATGCTATTATCAGGATTACTAAGATTGCAAGCGACAGGTAGATTGGGCTCTCCAGCATATATGCTATTCTGTCAACTGTCTGGGACTGCTGCAGTAATGAGCTGTTCACGGCAGCCACAGTGGTCTGTGCAACGGTTGTCGTTGCCACGCTAGTTGTGATGGGCGCGGTGGTCGTCGCTGTGGTTTTCTGGGTGCTGGTCACTATTGTTGTCGTCGAAGTGGTTGTCGTATTGATTTTTGTTGGAGCGGATAAAGAATATATGCTCTCTAAGTTGTGCGTGTAGGTCGTGTAATATTTGCCGCATGGAATTCCAAAACCTAGGCCGTATACGTCATTCTGGTAGGCGTACGTACTAGCGCCTATGGAGACATTGCAGGCCCAGCTCACGTTCAGGGAGGGCGTAAGCAGTGAGATGGTAATTGGCAGTTGGTTCTGGTAATAGGAGATACTGCCGTTGTTCGTATATACCGTATAGACGGACTGCGCAGAAGCGAGCGTTGAGTTTATGTTGCTGGAAAGAATGAATGTGTATTTCGCAGGTCCTCCGCCGCCGGGGTGATGCTGAGCCACAACCGCGTTTATGATTATTGTGTTCGATGTGGAATTGAATGCAACGTGCGTTTTTGCGCCATCCACCGCGTTAACGGTAAATATGACATCACCGCCCGACGTACTTGTTGTATTCAATTCGAGCGAATTGAAGGTTATTGTATTGGGCTCTGCGCTTCCGGCGCCGAGCACGATTGTATTGTAGGTAGTTCCAGGAATGGCATTTACACCGTCTATCTGAAGTGGCAAGGAGTTGCTGACTAGTACCAAGTTCGCAGTGATCGGCAGTGTGCCGCCATTAATTATCACATTGTAAGAAACATACTGGCCCGAATTAATCGGCGTATTGCTCGGGGTAAGCGATGTTGCAGTTGGTGCAGGGTAGACCGTTATTGAGTTTGCAACTGCATTGAATGTGACTGGGGTGCTTGCGCTATCGGTTGCGACGACGTTGAATGTATATGAACCAGAGGCCGAGAGGTCGTTGAAGCTTGTGAATGTCACCGTGCCATCCTGTTGATTTGTGAGGCTCTTTATGACGTTGCCAGCGCCCAAACCATCTACTGTTGCGCCAGAAGGGCCGCTAACGTAGATAAGGTTGGCCGTGAATGTTGGTGCGCCACCGCTTATCAACACATTATAGGTTTCGTACTGCCCCAGGTCAATCGCAGTGTTGCTCGGGCTGAGCGATGTCGCCGTTGGCGCAGGGTCGATTGTCAATATGTTACTTGATGTTATTGTGTTAGTGCCTGTTAGTCCAGTTATTCCGGCGAGCCCCGTTGTGCTGTCCTGCGCATATCCATAGAACGCCCATGCGCCATAGATTGTGGTGCTACCAGTGCTGAATTGCGACTCTACTCCGTTGAATGTCAATGCGACAGTGTTGCTTGACACAGCGTCTATGCTCACTGTAAGCGCGTTGCTTGAAGGAAGGTTCTGCATTGATGTTTGTGGCGGTGTTTATCACGCTGACC
>JAJZOJ010000037.1 GCA_021829015.1 Microcaldota archaeon | reverse complement strand
CCGTCAGCTTTTCGTAATGCGATAAATCAAGGGAGCTGTGCGGCGACCCTGCGCATGAGCCATATTCCTTCATGAAGAAGACGCCGCGGCACATATCCTATTCGGACTTCTGGAGGAAATTCTCGAAGTATTTCGAGGACTCGGGCCATGAGGTGATAGAGCGTTATCCTGTTGTGAGCAGGTGGCGCCAGGACCTCTACTTCACGATAGCGAGCATACAGGACTTCCAGAGGATAGAGAACGGCAGGATGGGCTTCGAGTACGGCGCCAATCCGCTTCTGGTACCGCAGCTGTGCATGAGGTTCAACGACATAGCGAATGTCGGACTTACCGGAAGGCACATGACCTCGTTCATGATGGCAGGCCAGCATGCATTCAACTACCCGAAGGAAGGGTACTGGAGGGACAAGACCATAGCAATAAACTACAAGGTGCTCACCGACCTCCTTGGGATAAAAAAGAAGGACCTTACCTACATAGAGGACGTATGGGCGATGGGCGACTTCTCCGAATACGGACCGTGCCTCGAGAGCTTCTCCAACGGCGTAGAGATAGTTAACAGCGTATTCACGCAGTTCGAGTACTCCAATGGCAGGGTAGGCGAGCTGAAGGGAAAGGTCGTCGATGTCGGATGGGGATTCGAGAGGCTTCTGTGGTTCTACAGCGGCACGGATACAGTATACGATGCGGTCTTCCCGAAGGAGATGGAATACATACGCAAAAGCTCATCCGTGGAATTCGACAGGGAAACATATGCGAAGGTGGCACCGTATTTCGGTTCCTTAGACGCAACGGAATCGCAGAATACAGCGGAGCTTGAGGCTGGGATAATCGAGAAAGCGGGAATACCTGTTCAGGACTACTACAGGATAATAAAGCCCATGCAGGCTGCCTACGCGATAGCCGATCACACCAGATCGCTGCTGATAGCCATAGGCGACGGGGCTCTGCCAAGCAACGTGGGGGGAGGGTACAACCTCAGGATAATACTGCGCAGGGCTATAGACTTCATGAACCAGTACCAGATGGACATAGACCTGATGAAGCTCATGGAGCTCCATGCAAAGGACCTTAAGCCGCTCTACAAGGACGTTGACGAGAGCATAGATGAGATATCCGAGGTATTGTCCGTAGAGAGGAAAAGGTACGAGAACACAAGGGAGAATGCGCTAAGGATAGTGACCCAGATGCTGCAGAAAGGAGAGGAGCTCACGGTGCAGAAGGCGAGAACCCTATACGAGAGCAATGGCATAACCCCTGACTTCATAAACTCCATTGCCGAATCGAAGGGCATAAAGATGGACGTGCCCGAGGAAGCATACAACTCGATAATAAAGGAGGACTTCGCCTCGAAGAGGAAGGAGAGGGCCCATCCGCCAATGGACATCGAGGGACTCAAGAAGACGGAAAAACTCTACTACAAGGGCGCATTGGAATCGAAGTCAAAGGTACTGGGGGCGCATGGCAGCCATGTGGTGCTTGACGCTACCCCGTTCTATCCTGAGGGCGGGGGCCAGGAAGCAGATAAGGGCACGATAAACGGGATCAACGTCATCGATGTGAAAAGCATCGAAGGCGTCATAATCCACACGTTGGAGAAATCAGCGCAGCTAAAGGTCGGCAACCAGGCAAAATGCGTTGTCGACAGGGAGAGGCGCACCAGGCTCGTGGCCCACCACACCGCAACGCATCTCATAAGCGCGGCAGCTAGGGGAATCCTGGGCAGGCATGCATGGCAGGAAGGCGCCCACAAGGGCCCGAACAAGGCGCACATAGACGTATCGCATTACGAAAAGCTGACGGATTCGCAGGTGCAGCTGATAGAGGGGATGGCGAATTCATGGATAACCCATGGGATAAAGGTCAAGGTCGAGGAGATGGCAAGGGGCGATGCCGAATCGAGGTTCGGGTTCTCCATATACCAGGGGCACGGCGTCCCCGGAAGCAGATTGAGGATAGTCCAGGTAGAGGACCTTGCAGGGAACCTCATAGATGCGGAGGCATGTGGCGGACTGCACCTGCAGGGGATGGAATCCGTTGTCGGGCTCATAAAGATAATAAGCACATCAAGGATACATGACGGGATAAACAGGATAGAGTTCGTTGCAGGCCCTGCTGCACAGGAGCACCTTGCGGCGCTAGGATCCACCATAGACAGTATATCGAGACTCGCCGGAATAGACCGGGACAAGCTCAGCACCGGGCTGTCGGCCAGGATGGAGGAATTGAAGCTCTACAGGGAGCGCTATGAGAAGGCGGAATCCGCGCTCGGCTCATACGCCGCTACTGAGCTCTCAAAGGAACTGCACAAGAAGATATCTAAGGAACTGGACTACGACAGGAAAGTATTGCGCAGCATATGCACGACGTTCCTCTCAATGCACGGCAGCTCCGCGAAGGCGCTCATGCTTTACAACAAGGAAGGGTTCGCTATAGCGGCCGCAGGCCACGATTCAGGTATAAGCGCAATGGATCTAGCCCTTGAGACCGCAAAGTCCCTTGGCATGCAGTTCAAGGGCGGCGGAACGAAGAAGATGGCGGAAGGGCGCCTTTCAAAATGATTGGTGCGCAATGGGGGTGCGGTCTTGAACTACCTTTTCGCATATATCATCTACCCGATAATATACGTCTTCCCTGCATATGCCGCAAACGGCGCACCTGTCATATTCGGCGGTGGTTCCCCTCTGGACTTTGGCAGGAAGCTTTCAGGAAAAAGGATACTCGGGGACAACAAGACAATACGCGGAACCGCCTCGGCCCTGATTGCCGGAACTGCAGTGGGACTGATCGAATATCCCTTCATGCATTACATGCTCGCAATTGCGGTCGTGCTCTCAATAGGGACGATACTCGGCGACCTAGGCGGCAGCTTCCTGAAGAGACAGATGAAGGTAAAATCCGGAGCAAGTGTACCAATTCTTGACCAGTACGGCTTCGTGGCAATCGCGTTGCTGCTTGCCTACCCGTTCGGTCACATGCCAGACGCATACGGCCTTCTGTTCATACTTGTGCTGACAGGAATAGCCCATGTGCTTACGAACATAGGCGCCCACAAACTGAAGCTGAAAAAGGTCCCGTGGTAGCTCACGGCGTAGTGTAGTTGCCGTACCATGTGCCTCCGGAATAATAGCCGTTGTATGTGTTGGCCTTGTTGCCATTACCGCTGTAGTCGTTCCCGTTCCCGTTGAGCGGCCACCATCCTATTATGTTCTTTAGGTCTCCTGGCGGCCCGCCTATCCCCTCATAATACAGATGGTTTATCTCGTTCTCCGTTAGGGCTGTGTTGTATATCTGCACGTTCGTGACTATGCCGTTGAACCATTCGTCATAGCCGTATCCTGGGAAGCAGCCTCCCCAGCTGGCTCCTTTTATGACCCCTCCGTCCCCTGCGATGACAAGCGGGACCGCAGTGGCGTATTGTGCGCATCCGCCTGTGGCCTCGGGCTGCTGCATCCCTATTATCTGGTTCCCTATCAGCTGGCCGTTGGCGTACCAGCTCTTGTACTTGCCGTCCTTTATGCTAACTGATATGAACTCCCACTTGTTGAGCCCTCCCCCGGGTATTGGGAAGGAGCTCCCGTTCCATGACGTTGCGGTATCCCATTCGAGGCACAATCCCGCATTGTTGCTCGGGGAGCATGCATGCGGCGCGTTGTTGAGGTTGAGCTTCATCCCGTACTGCGCCTCCTTTACTGCAACGTCGTGGTATGGCGCGCCGTATAGGTATACCCATGCTGTTATAGTAAGGTCATTGCTCGTGTTGAGAGGATTGTTTGGCTTCGTTGATGAGTTTATTATCTCGAAGTCGCCAATACCCTCTGAGCCGAAGACGAACTGGGGAAGCTCCCCGTCGCAGACGCCCTGCAGCGACACCGAGTAAAGCGTTCCTGGCCCGTCAGGCCTGTAGACTATGCATTCGCCAGGGGGGGCCTTGGGCGAGGTCCTTGAGAAGACGCCGAGCCAGATCAATGCCCCTAGTACTAGCGCTATTATCAATATGGCCCACAGGTGCGTGATGAGGAACTCCATTGCCGTCTGAGCCTTCATGAAAGTGTATGCAAGGCAAAGCTTAAAAGAATTGTCAGGGATTTATCATTATGGACGGGAAGCTATTTCCGCTTAATACCGGTGTGAGCCAGATACGGGGGATAATAGAGATAATCAAGGACAACAAGGGCTCCATGGACATCTCCAAGCTCGCGGACGAGACGAACGACGAGATAGACGACCTCTTCCCATTGATAGACACCTGCGTCCTTCTTGGAATATGCGGGGTCAAGGACGGCATGGTGCGCCTCACCGCATCCGGGAAGACCCTGGCAACGCACAACACCAGGGAGGTCTTCGCCAAGGCGCTGGAGAGGGTCGAGCCATTCAAGGCCGCCATAGCGATAATAAAGAAAAAGGAGATAACCACTCAGGATCTCACAAGGCAGCTGCACTCAAAGGGCATATTCTACAACAGCGATTCGATAACGAACACTGAGCTGCTAAAGAACCTTCTTCTCAAGTGGGGCGTCAGGAACAAGCTCTTCGCCTACAACTACGATTCTGACATCTGGTCGAGGTAGAATTTAATTGCGAATCCGCACTGAAATCGCACGAGCACGCATACGTTTATGCAGAAATGTTTCCATCGACGACTCAATTCTTAATGTTGAATTCAACGGAAGGAAACTGCGATTCAAAGTACCTGATAATGATGTGGTGCGCGAAAGCATCTACAATGAAGTGCGTGAGCAGTTTATTGAAAATCAGTATGGAAGATTAAATGTGAGAAACCGCATTGTGGTGGACATCGGCGGGGGCTGTGCGGACACGGCAATATACTTTATCGCACGCGGAGCTTCTCATGTCTATTCATATGAGCCGGATAAGCTTACATACGAAACCGGTAAGTCGAATATAAGGCTCAACGGGATGGAAGGCAAGATAACCTTCATAAACTCACGGTATAGTAGCGGAAAGGTGCATGCAAAGGGCAGGGTACTGAAAATGGACTGCGAGGGGTGCGAATATGAATGCCTGAAGGACTTCATAGGGTACGATGAGATAATATTGGAGTTTCACAGAAGCCCTGACGAGCTAGTACAAATGCTTACTAACGCGGGGTATAAAGTCGAGGTCACTGGAGCGTTGCTATATGCAAAGCTTTAAGGCACAATGCACGTGCCTACCCTGTAAGCGCCTTGTATATGCCGTCCACTGCCCTTGCGAACTCCTTGCTCCTCTTGTTCCTAGGGTATGGCATGTCGACATCCACTATCTCCTTCACGGTCGATGGCTTGCTTGACAGGACCACTATCCTGTTGGAGAGCTCAACGGCTTCTTCGACGTTGTGGGTCACCAATACCACGCAGTTTACCGGAATCGCGGTGCTCCTCAGCATGCTGAGTATGTCCTTCCTGAGAGTGTTCGCGGTAAGCTCGTCAAGGGCGCTGAAGGGCTCGTCCATGAGGAGCACGTAAGGCTCCGATGCTATGGCCCTTGCTATACCCACCCTCTGCCTCATGCCCCCGCTCAGTACATTGGGATAGGAGTACTCGAACCCCTCAAGCCCCATCTTCGCGAGCAGGCCCATAGCCGTTTTTTCCTTCTCCTCGTCGCTTATGTCGAAGTATGACAATCCCAGCTTCACGTTCTCCACGTTGGTGAGCCATGGAAGAAGGCCGAAGTCCTGGAACACGAAGGATATCTCCTTGCGCGGCTCCGTTATCTCCCTGTTCATGTAGGTTACGCGCCCCTCATTGGGCTTCAGAAGGCCGACCATTATCCTTAGCAGGGTGCTCTTGCCGCAGCCCGATGGTCCTATTATAGAGACAAACTCATTCTTCCTTGCGGTGAAGGATATGTTGCTCATTATCTCCACGTTGCTGACATAATACGAGACATTCTGGACCTTTATCA
This sequence comes from Microcaldota archaeon, assembly GCA_021829015.1. The sequence continues at coordinate 2,007 of JAJZOJ010000037.1, read as the reverse complement.
GATCAACCATACCATCACCTGTAGGGCGAAAGCACCCTTTCGTACATGCGCTTCCAGAGGAACCTGTTGATGAGTACTATAACAATTGTCAGGTTTATTAAACCCAGTACCATTAGGTAAAGGTGTCCGTTGGTCAGCGACATGTCGAGTAGCTTTCCCAACCCGACGCTGACGGAGGTCACAACGTTGCTGTTGCTTATCGCATTGGTCGTGAACCACTCCGCCACTATGCTCGCGTTCCATTCTGCGGCGATCCCCGTAACGGCTCCGGTAACAACCCCTGGAAGTATCGCCTTAAGGTATATGTCCTTCCATGCTGCCTTGCCCTTGACCCCGAATATCCCCTGCACTTCCCTTACCGATTGCGGTATAAGGTTCCTGCTCGAGACGATCCCGAAGACCATGTACCAAATGCCGCTCAGGAAGAATATCGTGAAGGCGACCAGCTCGTTGTGGTATGGGGCATTCTTCATGTAAACTACTATTACCGGAAGCAGTATCGTTGCTGGTATTGATGCTATTATCTGGAAGAGCATGAGGTATGCGCCTCCCCTCCTCGTGAGGAACACTATGTAGACCCCGACCGGAAGCGCCACAGCCATTATCACCGCGAAGGCGAACCATACCCTTGCGAAGGTCGCAAGAAGGGATACAAGAACCGTTTGCTCCATGCTCGCAACGCTGCCAAGATGCCCGCGATACAGGTACCCTACGTACAATGCGATGAGTATCAGGGCTATGGCAAGCAGCTGCTTCGCCCCATTGTAGTCCCTTTTTGGACTTGGGGGTCTGGGCGCAACCCTGCTTCTTGCGGCAACTGGCCTTGAAAATCTGTTCCTTATGCTTACGACGCTCCTGTGCATAGTGGCGAGATTTACCCTGTTGAACGGGCTTATCCTGTCTATCGCCTTTGATATCTCAGATTTCTTCGTCTCCTCTATGCTGCGCCGCTCCTGAACCATGTACCTGGTGAAGCGCCTCTTCAGGTACTCGAAGAGGAGCAGCCTTGTGGCTACAACGAAGGCGATGAATACGACTATGCCTATCGCATATTCGTAGAAGTTTCCGGAGAAGGCAAGCTTGACCAGCGCTGCGCCTATGCCATACTTGACGGTATACGCTGCATTACCTGTTGAGAATATCTCGCTCGTGACAAGATAGAACAGCCCTATTGACCATGAGAGTATGGACTGGTCGATGGCCTTTGGCATGCTCGCCGGTATCAGTATCTTCGTCAGCCTCTGGAACGGGGAGAGGTTGAACATGCGCCCGACCTCAAGGAGTTCATTTGGTATCGTCTTGACGGCCTCATAGACCCCGAAGGTTATGTTCCACACCATGCTCGTGACTATGAGGAATATCACCGCGGCGTTTATCCCTATGTATCCGGGGACCGTGGCTACTATTACGAATATCACGAACGGGAAGAACGCGAGTATCGGGAGCGTCTGGAATATGTCCCATATTGGCATTATTATGCGCTCAACGGAGCTGTTGGTCGCTGCATATATCCCTACAAACAGGCTGACCAGCACGGATATCAGCAATGCTATGAGCATGCGCACCCAGGAGAACGTGGTATCAACTATTATCGAGGCCACGAATCCTGCCAGTCCAATCATGATGAGGATACAATGCGAAAACTTATAATTCTGCTTTAATCTAATAACGTTAATCTAACGTCTAATGGGCGAAACAATGAGCAGGAACGTGTCAATCCCGGATTACATAAGATCCGGCATATCAATGCCCGCAACGCACCTCGGGGACATCAGGAGCATCATGAGGTACCGAAGGCTTGCCTCAATACTTGAAAGGGAGCGCAAGGTAGCCATAGGCGGCATCATGATAACAAATACGGCAGAAAGGAACGGCGCGGGATCCATAAGCTTCAGGTACAAGGGGAGGAGCCTGAAGTTCCACTACGACTCGAGGGAGAAGCTCTCAGAGGCGATAGGGATGGTCAGCGACGAGTTCATAGACGGGGATAATAGAGATAATCAAGGA
>JAJZOJ010000036.1 GCA_021829015.1 Microcaldota archaeon | reverse complement strand
CCGCCGAACTTCCTGTATACGAGATACAGGATGTTGCCTATGAGCAGAAGGGCAAGCAGCGGATAGGAAAGCCGCAGGTAGGCGAATGCGAGATATAGCAGTGCGAGTCCGGATCCGTATGCCAGTTGAACGTGCCTGTTGCTGGGCGACGTCTTCGGCTCTATGAGCATCACGAAGGCGAAGAAGTAGTTTATGCTGAACAGCACAGCTAGGGCGCTTGATGCCGATGTCAGGTGCACCCCTGATATCAAAAGCTCTACGAGAAAGCTCACCCCTGTGAAGGAGAGTGCCGCAGGCAGCCTCCTTGCCTCGTATGCGAGTATTATGAGTATCGGGGTAAGCGTTACCGCAATCCCGTAGAGGTTGTAGTTGCTGGCTACCCACCATTCGTCCCCGAGGCCGAAGAGCGGAAGCGCTATTATGAGCCCAAGGGCCGCGGGATTGAATATGTTCGAGCTCCTGTACTGTATGAAGAACTTCGACAGGATCGCTATGGCCGCGGCAATGGCAACCAGCGCCAACGGGACATTGACTGGCGCTACGGATCCGATTATAAGCCCTGTTATCAGCCCCGACCAAGGAATTTTGAACGGATGCCGCAGGTACAGCCTCCGCACGAGCATCTCCAGGATGGCGCACAGCGCAACTGCCAGGATAAGCGAAACAGGGACTACGCGCATTGTATAGCTCGATACTGCAGCAAGTATGGATATTAGCGCGATCGCCCAAAGGTACATTGAGCTTACGGTGCGGCCTAATAATTTCATCTTAACCATGCTATTGTGTCAGGTATCCCGATGGATCTACCATTATGAAGCCGTCGTCCCCGAGAGCCGAATCGAACGTGTACCCATCGTCCCCGAACGAGGCCTCGACGACATACAGCTTGTATCCGGGCTTAAGCGTTATAGCCTGCGACTGCCCCGTGCCCTGAAGTGTTATCGAGATTGATGTGGAGCCGTTCTGCAGCGCCGAGTATGAGATGTTGAACCCCGACATCGCCGCCTTGGCCTGCTGCGACAACGGCCCAGGGTAAACCTGATAGGAGTACTGCGCATACTGGGTGCTCGAGAACAGGACCTTCGACGAATTGGATTGCTGGCTGTTCGTGTTATGCGTTTGGCCTGTTGTGCCGCTCGGTGCCTGCACTTGCGTTTGCGGCTGTGTACTCATTAGGGTTCCTGAATGGTTGTGGTTAAGCGCCATGGCCAATGCTCCTACCCCGAATACAGCAATGACCGCAACAATCCCTATTATCGTCTTAGTGTCCATGTAACCAGTAGGTATTCATCATTTCTACTTTTATATTGCTGCCGTTTCCTTAGGTTTCCCTGTCCCTGGCAGGCCTGAATCTTGGTATGCGCTTGCCGTTCACAACGACCATATCGTTAAACATCGCCTTGGGACGCACCCATATGGTTCCTGTGCGGAATTTCCCGCTTTTCCCCAAAGAGCGGTATACGACAAGCTCCTTTCCGGGATCCTCGCTGTGTCTCGCCACGCCGAGGACCATGTATTCGCCGCCTTTGTAGTGCCTGTATATCCCTGGTTTAATTACACTCAAGATACCACACTGGTCTTGCCACTAGAGTACCTTTTTACGCACTTAATGGCGAAATTCACCTTTTCTGCATTCGGGTTGCTGTGCAGGAAGAAGGAGAAAGTAGTGCCCCTTGGGGATACGATCTCCGTCGCATTCTTACTGTAGAATTCCCTGATAATCCTGACCAGCTGTTTGCAGCTTATGTTGGGGTTGCTAAGCGCAGCCCACTTAACAAGTTCGTTCTGATCGTTTGTGGCCTTTTCCATGACGTATCTGTCCGCATTTTTGCACATAGCGGCCGCAATCCTGACGTCCAAATCCCCATCATCAATGGCTTTGTGCAATTGCCCCAATGGCACATTCCCTATAGTATTTCCGCCCCCGAATGCTGCTTCCTTAACGACTCTGCCGGCTGCGGAATCCAGTCTCAGAAGATTCCTGAGCTTTTGTTTCTTCCTATAAGACTGCATGCGACCATCGCAGGCCTAAATCATTACTTTCATCACATATATATTAAATTTGCGATTGCCGGGATTTGAACCCGGGTTTTTGCCTTTCCTTTCCTTGGAATGGAGGGGCAAAGTCCTACCAGGCTAGACTACAATCGCATGCATAGTAATTTAGTCCTAGATGATTAAAAAGGCTATTCCTTCTCTGCAAGGAGCCGGTTAAGCTCGGAGCCGTCCACATTCAGCCTGTATTTGGACATTATGCCGTTGCGTATCCCGTTAATATCCCCATCTCCGCCCTTTGCCATTGCAGCCTTGACAAGCTCCTTCAGCTTATCGCCCTTTATCCTTGCAAGGGATAGCTCCTTTACTATGACGGTTATGCTCTTGCCGCTGGGCAGCTCACGCACCAGTTCCTCCACACCCTGCTTGGTTATCTCCTCGTTTGAGTACATCTTGAATACCCTGATGAGGTCCTCCTCGCTTATCGCGTCCACGTCGAAGCCCGAGCGTTTCAGCTCTGTCATCCTCTGGAGCATGAAGTTGGCCACGAACTCGGGATCTGCATTTGTCTCACTTGTGACGGTCTTGAAGGCATGCAGCCTTGGCGACATCATCATGCGCTCCACTATATCACGGCTCTTTATCATTGACGATAGCGACTTCAGCTCCTTTTCCAGGTTTGGTGCCTCCGCAACTGCGGTCTTTCTCATACTGTCCGTAACAGGAACGGGCTTTGCATCTGTTTCCGGGTACATTCTAGACCCGCTCGGCAGCGGCCTCATGAACCTTGTCGTAAACCCGTCGATGTCGTGCGCGAACCTGGTCTCCTTAGGCACGCCCTTTGCCGCATATTCCGCCCTCCATTCTGCGAGGCGGGCAGCCTTCTCCGCCATATCGCGCCTTCCTGCCACGATTACGAATGCATCGCCATCATTCAGCCCAAGGGTGCCTTTCAGTTTCGATACCTCAGATTCGGATATGCCGTATTTTTTCATGTCTTCGTCGCTGTGTATTATTCCATGTACTCCGGCCATCTTTGCGTAGTCGCTTATCTCAGTGCCAAGCCTGCGGTTCGGGTTTATTTCATGTCCCAATTCCCCCGCAAAGCCCTTCAATGCAAACGCGAACGCTGCGCCATTGTCCGCCAGATTCCTCTTTATGAGCGCAGATGAGGTGTCCCTGAATATGCCTGTCACGTCCTTGGCCTTTTCCACCTTGGCCTTCTTACCTGAAAGGCGCTTCATTATGCCTATCAGCTCCTCCTGCCTCCTTATCTCGTTCTCTATGAAGCTGTCTATCGCGTATAATTCCTGCATGCCTTTTATTTCGACCCTTGCGCCGCCCTTTATCGATAGGTTGACGTCCTGGCGTATCGAGCCTATGCCCCTTTGCGCATAGCCAGTAAGCCTCAGCATCATGCCTATCCTGAGCGCAATATCCTTTGCGGCTGCGGGATTCGGTATTGTAGGATCCGTATCAATCTCTATGAGCGGTATCCCCAGCCTGTCCGTGTTGTATGTAGTGGAAGTCGCGGACGAGCCCCCTATGCCGCAGGATTCCTCCTCTAGGAACATGGACGGCATACCAACGGTAACGTCGTTTGCTGTTATTTTCCCATCGTATGCGACCATTACCGTCCTCTGGAATGCGCTTGGGTCGCTGCCATCGACAACCGCCTTCCTCATGGGCTGCAGTTCGTCAACCATCTCCATCCCGAATGCCGCGGCCATCGAGAGCGCTATCCGCAGCGCGTCCCTGTTCATCTCATGCGGCGGCTCCTCGTCAAGGTCCACAAGGCATGTGTTCCTCTCGAAAGCGTTGTATGTGAACCTTTTCCCCTTCTCCTCCTCGAATTCCGCAGACTTGTCAACAGTACCTAGTTCCCCCGCAACGGCCCTCTGGGTGCGATGCACCGACGCAAAAGGCCTCGGGTCCTTTGGGAGAACCGAGGTGCAGCCGCAGAACAGCTTGCTCGTCGTCGCGAGCCTCTGGTGTATCTCAAGCCCGCACATGAAACCGATTTTTGAGTATCTGTCCTCTTCCGCCTTTTCCCTTCTCTGCTGTTTCGGCATTGGCATCACACCAGGAATTCGTCGTATCCGCTCCTTGGCTTGGTCTCACGCCTCAGGTCCTTGGACATCAGCTGCTCCGATTCTTTTGTCCCGAAGTTGCCGAGCAGCCAGCCGAGCTTCACATATGCGGTCTCCGGCAGCATGTCATCGCAGTATATCACACCAGCACCGCTTATCAGGCGGAGATTCCTGTATACGTTGTCGTTCACCCTGCCGTAGAGGCACTGTGAGGTCATGCACACTATGATGCCCTTCTTTATCGCATCTCTTACATGGTTTAGCCACAGCAGCTCCTCGTGCTTGGTTGACGCAGGGAAGTGGCCAAGCCCTGTGCCCTCTATCACTATCCCCTTGTACCCCTTGTCCGCATAGTAGTCGATTATTCCCGGGTCGGAGTTGGGGTAGCTCTTCACGAGAGCGACTTTGCCCTCGAACGAGGTTTCCGCGGTCGGCGCATCCTTGACGTGCCCAACCGATTTATTGTAATCATTTGCGTATTTTATCCTGAGATCCCTGTCCACGTATGCTATGGGCCTGTCGTTTATCGGCCTGAAGGCGTCCCTTCTCGACGTGTGCATCTTCCGGGCCCTTGTGCCCCTTATCAGCATGCATTCGTCATCCGAACTCGTAGAGTGCATGCATATCCCAACTTCCGCCACATCGGAATCAGCGGCAAGCCTTACCGAGCATGCAAGGTTGAGGAACGCATCGCTGGACCCCCGGTCGCTGCTGCGCTGCGCACCGGTAACTATCACGGGGCCGTTCAAGTCGTGGAGCATGAATGACAATGCCGCGGCGGTATAATGCATCGTGTCGGTGCCCATCGTAACCACGACACCATGTGAGTTATCCTTGAATGCCGCGACTATCTCCTCGGCTATGGTCTGCCATTCCATGTATGACATGTCCTCGCTCGCTATGCTGAACGGGTTCCTTACAACAAGGCTCGCTATCTCGGATATCTCAGGTACCTCGTGGAGCAATTCCTCAGGTCTGGTCAGCATGTATACTCCTCCGGTCTTGTAGTCTACCTTGCTGCCTATCGTGCCCCCGGTATATATCAGCGTCACCTTAGGAAGGCCCTTCCTGGCCGATGCGCGGCCCTGCGGGAATCTTATTGTGCCAGTGCCTCCCTTTACCTTCTTTATCGCGGTCTTGGGCGTTACGGATATGCCGATGTTGTAGCCGCTGGGTAGCTTCAGGACTATCACGTTGCTGCTGCCCGCCTCGGTACCGGGCATTAGCTCCCCGATCATTTCCTTGCCATCCTTTGCCAAGCTTATGGTGTCGCCTAGGGCTATGCCGTTCCTCTTGAATGCCCTGAGCAGCTCATCCGAATACAAAGGCACACCTACGCATAAAGTACATTTGCAGACGCTGCTTTTATAAGCATATTATACGTTCCGCCGATCTCAAGGCCGAGCTCCCTGCCCGATGGTATTACGACCTGCCTGTACGAGCGGCTCCTTCCGTTCATTGATTTGCTGTTCGATTCTGTAATGAGCACTTCCATGCTGCTGCCTATGAGGCTGCTGTTCGTCCCACTCTGCACGCCTCTTACTACCCTTGAGAGCTCCCTGCTCCTTGAGTTTATCGTTTCCGTGCTGTTCTGCATCATCCTAGACGACGGGGCATGCGGCCTGGCCCCGAACCTTGATACGTTCGTCACTTCGGGTCTGCACCGCCTTATGAAGCTTACCGTATCCTTGAAGTCCTTATCTGTCTCTGTAGGGAATCCGACTATTATGTCCGTCTCTATCGCAATTCCTGGAACGGAGCCCCTAAGCCTTTCTACATAACTCTCCAACTCATCCACTGTGTAATGCCTGCCCATTGCCTTGAGCACCGGATTGCTGCCCGATTCTATGGGTATGTGGGCGAACCTGTAGAATCTCCGGTCGCACATGGCCTCGCAGAACCCGTCTATGTACCTGTGCAGATGCTCGGGGTTAAGCATCCCGACCCTTACCTTGAAGTCGCCTTCAATGTATGTTATTGCGTGCATGAGCCTTGCTATGTCGGTGTTCCTGTCAAGGCCGTAGGCGCCGGTATCCTGCGACGTGAGCTGTATCTCTTTCGCGCCATTGGCCACGCTGGCCTCTATGGCCTTGAGTATTAGCTGCTCTGGGAAGCTGTTCAGCCCGCCTCTGGCGAACCTGGTCTCGCAGAAGGTGCAGCTGCTCGTGCACCCGTCGCTTATCGGTATCCTTGCGATCGTGCCGCTACCCGGCCTGTACATCTCCAGCCTGTCTACCTTAGAGTATGAGTCAAATACCATTCTTTCCTTTGACCCTACGGCCTCTCCGATCCGTGCGGCGTTAGGGGCGGTGACTATGCTAGCGTTAGGCGCGTATCTCTCTATAAGGTCCCTGTTGGCCGAGGCCATGCATCCTGTTACAACGACTTTCTTGCCCGAATTTTCCAATTGCGAGAGCTTGTAGAGTATCTTCTGGGATGTGGCGTTCTTAACGGTGCATGTGTTGACAACTATGGCTTCTGCGTCCTTTTCGTTTGCGGAGAGCTCAATGCCCTCGGCTGAAAGCACTGACGAAATAATGTCGCTGTCGGCCTGGTTAAGCGTGCAGCCGTATGTCCTTATGTATGCCCTCACTTTCTCGCCAGTACTATTTCTGTAGGGCAAGGATAAAAAGGCTCATGAATTCCCGCAGCGCCGCGCATCGGGCGGAGCAGTAAGCTTTTTAGCTTCTAATAACAGATAGTCTAACCTAAGGTGCATTCATGACGTTTCTATGCGAGAGATGCAAAAGGGAGATATACAAGAGCGAGACATGCGGCTACTGCAACAAGAAGATATGCAACGACTGCATAAAGAGCTCCCAGAGGGTCCAGAAGGTAACAAGGCTTGTCATATGCAAGGACTGCTGGGGCAACATGCACAGGAGGAGGGCATTCAAGAACAAGCGCCTTGAGGCCAAGCCGGTCGAAGCCCGCGAATGATCCAGGGGCAGTTCCATGGACATGAAATCCAGGGAGCAAGAAATACTCGACTACTGGAAAGAGCATTCGATTAACGGCAAAATCCGCGAGCGAAACAAGAACGGGAAGAAGTTCTACTTTTTGGACGGGCCCCCATACGTTACAGGGGAGCTAGGCAGCCACCACATATGGGTTGAAACGATAAAGGACATAGTCCTGAGGTACAGGAGATACAGGGGCCAGATGGTGCACGACAGGGCCGGTTTCGACGTGCACGGGCTTCCAATCGAGGTAAAGGTTGAGAAGCTGCTCAACGTGACCTCCAAGCAGGACATAAAGGAGCGCATAGGCGTTGAGGAGTTCATAATCGCATGCAAGGACTACGCCAAGGAGCAGGCACGCAGCGCCATATCCACATACCTCAGGTTCGGCTCGTCCTTAGACTTCGACACGGTGTACATGCCCTACGAGAACTACTACATAGCCAAGGGCTGGGAGATATTCAAGGGCATGAGCGACAAGGGCCTCCTTTACAAGGACCTTGCGCCGCTGGCATACTGCCCGAGATGCGAGACCGTGCTCTCGGCACAAGGGCCCGAGGTCGAGTACGAGGACGAGAACGACAATTCCATTTACGTAAGGTTCAAGGTTGATTCCAAACGCGGCAGCCCGAGGCTCAAGCTGCCTGCGGACACGTATCTGGTCATATGGACCACTACTCCATGGACCCTGCCATCAAACATCGCGATAGCCGCGAACCCGGAGGAACCTTACCTGCTTGTCAGGGCTGAGGGGATTCACTACATAATCGCCAAGGCGCTTCTGGATTCGTTCTCAGGCCAACTCGGGAAGAGCATGACTGTGATGTCCGAATTCGCGGGCAGCGAGCTCAAGGGCCTCTACTATGAGAGCCCACTTGCAGCAAGGGTGCCGAAGCAGAAGGAGCTCGGCAAATACCATTACGTCATAATGAGCAGGAGCTTCGTGAGCGTCAGCGAGGGCACTGGGCTGCTGCACGTAGCGCCAGGGCACGGCCCAGAGGACTACAAGCTCGGGAAGGAGCATAAGATGCCTGCGTTCTCTCCGATAAACCAGCATGCGGCCTATACGGATGAGGCTGGGGATTTCAAGGGATTGAAGGTTCCGGGGGAGGCCAACCGGGGCGTTCTTGACGCGCTGAAGGACAATGGCAGCCTGCTATTCGAGAAGCAGATACGCCACAGCTACCCGCACTGCTGGCGCTGCCACAGCAAGCTGATATACAGGGCAACGGAGCAGTGGTTCATAAACGTCCAGAAGATAAAGAAACGCATGATAAGCGCCAACAGGAAGGTAGCATGGCACCCCGCAGCGGCATCTGAATGGTTTGCCGACGGGATAGAGAGCTCCCCGGACTGGTGCGTATCAAGGCAGAGGTACTGGGGCGCGCCCATACCGATATGGATATGCAGCTCATGCGATGCAATGGAGGTTATAGGCTCGCCGAAAGCGCTGGTCTCCAGGGCAGGCCTTAGATCCGAGCCGGTAGACCTGCACAAGCCCTATGTGGATGCGATAGAATTCGCATGCAAATGCGGAGGGAAGATGAAAAGGATACCAGACATATTCGACGTGTGGTACGATTCAGGCATATCGCACACCGCAAGCCTGAATGGCGAGGAGTTCAGGAGGCTGTTCCCCGCGGACTGGATAACCGAGAGCAGGGACCAGATAAGGGGCTGGTTCAGCGTTCTATTGAAGACCGGGATTGCGGTCTATGGCAAATCGCCATTCAAGCGCGTGAACATAGGCGGCATGATAAAGGACGAGCTCGGCCAGGAGATGCACAGGCACCTTGGCAACACAGTTTCAGGAAACGAGCTCCTAAACATAGTATCTGCCGATGGATACAGGCTGTGGTGCTCAAGCCACCCGAGATGGCTTGAGCTGAAGCTCAAGAAGGCGGAGCTGACCGAGGCTGACGGCAACATAATGACACTGTACAACGTTGCGGAACTGGTAAAGGAATTCGCCGCACTTTCCGGATCAAAGCCAGAGCTGCAGAAAAGGCCCCCGTCAGTCGCATCACTTGAGAAGGAGGAGGCATGGATACTATCTAGGCTCAATACGCTCATAGCAAACACTACCGCAAACATGGACGAGTACAGGATAGACAACGCGGTGAAGGAGATACGCTCATTCATCCTCGAGGACTACAGCAGGTTCTACCTGAAATTCGCAAAGCAGAGGGCGGAGCTGGCGACTAAAGGCAGGCTCAAGAGGCTGTCCGTACTGAACTCATACATACTCAAACAGACGGTAATACTCGCATCCATCATAATGCCGTTCTCCTGCGAGTACATATACAAAGACGTCTACCACGGCGCCGAGAGCGTATTCATGGAGAAGTGGCCCAAGCCTTCGGCAAAACTGTCCAACAACGAACTAGAGGAGGACTTCGAGCTCCTCAAGGAAGTATCCAGGTCAGTGCTTTACCTTAGGGAGGAAAGGAACTCCAAGCTCAGGTGGCCCATAAGCGAGATAATCGTGGAAGCCAACAGCGATTCTGCCATCTCCTCGCTGGAAAGAATGAGCAACCTAATAGCGATGTATGCGAACTCCAAGTCCGTTAGGATCAAGAAAGGTGCAGAGAGGGGCAGGTCCATAGTACCGATATTCGGGGAGCTGGGCCCAGAATTCAAGGGCAATGCCCAGGCAGTGGCAGCGGAGCTCAAGAACCAGGATGCCTCAAAGGTCTTAGAGGAGGTAGAGGAGCACGGCCATTACACCCTGCACACTAATGCCGGCGTATTCGACATCAAACCCAACCACTTTTCAGTGGTGGAGAACGCGGGCGAGGGCGGCGGCGCATGGGTAAGCTCCGGAGCCACAAAGCTGCATGTAGACATAAACACCGAACTATCCAACGAGCTGAAAGAAGAACTGTTCGCCAGGGAGATAATAAGGAGGGCGCAGGTCATGAGAAAGGATGAGGGCCTGACAAGGCACGACACCATTACGCTTCACGTGTCAGTCGACGAAAACATGAAAAAAGTTCTCGAGGGCAATGCGAAGACGATAAAAGGGATAGTGAGGGCGAACAGGATTGCAATAAACGGGAAGCTTCCGGATGGGGCAAAAACCTCGGTTATCGACATACTCGGCGCCAAGGTGACCATAGCCCTGTCGAGGAACCAGAGCAAGGATTGAAACATACGCGCTGCTTTTTATTCCGTGGTTGCATATAGCTCTGATGGATGCCGAATCGTACAGTGGCCAGGATTCCTACAAGCAGGTTGATGCGCTTATAGCGCATGCTAGGAAGCTTATGATAGTATCCCCGTACATAAGCAACGGCTATGCAAAGGTACTCGCAGCAAGGGCGGCTTCCGGTGTAAGCGTACGCGTCGTAACATCGGAGAGCGCCGTAGGGAAGGGATCCGTGCTCAAGGGAGGGTTCGGCATGCCGTACGTCAAGGCGATACTATTCCTTGTGCTGCTTGACGCGATATCAATATACCTTGGGTTCATCTACACCACGCTAATCATATCGCTAATGATAGCAATCCTCGGGACTCTTTCCTTTGCCAGGAGGAGGGGAATAAGCCTAAACATGGTTGTCAAGGTATCCAGGGACAGGTTCGTCCACGAGAAGATCTACCTGTCCGATGACATAGCGATAACCGGGAGCGCCAACCTGACCTTCAGCGGCATGCACAGGAACGTCGAGCACATTTACGTCATACGGGACCCAGCAAGGGTCAGGGAGCTGAGGGCGCATTTCGAGAGGCTCTGGGCCAGCATATAGTTGCAATCGCAAAATCTTTAAGATTTCAGGATTAATCCATAATGAGAAAATGAAGAAAAGCGCCAGAGTGGGAAAGCTATACTCGTTCAAAAGGAAAGTTGTTTTTGTCGCAAGCCTGAACGATGACAAATGCCCCAGGGTTAGCATGGCCAATCACGGCAGGAACGCCACATTTAGGGACGACTACCACGGGAAACTAAAGATGAGCAAGACCATAGCAAAACTGATATTCAAGGACTAGTATAAGCAACCCCGCGTACGTCTTTCCGAATGCTCCTATTTCTTCTGCCGTGCCTCTTGTGCCCATAGCCTTTCAGTTCAGGCATGATGTCTCCATACTTTTGCACAAGTATTGTCTGTTGTTCTGAATAATCGTTATCCAGAAGCCTGTATCCGAAGCTGCCGACTATTATCGAGGTTACTATCGAGGTGCGGGTATTGATTCCGAGGTTAAGCTTGGCCCTTGACTCTATTACCCTGCTTAGGTCGTTGTCGTCGAATATTGGGGCATAGAGTATAGTGCCGTCCGGATTTATTGTATCCCATATGAGCAGGTATTTGTTTAGCATGTGCCCGCTGTCTGATATCATGTCCCTAAGGTACTTGTCCCTGTTGCGCTTGTATTGCTCCCAGTTGACGGTATCCTCGATAAGTGCTGCTATGTACCTTATCGGAAGGTTCTGCATGCATATGGTTATGCGTCTTATCGTTCCCGAACCGTTGAGCTTGTGGTAGGAGTATTGTGACCTTCCCTTGTCGAACCCGTATAATTCGTCGATGTCTGTGAATTCCCTCTTGCCGTTTGTTATCAATTCCTTGAGGACCGCATACTCCCTGGTCAATAGCGTGCCTTTTAGCGACTCTATGAATTCCGGCCTGATGGGCACGTATCCATATCCATGTATTATCGGGGCCGTTCCCCAAGTGGAATCAAAGGGCAGACTGGTCCTCAGGTCAAGTACAAGGTGGTTTACCTCTTCTATGTTTTTTGACAATGCGTATATCATGAGGTCGTATCTGCCTTTTGTTATGAGTGCCAATTGCACCCTAGGCTCTGCGGAAAGCACGCTCCTTAGCTGATCGATCCCCGGGAATTTGCCGATGAATTTCACGGTTATTAGATACTGCACGTAGCCCAGCTTCACAGGGTCTATCTCTGCCGTGTACCTTATCCCGTACCTCGCCTCCAGTCTTTTCACCTGGGACAATGCGGCAGTCTCCTTTACACCGATAATTGAGCCCAGAATCGACATCGGTATCTTTCCATTGGTGCTGAGCGCCTTTAGGATCGCATTCTCGTTTCTGCCCCTTTTCTCGTTCTGCACCGATGTTACGAGCGTAAGCTGCTTCGTTGCATCCTGTTCTTCCGTCTCGGGTTTTGCTATCTTTCTCTCCTTCTTCCTTGCGGCCTCCTTGAATGTGCCGTCGTTGTATATCCTGCCAAGGTATGTAGGTACCTTTACCGGGCGGCCTTTCTCCTTGTCCCAGCGGCTTGTGGATTGGTACACGAAGAAGTAGCCCTTTATCCTCTTTATCTCAAGGTACTTGCTGCTCTCCTTCCTAAGCCTGGCGAATGTGGCCCTTATCCTGACCGGCAATCCTTCCATATGGATTACCTATTGAGTAATCAAATATTAAAGTCTTTCTGATATTGGGCAGAATATGGGGCATCTATATGGATTAACCTATGGACTAATTACCATTTGCAGCATGAATGTATAAAAATTGCCATAAAAATGGGTAAATCTTCTATGAAGAGCCCAATGCTGGTGCAACAAGGCATTTATATAGGCTACTTTATATACATATCGGTTAGGACGTATAATCCCAACCACATGGACTTTTTACATAACGTAAAAAATCCAATCCCAACCAAAATCACCCAATGCGCATGGCTTCGTGCCGTGCGTCTTTTTCTTTTCAATCCATCTTTCAATGAGCCGCAGGCTTGCTTGCGTAGTGCAAAGTATTTATATGAGGAGGCAGCAAGGAGTCTCATGGAAAAAGATCGCAGGGCGAACAGGCCAATAAATATCCGGGAGGAGATGGCAAGGGAGGTATCGTTAACGGATACGACATACGACATGACAAAAGCCATAAAATCCTCGCCCCTGCCTAAGCTCGCGCGCAACGAATTTGACTTCGCCCCTGACGGCGTCAAGGAATTTGTTGAGATGGTAAGCGGACCGGTATCTGGTGAAATAAATAGATTCATGAGAAAAGTGCTGAGCTTCAACGCTGATCAGGATGCCATGGAGGGGCTTACCGTTATGGGTTCCCTTGGGCTACTCAAAGGCAGCCCGATTTGCATAGCACATGTATATTCCTGGTATATGGAAAGCGGGTATTTGGACTCTAATCAGGTCGACAATTCCGCATCGCATTCCAAGAAGGATAAGGAGACCCAGATTCCTGCCGAAATGTTTGAGAAAGTCGATGCTATGTTCACTGAGTATAATCCGGACTTCATAAAATGGTTCAGGGCCCATGCAAACGCATCGGCGCTTCAATATTTTGACATGATGGTCGATGAAAACAGCAACATCGGCGAACCTAACGCATCAAGCAGCCCAGCCGAGCGCATGGTTTGGGATCTTCACCTCATGACACTCGCAGTTGGCTACAAGAGCAAAGTTCTCGATGTCTTTGGGATGCCAGACAAGGATATATGGCTTAGGAGGGAGATCACAAGAATCTCTTTAGAGGATCCTGACAGCACGCTTGACTCCGACAGGATACTCAGCACCCTCAAGATGTCAGACTCTTTTGTGTATAATCCCAACATGCTCAGGAACTGAGCTATATTATCATAGGCCCATTTTTCGTTATGAGGATGTCGTCCTCCAGCCTTACCCCGCCAAACCCTTCAATGTATATGCCGGGCTCGTTGCTCACTACCATGTTCTCCTCCAGTTTGCCTTCCCTCGGAGCCAGGCCTGGGCCCTTGTCATGGACATCTAATCCTACGGGATGCCCCAGGCCGTGTATGAATAGCCCCTTGTATTTGCCATTGTCCGATTCGTTTATAACCTTCTCGGCGCAGTTGTGAGCATCCGCGCCATTCCTTCCAATCGTGGTAAGCGCTATGGATTCCCTCTTCGCCCTCATTACCGTTTTGTACATGCCCATGAAGCGCTTGTACTTCGAGGATGACGGGTCAGGCATGAACATGAATGTCCTAGTTATGTCAGAGCAGTAGTTCTCATAGCGAGCGCCCATGTCTATAAGGACTATCTCGTTCCGCTTTAGTTTCGTGCTGTCAGGAGCATGGTGCGGCAGGGCGGAGTTCTTCCCGAATGAGACTATCGTGTCGAATGACGGGGAATCCGCACCCCTGATGACCATGTTGTAGTCTATCACAGCGGCAAGCTGCCGCTCCGTTATGCCTTCCTTCAGCGACTTTCTTGCAGATGACATCGCGGCCTTCGCTATGTCGTTCGCAACCTCTATGCGCTTTATCTCATCCTTGTCCTTCACGGCCCTTGCGGACCAGAATGCCTTGCTGACATCGTAAGTGCGTTTCGAGTTCTTCGTAAGGAGCTTGTGCAGCCTGTACGGCAGGAAGCTGCCGTTGAATCCTACTCTCCTGCCCTTGAGGCCCTTAGACAATTCGGCCATCATGCGCTTCGAGGTATCTATCCTCTTTATCTGCATACCAGGCTGGGCCTGCGATTTCGCTATGCCGTACTCTAGGCTTGAGGCGAGGACCGTTACCCCATTCCTCGTGGCGATTAATGGGGTATACTCGAATGTCCCGCCGATGAATCCCGTTAAGTAGGTGAAGTTGCTGTCCTTCACACCTGTATTGATGAGCATTATCGCGTCGATGTTTTCCAATGTGCTGAACACCCTGCCAAGGCGCCTCTTCACGTCCATTTATCCCACTGGTATAAATGCCTAGATAAGCTTAACTAGTTTTCAGGTGCAAATGATTTGGTGGCATGGACAGGAAAGCTATTTTTTCGGATCTTGATGAGCAGTTCGGGATCAAGAGATCCGACATAGTATACAGGCACATGAGGGATCCTGCTCTTCTTAGGTACTACTACAAGGTAAAGACCATGCCGATGACCAGCAAACTGGAGATAGTCGGAAGCACCCCCACGGACCTTTTCGTTGGCAGGTTCGGATACCCGTATGTCAACATAGGCCCGCTCGTGCCCCCGGAGTTCGGCGACACCTCGATACTCGGGACTCCGGAGAGGTGGCACAGCATGGGCATAGAGGACATAGTCAACATGCGCTCAAGGCTCGTAAGGGGACTGCACAGGGCCAAGGTTCAGGACGTCGAAAAAGGAAGAATAGAGGAGTTCGTCAGGGACCTTGCATTGGCTGAGAGGCCTGCAGAAGCCGAGGTGAGCTTCGCATCCAAGCCGTTCATAAGGATGACCCTGAAGGACGAGGTGGAGCCCTTCGGGCCAAGCGCGACCATGAAGGGGTTCGAGCTGTACAACATAAAAGCGGACCAAAAGGTCGAGAGGCTCTATTCCGATACGGACGCCGGGGCGAAGACCGCCATGGTGGAATTGTATGACAAAGGCATACCTGTCTCAAGGATACAGAAGGGATTGTCGGCCGGGCTCTTCGGCCTAAGGACAAGGCGCAGGTTCGTACCCACGCGGTGGAGCATAACAGCAGTTGATGATACGCTTTCGAAGAGCAACCTGGAGGAAGTGAAATCGTACAGCCCATTGGATTCGATACATGCGTATTTCAACAACGCGCTTGACAACCGCTGGCTGATATTCCTGATACCCGGGAACTGGCAGTATGAGTCTATAGAGGCGTGGTACCCGAAGACAGTATGGAACGAGGATGGCAAGAACATATCGATATTCGGCTCGTATGAGGGCTACAACGGCAGGAAGACCTATGCGGAGATAGGCGGGTGCTACTATTCGGGAAGATTGGCGATAACGGAGAAGCTGCAGAGCCTGGGGAAGCAGGCAGTGGCATTGATATTGAGGGAGGTGCATGACGGCTATATAATGCCCGTAGGGGTATGGAACGTCAGGGAGCACGTAAGGGAGACCCTCCAGGGTAAGCCTGAGATAATGCATACGCTTCCGGACATGCTTAACTGCATAAGGTCCAAGTTCGAGATAGCTGGAAGGGACTGGATAAGGAACAGCACCATACTGCGTGACATGCTGCAGCAGAAGAGGCTCTCCGAGTTCGCGATAAGGTGAAATCTCACTTCACACTGGCTACGATTCCGTCTATTACGCCGTTAACCCCTATTCCCCCTGTCGACCTTACGACCAGCCTGTGGCTCAGTATCGGCTTTGCCAGGTACTTGATGTCCTCGCTCGTCACCTCGTCCCTGCCCTCTATGAGCGCCTTCGCCTTTGAGCATTTCATGAAGGATATCTCCGCCCTTGGGGATCCCCCCATGACCACGTGCATGTCCTTCCTCGTCGCATCGACTAGCCTGGTGATGTATTCGATGTTGTCCTCGGATATCCTGACGTTGTTTATGTCCTTCTGCAGTTGGAGTATCTCTGCGGTACCCATCACCCTTTTCGTCTCTACTTCCGTCTCGCTCTCCTTGAGGTGAAGCATCTCTACCTCCTCCTCCCCTGACGGATAGCTGACCGCTATCCTCATTATGAACCTGTCGGCAAGCACCTTCGGGAGCGCCGTCGTTCCCTCTATGTTCAGGGGGTTCTGCGTGGCAAATGCAATGAATGGCGGCTCCAGCCTCTGGGTTGGCGCCCCTGGTATCGTTACCTGCCGCTCCTCCAACACCTCAAGGAATGCCGCCATTGTCCTGGCCTGCGTCCTGTTAAGTTCGTCGACAAGGAGTATGTTCGTGAAGACCGGGCCCTTCTTGAGCTTCAGCGTGTGGTCTGATTCGTCCATGTATGTATATCCGATTATGTCCTTCATCTCCAGGTCAGGGGTGCCCTGCACCCTGGTGAACTTGGCGTCTATGGCCGAGGCCAGGGCCTTGGTCATCTGGGTCTTCGCAACCCCAGGAACCCCTTCTAGTAGGCAGTGCCCGTCGGCGAGTATGCCTATGAACATCAGCTTTATGACGTCCTCCTTGCCTGCTATGTGCTTTTTCACCTCGTTGAGCACCATCTTGTACGAGGAGCTTGCATCCACCATAAATATCCTAGTTCTTATAAAATAAAAGAGTTAAATACCTGAGTGCCAAATAGATATGTTAATCAGTGGTCAGGATGGAAGTGAAAGAGACAAGGGCAGTGCTCATAGACGAGGTCATAGGCGTATTGGAGGACAAGAAGGCCTCTGACCTTACTTACGAGCAGCAGCTGGCGCTGCAGCATGCCAAGAAGTTCGCCGCGGCCAAGGCCAAGGCGGAGAAGCTCAGGAAGGAGCTCTCGGCGCTCGGGATATCCGACAGGAGCGCGATAAAGATGCTCGAGATAATGCCGAAGAGCGCTATGACGATAAGGCAGATCCTCGCACCGGAGAGGAAGAACTACTCCGACGAGGAGGTCAACAAGATGCTTTCTATACTAAAGGAAAAGTGATTCCTTTTTGCTTTGGTTGGGAAAATGGATGGAGAGGAGAAAAGGGAGGAATATGCCTATGTGCTGGACTTCATGGCCACTGGCAAGTCTTTCTCAACGCGTTCTGAACCTCTGACGCAGCTCATAGGCGAGGAGAAGTTCACCATACTCGAGGCTACGATAAAGCCAGGCGCATCGCTGTCGCTTGGGGAGCGCGTCTACATAGGCCGCGAGGAAAGGGACAAGATACTGCTGATAAAATCAAGGATAACCTTCAACGATTTGACGCAAACCGCGAAGAACGAATTGCCGATAGTCATATCGAAGATAGTCAAGGACAACGAGCAGAAGTTCATAGCGATGTTCAACGGCGCAGGCCCGCTCAACATAAGGCAGCACTCCCTTGAGCTGCTTCCAGGTATAGGGAAGAGGCACCTTGACGCGATAATAAAGGCCCGCGACGAGAAGAAGTTCGAGAGCTTCAAGGACATATCCAACAGGGTACAGCTGCTGCAGGACCCTATAAAGCTCATAACCGACAGGGTAATAACGGAGCTACACGGGGACGAGCGCTTCTACATGTTCACCAAGCCCTACAGGAGAAGGGAATACTGAATTTCAGTAGATGGGCCCCTGCCTTTTTCTCGACAGGAATATGGCGAATTCCAGGTTGAGCATCAGCTTTTTTGAGGAATCCGGATTGTTCTTAAGCGCTATCAGGTGGTTCCTGATCCTGCTCTTCCGCTTCGGGCTGCAGGAATTGAACGTATCGGAGAATATCTTGAGGTCCTGCCTGTACAGCTGCTCGCTGTCCAGAAGCCGTGCAAGCAGGTTAGTAGCCTTGTCGCACATGCTGTCGGTTCCCGCGGCCAGTATCGAGGACGCAACAACCCCGACAGCCTCCCTCCTCTCCCTGCCGAACCGCGAGCTGTCCTTCATGACGTCGAACAGCGCCTCTGCTATCAGGTATTCGTCATTGAAGCGCGTATTCTGGTTCACCGCTGTCTTGAACAGGTATTTTGCGGCATGCGCAGCCTCCTTGTCGTTGCCGTGCTTTAGGATTATGATGCTATTCCATAGCGTAGAGTCCCTGGTCTCGCGCAGTATACTGGCTACACCTGCAGATTTGCGCTGGTACGTGCGTTCCATTACTGTACCTTCTTTAGATGCAGAGCAGGCACCACGAGCCTCTTCGTCGCCTTGAACATCTTGAGCTCAACAACGTAGGCGGAGCCGCGGCGTTCTATTACCTTGGCTATCCTGCCCCTGTACCTTGGGTGGGGTATGTTCTTGGCGTTCCCGCGGGGCACTATAGCTACGCTGTCCCCGTCATTGAAGCTCTTTACGGTTTCGCTTATGCTCAGTGAAGACGGCCTGTTGTGCCTGGCAAGATGCCTTGTCCTTCCCGAGAATAAGCCATTGGATCTTTTCGACATATGTACCACTGATAAGTAGCGTAGAATATGTGTGCATAAACCTATTTAAACCCCACCATTGTACTAGCAGATTATATATATTTGGTCTATTCAAGATAAATTGGGGATTAGGTGAATAAGAATAAAACTGTCGTGTCTAACCAGGTCTCAGCTTTTGATTTCAAAGAACTTATAAGGCCAAACAGAGAATCAAAAAAACAATTATACGAGGATATTGAGGTCATACCATATCTTAGAGAACCTGGCCGAGCGTTCCCAAAAACGGAAAAATGTTCTGGCGTAGAGGTATTCTCAGGAAATCTTGCTTCTTATGATAATTATTCTAACTACGGTAACTATTCAAACTACAATAATTATGGCAATTATTAGAACTATTCAAACTACGGTAATTATAGCAATTATAATAATAGTAACTCAAAAGCCACGGTTAAATTAAAAAATAGTGCTATACTTGGAAACACGATACAATTTAGGTTTGATGACATAGATTATGGCTTTATAAGGAATCTTAATAGTGATATAATATTTTATGCCAATGCAAGCGCGATTAAGCTAGTGGTGAAGCTTATAGACAAAAAGCTAGACTTTATTGCAAAGTATTACCCTAAGTTAATTGATTGTCTTGCATTAAATATTGAATAGTTGGTCGGTTTAGCATGGAAAAAAGACTCCCTTTGCCAGTAACCCCATTCCGAATTGAATTCGAAATAATTAGTGCTTGTAATCTAAAATGTAGATATTGTTATGCGATGCCTTTTACTGCAAACGTGCCAAAATTTGATAATGTAATACACCTATTGGAAAAAACCAAGCAAGAAGCAAATCCATTTACGGTAATATTACTTGGTGGAGAGCCATTCCTAAGGCATGACATAATTAGAATAATTGACGTTGCACATGCCACTTTCAATGGCAAGGTGGGTATAAGTACAAATGGAACTAAACTCTCTGAACTTTCCAAAACTGATTTAAATAGGCTTAGGGAACTAAATAAAGATTACCCAATTATTCAAGTTTCTTTTGATAGTACAGATCCTAAAATAAACAATCTCACAAGAGGAGTAACAAATCCCACGTTAGAGGGGTTAGTTACATTAGAGAAGAACGGTATAAATTTTGAAGTGGGAATAGTAGTGACCAGGCTAAATATCTCCGACATACCTAGAACGATCAAGGACTTGCTTACCACATTCAAACATTTGAAAGCGTTGAATCTTGAGGAACTGCAACCTGCCAGTACATTTGGGGATGAGTTTGATAGATTATACCCAAGTTTATCAGATAGTATTGATATGAATTTGGAGGTTAGGCAACTGATAAGGAGTTCAAATAGGGGGGATGTTAGAGTTGCAGGTATAATAGAACACGATGGCAGCGTATCAGAATCTATCAAGATGTTACGCAGAAATACGATAAATAATAATGCAGTAATTCTTGCAAGAGCAGGAGTGTTTGTAGATGGGAGCGTTTCGGTAGGCGGAGTGATAGTTAGGAATGATAAAATCGGGAATTTGTACCATGAAAGCTGGAAAGAGATATGGAGTAAAGCAAGAGATAGGGTGAAACATACCTAATTGAGTAGAGGTTCTATAAATAATTCTTTTGAATCAATATTGGTATATATGGTAGACGCAAAAGAAGCTTATAGATATTCAATAAAAGCTAGACTAAGAGATTATAAGGGAAAAGCAGATTATGAAACTAATGCACCGATGTTGGAGTCCACGCTATATAAAACAAAGGATAAAAC
This sequence comes from Microcaldota archaeon, assembly GCA_021829015.1. The sequence continues at coordinate 14,910 of JAJZOJ010000036.1, read as the reverse complement.
TTTAGTCTTCATAGGAGGGTTACATATTTGGAGGTTTTCAGAAGACAAAAGACGCGTTTTTCTAAATTTTCTCAAGAGTGTTATAAAATCAACGAGACCAGGATTTATTCTTGTAGAGGTGGATAAAGTAGTGACAAGAAAGCAAATCATAAAGAAGTTATATGCCCCAAAAAACGTGTGGACAGAGGTAGAATGGATTGCTTATTTGGCAAACAAAAATAACATTAAGATTGGAGGCATGGATGACCAAGAGCCAAATATAAATTTTGATGATAATGAGTTAAAGTGTGCGGTACTAATGTACGTATTGAGGCGCTATAATAGTAAATATACTAAAGGCAGAAATTTAACTGATTCAGACCATTATAAATTGGCAATAAATAATTTTATTTCTGATCTGTTAGTTAGGGATGTTGGGGGACTTAAAAAAAGGGTTCTTTTAATGGACAAAGGCAATGCCCAATTACATGAACTAATAAAAAGGATAAATCAGGATGCAATCAATATGTATGTAGCTAAAAGGCCCATCGGACTTTTGCTTGAAGAATTGAGTAGAACAGGCCCGTATCCATTCTCGAAGGAATATAAATATAACAGATTCTTAGCAATCATAGAATCATATAGGAACAAAAGCATGATAGAAGAATGCATAAATAAAATGAAGAAATATGATGTTGTTGTGGCATTGGCTGGTGTCGGGCACATCCAAACTATTCGGAACCTGTTAAAAAAAGAGATTGAAACAAATTTTGGAAGCACAAAGATGTTTAGTTGGGCAGATTATAGCCATAAGATGAGCGCATAAACCTATTTAAATATGCGTGTGGAATCATTATAGGCTTATATTAAAGTGCATGAAAATGGCAAAGCGTTCAAACCTGTATCCGCCGCACAAGAGGGTGGTGCTGAAACCAACCTACAAGGTGCAGAACATAGTAACGAAGGCAGAGCTAAACGTTGACCTGGACCTTTACGGCCTGGCCAAGCTCTCCCATGACGTTGACTACGAGCCTGAGCAGTTCCCAGGAGCCATATTCAAGGTCCACGAGCCGAAGGCTGCGCTATTGCTCTTCAAGAACGGGAAGATAATATGCACAGGGGCTAAGACCGTCGCCGACGTGAGGAGGGCGATAGACAAGGCGGTCGAGCTCGTCAACAAGTACCTCAAGAGCAAGGGCAGGTATTGATCTATCTAAGTTCCTTCAGCCAGCCCACTACCTTCTTCGACAGGATTGCATCCTTATCCCTGAACCCGTGGTCTGCGCCCCTTATCACCATTCTGGAGAACCTCCTCGATGATGTATTCCTTTCCAGTATGTCCAGGTATTCCCCGACTGGCCTGTCCGCGTACTGCTCATTGCTGCCGAATATCGCAAGTACTGGGATCCTGATGCTCGAAAATTCCGAGAGCTTCCCGCGATTGTAATTGAATATCCTTGCCTCACGGCGCTTTGGATCTGAGAAGCTCAGGAACCTTCCTGCGCTGAACATCTGCTTCAGGTATTTTTCCGGCATTACCGAACGGCCCCCTGCCTTTCTGGCAAATGCCACAGCAGGTTTGAACCCTTTCCTCATGCTTATCCTGTTTATGTTGTAATCGTCAGCAGGGGCGAGCAGCACCATTGCCTTGACGCTCCTGTCCCTTGTTTTCCACATGTAGTGGGTGGCCTTCTGGCATCCCGTGCTGTGGCCCACCAGGTACACGTTCCTGTACCCTATGCTGCGCAGGAACCTTATCGCGCCGCGTATGTCATCTGCGCTGTCCTCGAACCTCTCGAAAGCGCCGCCAGCCATGAGGCGGCGCTTTCCGTTTTTCGAGAAGCCCAACGCAACGTAGCTGCCGCGCTGCTCAATCGAGAGGAATCCGATGCCGGCCTTTGCCGAGACGTTAGCCATGCTGTATATGTAGTAATTCCTGTAGAATGTGCCACACAATCCGTGAAGGTAGAGTATTGCGCTCTTCCTATCCTTGCAATGCTTCATGAATCCATGTAGCTCAACTCCGTCTGGCGTCCTGAACCTGACCAGCTCGCCGCTCATTCCTTTTTGGGCCATGTTCACTCAATTACGGATTGACAACGATGCATTTTATTCATTTCGTGTCGTCTAAGCGCAGGGTATTTAATTGCGAAAGGTTTAAATACGTTTAATAATAATTTACTACGCGCATTTTTTCGAAGATGCGTGTTCTGTAGAACCCTATTCTCATCCACCCAGGCGTATGCTCTTGCATACGCCTATTGTTTGATTGGATAGCAGCAGCATTGGGCATTCTGTGGTGAATATATACATCTGTCCCATTATACATATAACCCATGGATAAATGGTAGAATGGCTGACGAAATAGAACTTAAGTTCAATGTGGGCGATTACAATGGTTTGGTGAGAAACATCAAATCAATGGCGGAATATAAAGGCTCTGCAAAGGAACTAACGGTAATGTATGATAATCCAGAAAGGACACTGCACAAAAATGATGCCAGACTCCGTATTAGAAAGATTGTGGATATTAAGAGCGATCAGGAGAGGTGCGAGCTGAGCTATAAAAAACCAAAGTTAAAGGAGGGCGTAAAGATTGAGGATGAAAATGAGGTCGAAGTCTCCTCATTTAACGAGCTAGAGAGTATTCTGAAAAAATTGGGTTATTCTGCAGTAAGCAGTTATGAAAGGATAAGGGACACATTCATGGCTGACGGATGCAAAATAACAGTAGACAGCTTCTCTTTTGGGGATTTCCTGGAGATTGAAGGAGACATGGTAAAAATAAAAACGCTGGCAATTGCGCTTGGATTCAGTCTAGAAAAGAACATTACAAAGCCTTATGACGACATATATGCGGATGCATGCAAGCTCAAGGGAGAGAAAATAAGCGACAACATACTTCTTGGGGATACGCTGTCGGAAAAAATAAACTTGAGGAAGGTACTGGATAATCGCTGAAGGAGAATCCCTTGCGTGAATCACAATTACATGTTTAGGCATACGTGCAATTTGCACATCATTTCTGCGCGAATACCAGATAAGCGGTGTGCCACACCCCCTTTGTCGATGGCCTGGTTCCCTGCTCCCTCACAAGCATGTCACGCACTATCGCCTCCATTGTGTTTATGTTCCTGAACTTGCTGCGCGACAATGCCTTTATGAATTCCTTCACCTGCTCCGTGTGCGGAAGGTAGCCGCATATGAAGCCATTGCTTTTCAGTGATTTACGCGCCCACCTCACCGCCTTGTGGGAATCGGGCATGTCAAGGACCACGAGGTCCGCGTCCTTGATGCTCCCGAATCCCTTCGTGACATCTCTTTTCTCTATGAGGAGATTCTCAAGCTTCTCTGAGGCCTTGTTGCGCTCTGCGATCTTTATGAACTCGTCGCGTATGTCGTAGCTGTGCACCTCCCTGCACACACGAGCCAAGGACACAGCGAGCCAGCCGCTGCCGGTTCCTGCATCTATGCATACGCTGTCCTTCCCGACTCCGGAATAAGCTAGTATAAGCCCTATGTCCTTAGGAAGTATGACCTGCGGTCCCCTCTTCAGCCTTTTGTAATGGTCTGGTATGAACATTTATTCACGTCATTGTCTTTGGTTTCCTTGTGCGCACGGCTGCTGCCTTAGCCTTTGCGGCCGGCTTCGCCCTTGCTGCCCTCTTCCTGGGCTTTGCGGCAGCGGATGGCTTCTTAACGGATGGTGCCTTAGCCTTTGGTGCCTTGGCCGCGGCTCCGGACGGCACGGCGGCAGCGCCCTTGATTGCTGATGCCTTGACTGCATCAGGGGGGTTCCTTGACTTCCATTTCTCCTTTGTCACGCAGTTTGGGTCAAGGTCCATCTCGAATACACCCTTGCCCCTCCTTATTATCTTGACTATCGGGGTCTTGCAGTGCTCGCAGGTCTTTCCAGATGGCACGACAAGGGCCTGCTGCGGTATCGAATATGTATTGGTGCATTCGGGGTAGTTGTTGCATGCGACGAACTGCTTCCCTGCCTTCGACCTCTTTATCACAAGGTCACCGCCGTCCTTCAGGCACTTGCCTATTATCGCCTGGCTCTCCACCAATCCTTCCTGCATCTCCTTCCCTATGCGCTCCTTGTTGCTGTCGAAGGCCTTTATCGCCTCGAGCAGCATCTCCTTCCCCTCGTTGATTACATCATCAGGGGTCTTGTCCCCGTTCGCTATGCGGTCCATCTCGTGCTCGAGCTGCTTCGTGGTCTCCTCGCTGACTATCATGTGCACGTTCTCGTCAAGGGCCTTGTAGACGTTGAGGCCGAAGCTCGTCACCTTTATCGACGATCCTTCTATGTATCCGCGCCTGAACAGCGCGTCTATTATCGCCGCACGCGTCGCCTTAGTCCCAAGCTCCTTCTTCTCCAATTCCGCTATGAGCCCTGCCTTCCCGAAGCGCTTCGGCGGCTGTGTCTGCATCTCGTTCATGTATGCCTTCGTCGCACCCGCATTCTCCCCCTTGGCGAATTCCGGTAATGGCTTGTCCTTAGGCATCGCGTATGTGTAGAAGCCGTACCATCCCTTGTCCAGCATCTTGAAGCCCCTGGCGGCGAATTTGTCCTCGCCTACTGATATGGTCACCGACATGCGGGACACCTTCGCGTACGGGGCGAAGCATGATAGGAATCGCCTTGCTATCATGTCGTACAGCTTCTCCTCGTTGTCCTTCAATGCCTTTGGGATTATCCCTGTCGGGTATATCGCCGGGTGGGCCTCGTCTTTTTTAATCCCCTCGTTGGGCCTGAACCTCTTCTCCGAAATTAGCATGTTTGCCAGCTCCGCATACTTGGGATTCTTTGCCATCTCCCCTATTATCTTCGGGAGGCCGAGCGTGGGCGGCAGCTTCTGCGATGATGTCCTCGGATATGATATGTACGCCCTCTCGTAAAGGGACTGGGCGACAGCAAGCGTAGCGGACGGATCCATCCTGAGGAACCTGCTTGCGTCCATCTGCAATGCGGTGAGGTCGAATGGCGGATAAGGCCTTACCAGGTCCTCTTTCGCCTCCACGTCTTCCACCAATGCGCTGCCCACGTTCGCGTTTGCATGGTCGAGGATGGCAGTCGCTTCCTTGTTGTCGAATATGTTCCCCTTCGTGCTTGTGAATTCGACCTCCTTTGCAAGCAAATGAACGGTCCAGTACGGCTCTGGCTTGAAGTTCGTTATCTCCAATTCCCTCTTCGCCAGGACGGCCAATGTGGGGCCCTGCACCCTGCCTATGCTGAGGTACCTTGAGAACTTCGTTCCTGCTATCGCGCTTGTGAGGGCCCTGCTTAGGTTTATGCCCCATAGCCAATCAAGCATGTGGCGGACCTCCCCTGCATGGAAGTTGCCTATGTCCATGGCCATGAGATTATCATATGCGTTCTTTATGTCTGGTATTGTGGTAGTGGAGAACTTCATCCTCCTTGCCTTGTCTATCCCATTGCCGGCGAACCTTATGATGTTCGTGCCTATTACGGTTCCCTCTATGTCGTAGTCGCATGCGTTTACGTAGCTGTCGCACTTCTGCGCGAGTGACCGGAAGACGTCAAGGTACTTCTTGGTGTAGTAGGAGTTCTTGTCAACCTCGTAGGATGGGGCCCACTGGACGTCAAGTACCGGATACCCCCTCTCGTTCCCCTTCTGCCTTATCGTGAATATGTGGCCCACTGCCGCTGCTATGTAGGTCTTGCCGGAAGGGCCGTCTATCTCGTAGTACCCGACGCCGTTGAGGTTCAGGCGCTTCTGGGTATTGTTCCCCAGGGCTATAGCTATCCTCAGCGCAACGCTCGGCTTCTCCGCGACTATAAGCAGGTTTCCCATTTCATCTCAACCGGTTGGAATTAGCGCCGCCTTTTCCCCTTTTTGCGGGCCGTAGGTGTAGTGGAAAACAGCCATGCATTGTAAGCGCATGCCGCAAATGCGGCGACGACAACTACGTAAAATGCCGCCGATCCACCAGAAACTATAAATAGCCAAATTGCGATGATAGCTAGTACAATGACAATGGACGATGCAACAATCTCATTTTTGCTGGCTTCCAAATCAAACCACGTGCTGCTATGGATATTTACTTGGTTATATTTATAACACTTGTTGCTGCCCTGGTGACGTCGCTATCGCAGCTCATGTTCAAGAAGGGCCTCAAGAAGCGGCTCGATACGATAACCGACATACTGGGCACGCTCAGGAACCCCAGCGTCTTCATAGGATTGTGCGGATATGCGGTGAGCTTTGCGCTGTACCTCGTTGCGCTCGAGAATTCACAGCTGTCCGTGGTGTTCCCTGTGTTCGCGAGCTCCTTCGTCTTCGTTACCCTGCTGTCGATGAAGCACCTGAAGGAGGCGATGAATGCGAAGCGCATATTCGGGATACTTCTCATAATAGCGGGCATAACGATTGTCGCATTGACCGCGTAGTGATGATGTGAGGGAAGATAAATTCGCGTATGTATTGCTCCTTGTCGTGTCAACGGTATTGGGGGGCATAGGCCAGCTGCTTTTCAAGTATGCATTCCTGGACGGCAAGCTCGCCATAACGCTTGGCGCGGGCCTTGGGATATACGCGATATCCACTGCTGTCTACTTCTACATCCTCAGCAGGGTACACCTGAGCTGGGCATACGGGATGAGCAGCATAAGCTACATAGTGGCGGTATTCCTCGCATCCTTCGTGCTTGGGGAGAACGTCTCAATCCTGAGGTGGAGCGGCGTGCTTGTCATAGCAATAGGGGTAGTCCTCGTCAGCCTGAGCTGACAGGATAGCAGTCCGCACCGCGGCATAGCCAACTAAAATCTTAAATATCTTGGGTGTACATTCCATTTGTATGGGGGCCCGCACTATTCCACGAGATACTTCCAGGATGGGGCAGGAGGGCAGCGCCAGGCTCCTGAGGAAAGAACCTGGGCCCGATGGCGCAAGGGTCCTTGACATAGCTGGCGGCATCTGCGGGGTTGCCGCGCCCGTCATAGGCATTGCAGGCGCAATTTCGCTGGCAAGAAAGATGGATGGCTTCAGCTGGATGCATGGAACGTTCAGCGAAATAACGAATACTGATGGAAGAGCTGCCTTCGGCGCATGCATGAGCGGCTCCGCGGTAATGATGATGGGCCTTGCCCAGCGCATGGGAAGTAAAACCTCGGTGGGCTGGCGCACGCCAGGAGGCGCGGCCCTCATGGCCCTGGCAAGCACCGCGCTGGCCGTATGCGGGGCCTCGAAGATCGGAAGCAGGGCCCACGCGATATCCTCAAACGCCTATTTCTTTACCGCACCGGCTGCCCTAGTCGCAACTGGTAACAAACTCATAAGGAACGGTAATAAGATTAGGGGAGCTGCGGCGATAGGTGTTGGCGTGGCTGCAGCCTCTGCCATACTCATGCACAAGAAGGATAGCCTCAATGCCTTGAACGAGATTGCCGAAGGGACCCTGCTTGGCCTGTGGTGCGCCTCCGAGGGAATGCACATGCTTCTCCGATCCCGCCCAAAGGATAGGAAACCGAAGGGGAAGGCTGCGCCTGCTGGGATCGTAGAGTTATAATGGGAATAATACGCGCCGGCCGTTTGCCTGCGTTACTTCCCAACGTCGAGGCGCCTTACCTCGACCTTGTTGAGCGGGGCGATGTGCTCCAGCCTTGCGGAAAGGTCCGCCTGGAACTTCCCCTCTATTATCGCGCTAACCGCGGCATCGGAATCTGTCGAGCTGAAGAAGTCCCTGACCATCTGGTCCATCTCTTTCCTTATGCCGACTATCTTGCTGTGGGCCGTCCTCTGCCTGGTTATGACGAGCATCTTTACGGTCATCTTGTTGCCGTCCTTCGTGGTTACCGGAACAACCGAGCTGGCTATGCTCCTGTACCTCCTTACTAGGGACCTGACGTAGCTGTAGAGCTGCGATATCGAGACAAGGGTAGTATTTGCATTGGCGCCGCTGACCTCTATCACCTTCAGCGTTGCCGTAGTATAAGCATGGGATGGGTTCTTGGTCAGGGAATCCAGGCCAACGACGATGTTCCTGCCCATGGCGGCCTTTTCGTCATTTGCGGGCATCTCCCCTACCGCGGCGTCATTGAATACCTTAGGCGCGTGCACGGTGTACCATTTCTTTAGCTTCCAGTTCTCCGATTTCTTCTGAAGTGCCATGCGATCACGTGCCCTTTATTATAAGCTTCGCCTGCTCTGGGTCGTACCTCCAATCAGCCGGAAGGGCCTTCCTTCCGGTGTAGTACTTTGCAAGCCTGCGTATCTTCGACTCTATCCTCCTAAGCCTCATCGCGTTGTGGAGGTCCTGCCTGTTGCGCTGTATGTGGGAATCAAGGTTTACCGCCTTCTTCATGAGATCCATGAGATCCGGCGGGATGCTGCCCGCATGGCCGCCGTCCTTGAGTATCTTCCCAAGGCGCACGCCCATGTGGTGCTTTATGTAAGGAACATTGTGCTCCTTCTTCAACTTCTCGCCTATCATAGCCGGGGACATGCCCTGCTTGGCGTAATCGAATATTATCTTCTCCACTTCCTTCTTGCCCACGTCAGATTTCGTTGCATTCTCCTGCAGCGGCTTTCTTGACTTGGACCTTCCGTGTCTCTTCGTATGCATCCTGGCCATTGGAAACCCTATGCTTCAAATCTTTGTCTCAACCGAGAATTCCCCCTTCTGGACCGATACCTTATTCGCCTTGCATATCAGGGCGATTTCATCCTTGGAGGACAAGGTTGTATTATAGTATTCTTCAGGAACCTTTATATTAATAGAGGCTATCTCAGCGTTCAATGCCTTCTTCTCCCTTGCCTTTGCCTTCCTTACCTCTGTTATCACCGCATTTAGAACCGCGCCTATCGAGCCGTAGTCCACCTCGGCCTTCGGCCCGCGGAACAATACCCCGTATATGTCATAGCCGACGCCTATGCGCGGCTCCGCTGGAACCGGGAACCTTTCAGTGAATACGCTCGCATCATGGGCCTTGGAGTATACCTCCTCAGCCGCATGGGGCATTACCGGGGCCAGGAGCTTCACTGTCGTGTACAGCACATGGTTCAGCACATGCACGGCCGCCTTCCTGCTCTCCTCGAGCTTCGGGTCCTTCGAGTATATCCTGTGCTTCACGTCCTCTATGTAGTAGTCGCAGAACTCGTGCCAGTAGAAGTTTATCGTCGAGTTCATAGCCTCGTAGAAATTGAAGCTGTCGTACGATTCGACGGCCTTCCCGACTATGGAGTTCATTCTCGAGAGTATCCATAGGTCGAAGGCATTCATGTGCTCGCCAAGGCCCTCTGCGCCCTTGCCGCCGATTCCCGATTCCTTGGTTGCCGATTCTACAAATATCGATGAGTTGAAGAGCTTGGTTATGAATGATTTCGCGTAGTCTATGTCATTGTATAGGAAGGGCTTGTCCTTCCCTATCGCGCCGCTGAGGGCGGCCCACAGCCTTATCGTGTCTGCGGGGTACTTGGCGAGTATCTCCTCAGGGGATATGCCATTGCCCTTGCTCTTGTGCATGCGCTTCCCATCCGGCGCAAGGATCATCCCATGGACCAGTATGTCCTCGAAGGGCTTGTTTCCCGTAAGCGCCCATGACCGGAATATCGTATAGAATGCCCATGTCCTTATTATCTCGCTACCCTGTATCCTAAGCGATGAGGGGTATGCCCTCTTGAGCAGCTCCTTGTCATCCGGCCAGCCAGCTATGACCAACGGGGTTATCGATGAATCGACCCACACGTCGCATGTGGCTGCCTCCCCTACAATCCTGCCGCCGCACTTCGGGCACTTGTGCATCGGGGCCTTGTCCCTGGAGGGATCGACAGGCAGCTTTCCCTTCTCGGGAGTCGCTATGAAATCGCATTTCGTGCAGTACCAGAACGGTATAGGGGTCCCGAAGACCCTGTTCCTCGATATTATCCAGTCCCAGTCTATGAAGTTGGCCCAGTCCTCGAGGTACCTCTTCATGAACTGCGGCTCCCACCTCATCTCGCCTGAGAGCTCCTTTATCTTCTCGGCGTGCTCCTTTATCCTTATCGCCCACTGCATCGACATGATTAGGTTTATTGGGGTGTCGCACCTGTCGTGCACCTTCACCATGTGCTTCAACCGATCGGTCTTCTCCACTACCTTCGCATCGGCGAGCATGCCCTTTATCGCCTCGCGCGCCTCCTTGAGCTTCATTCCGGTTAAGTCGCCGGCATTCTTCAGTTTCCCGGACTCGTCCATCGCCTCTATGTGCTTCAGGCCGTGCCTGTAGTACATGTCCCTGTCCACCTTGTCGCCGAATGTGCAGACCATCTCCGCTCCGGTTCCGAACGCTGGGTCAACGTTCTCGTCGTATATTATCGGCACGCTTTTGTTGAATATCGGCGTCTTGGCGTTCTTCCCCTCAAGGCCCCCGAACCTGTCGTCCTTGGGGTTCACCGCGACAGCGACGCATGCATGCATCAGTTCCGGCCTTGTCGTAGCTATTACTATGCTCTTCTTCGTTCCCGATATTGCGAAGCGCACGTAGGTGAGGTCCGTTTCCTCCTCCTTCTCCTCTGTCTCCGCATGGGCTATCGCAGACCTGCACCTTATGCACCATTCCACTGGATGGTTCCCCCTGTAAACGAATCCCTTCTCGAGCATCAGTATAAGGGAAAGCTGCACCTTTGCCTTGTAGGAATCCGACATCGTTATGTACTCCATGCGCTCGTCTGGGGAGAAGCCCAGCCGCTCCATCTGGGATCTCATCGCCGAGAGGTTCGCCTCGGCCACCTCTACGCACTTAGCATAGAACTCCTCGCGGGGAAGGGTGACGCCGTACTTCTTCTCTACTGCCTTCTCTGTAGGGAAGCCCTGGGTGTCCCATCCCTGAGGATATAGTACGTTGAAGCCGCGCATCCGCTTGTACCTTGCGGTGAAGTCTATAAGGCTGTAGCTCGTTACGTGGCCCATGTGCAGCGTTCCGGAGGTATACGGCGGCGGGGTGTCGAGCACGTATAGCTCCTTTGAGCGATCCTTCTCGTCGAAGAGCCCTATCTTATGCTCTTTCCAATATTTCCTCCACTTCTCCTCGACTGAAGAATCGTACATCAGCGCACCATGCCGCAGCTAACCTGCGTAATATAATGAAAGATTAAAAATAAAAAATTAAACAAAAGGAGCACTGTGGTCAGGCTATTATCTCTCCGATTGCGAACCTGGCCTTTACTTCCGTTATCCTTACCTTTACGGTGTCTCCCTCCTTGGCGTCCTTTATGAAGATTACGAAGCCGTCCTTCTTGGCTATGCCGTCGCCCTTCGACGCAACAGCCTCGACCTTGACCTCGACCTCATCGCCGACCTTCACTGGCTTTGGCAGAAAATAGTTTGGATTCATGCTCATTCCGCGCCTTCCTCTGTCGCCACGTTCCCCTCTCTCTCCTCCGAATTCATCTCCTTCTCGCATTTTATCTTTTTCTCATACGTAGAATTAGCTTTCGCCTTACTCCGTATATCAGTTAATTTTTCTCAAATAAGCTTAAAAATCTTCTGTTTTCAGGGCCTTGCATGGCAGATCATGAAAGGGCCCTGAGGAGCGCCTCTATGCTCCTGAATATGTAGTCCGGCTTCGTGCTCCTCAGCTTCCTGTAGCTGTCGAAACCGTCGGCCATAGCGCATGAGCGCATGTGCGCCAGCCGGGCTGCCATCATGTCATCGACCATGTCCCCTATGTAGAGGCTCCGGGACGGGGACACTTTCGAATGCTGCAGCAGCATCTTCAGTCCCGCAGGGTTGGGCTTCAGCGCATTGAGGTCCCTTGCGCTGATCACGAAGTCGAATAGGTTGTATATGCCGAGCATGCGCAGCTCCTTCTTGACCCTGCTTGACCTTCCGTTCGAGAATATCGCGACCTTCTTTCCCCTCTTCTTGAGCAGCTTAAGCAGCCTTACCGCGTCGTTGTGCAGCCTGGGCCTGCTCAGGTTCAGGAATATGTCGAATGTGAATGTCATGAGGTTGTTCCTGCGCTCCTCGCTCCTTAGCCTCAGCCTCGCCGCGCCGTCCATGTGGCTGAAATCGCCATATGCGCTGTCGACGTTCCACCGCCTGAACAGCCTCTTGAGGCTCTCGTTGATGCGGAGGAGAAGACGCATGCTGCTCAGCGTGCCGTCCCAGTCGAAAACGAAGAGGTCGTGGGACTTGAGTATATCCTTGCCAGCCATTCAATCCCAGAATAGGTCTATGCTGGGCTTCTCGGGTGTAGCGCGCGAGGCCCTCTTCGAGCTGGAGTCCACCTCGTTCTCTATGAGCACCTTGGCCTTGAACCTGTCTGATATGTAGTCCCTTGCCTCCACGAACGCTGACATGACAGCATCAGGCTTTATATCCGGGAGCCTCCTGATGGAATTTATCCTCTTTGAGAACTGCGAGAGGAACGCCGACAGCGATTCCCTGTGTATCTTAGCAAGGGATTCGCTGGACATGACCTCGCCTATGCTCCTGCAGTCTGCCAGGAGGTTGTATGCTATAGACTTCCACGGGCTGGAGAGTATTATCCTTATCTCCTTCATGGACTTGCCGCTGTTGGAGTTTATGCGCCCCGTCAGCTGCTCGCTGTGCCTTATGTCTGCTATAGTGTTGTCGACTATCTCCTCTATCGCCTCATCGGCCTCGTTTATCATGCTCTGGTCGAACTCTGGCCATTTCTCCTGCACGGCGAAAGTGGTCTTGCCCAGAGCGCTCCATAACTCCTCGGATACGTGGGGCATTACCGGGGCCAGCATGAGCGCCATCTTCTCGAGGTACTCCCTCATCACTATTCCGTTCTCCCCTCCGCGCTCCATGTACTTCTTGAGGTCGAGCATGGAGTTGTAGTAAATCTCGGTGTATGCGCCCTTGAGGTCGAGCATGTCCATCATTGCGGTTGCAGCCTTTATCCTCGAATTGAGCTTCGAATACAGCCAGTAATCCATGTGCGAGAGCTCCTTGCTCCGCAATTCCGGGAGCGATTGTATCGCGCGGTAGATGAAGTCGTTCTTCGAGTATATGCTGTTGACACCTTCGGTGGTGAATTCCGTCGAGGTGTCCAGGTCGGCGCCTGTAAGCTCTATGAACCTCAGCGGGTCGGAGCCGTATTTCGAGATGCCGTCGACAAGCGGCACGATGTTCCCGAGGCTCTTGCTCATCTTCTCGCCCTCGTAGTCAACGAACCCGTTGACAGCTATCTGCTTCGGCCAGAATTCATTTGGAAGCAGGCCGCAATGGTTGAATATGTACATGGTGAGATGGTTGGGTATCAGGTCAGGGCCCGAGTGCCTCGACGTGTTGGTGTACCAGTAGGTGAATGACTCCCTGCACTTCTCTATGGTTGGAACGTCTATCCCCGTAAGCGCCGCGACCCCTGCCGCATCGCCCGTGCCTAGCAGCACGTAGTCGAAGAACTCCGGCTTCAGCGCGTCAGGGTTTATGTTCGATGCCCTGAGCAGGTGCACGAAGGTATAGAAGCACATGTATATCGTTGAATCGGAAAGGGACTCTATCACGTACTTCTCGTCGAACGGGAACTTGGTCCCCAGCCCCTGCTCCCTTTCCGCTGCCTTCAGGTCCAGCCAGTCGATGGTGCGCTCGAAGGAGAGCCTAAGCTTCTCTGGGCGCACCTTTATCCCGTTGAAGCACGCATGGGCGAGCTCCTTCCACTTCTGGTCGCCGTAGTTGATGAACCACTGGTCCTCGACCATCTTGACTATCACCTTTGTCCCGCACCTGCAGAATACCGGCTCCTCGTTGCCGATTATGAATATGCTTATCGCGCTGCCGGCAGATTCGAGCTCCTTCTTGATGCGCTCCCTGGCCTCCGGCTCCTTGAGCCCCTCATAGCCCTTCACGCTCATGACGCCCCAGTGCGATTCCTCCCTGTATGCGAGCTTGGTGGCGAACTCTATCATGTCGTCTATGGCCTTCGGGTCCGTGTTCAGCACCTCAAGGTATGCAAGAGCGGGTATCTCTGGATGCTGCGGTTTGACTGCGCCCTTGCTCACGTCGGGAAGCGAGCGGCCTATGCCTATGCCGTTGCTTTCCTCTATGTCCATGACCTTCTTTATCGCGATCTCAGGCATCGGGTAGTTCTCCTCCTTGAGCCTCTGCAGGGCTACGTAGTCGAAGGGGGCATGGGCTGGAACGCTCATCACTACTCCAGTGCCGATGTCGGGTTTCACGAAGAACCCAGGCAGTACAGGCAGCTCGGTGCCGTCCACCGGGTTGATCGCCTTCTTCTTCAGCAGCTCGGCGCCAGGCATGCTTTCCCCTGCGGTCACCTGCATCTGGTGGGAGAGCATCTCAGCCGCCTCCCTGGTCATGTAGTACCTGCTTCCGCCGATCTCCGCTATCACGTACTGCGAATCCTTCGATACGAACAGGTTCGTCACGCCGAACACGGTTTCGGGCCTGTAGGTCGAGCATCCGAAATAGATTCCGCTTTCGGGGTCCTTGAACTTTATTACGGTGACCTCCTCTATCTCCGGATCTACGTCATGCTTCGTGTCGTGCTGCCCGACCGCGTTGTTGTCGTTGGTGCACCAGCCTATCGGATGCTTCCCCTTGGTTATGTAGCCCTTCTCCCTTAGCTTGAGGAACTGCCACTCCACCATGCGGCTGAAGAGCGGCTCTATGGATACGAACTTCCTCCTCCAGTCAACGCCGTAGCCGGCGATCCTCATGCCGTACTCCATCTCCTTTACGAAATAATCGGCAATGTACCTCGGATCCGCCATCTTGGATATCTCGTTGTCAGGGACATGGAACATCTTCAGCTCGTCTATTAGCTCCTTGTCGTTGTTGTTTATGCGCTTCGCGAACGCGAGCAGCGGCGTCCCCGTAGCATGGAAAGCCATAGGGTAAAGGACGTTGAAGCCGCGCATGCGCATGTAGCGCGCGTACGTGTCTGCGGTGCCGTATGTCCTTATGTGGCCCATGTGCTGGGGGGAATTG